>JBGPIK010000299.1:0-8718 GCA_041484845.1 Binatia bacterium | reverse complement strand
TACCGTCCGGAGTTAAACGCCGGCCCGGCCACGAGAATATCCGGCTTACGCGAGCGCACGGCTGCGAGTATCGTCGCCATCGCCTCTTGATTGTGTTCGTGGAAATAGTTGTCGCCGTAAGTAATCGTACAAGCGATTTCGGCTTTGTCACCGAGTTGCAGTTGCAGGCCCCGGGCCGCGCCCACGGCTCCTTCGGTGACGGCGACCGGCAGTCCCGCTTTATCCTCTCCTCCGAGTCCGGCAAAAAATTGATTGACAATATGAATAACGGTGGTCATGACGACACCTCCTTAACGGCTAAAACGATCCCTATGACTCTCATTTTATGACGGTCCTGTTATCAATGAAATCCTCGACTTTAAGCTGGCGGATTTTTTTCGCTTGTATTTGAACATAACACAAACGGCCGCCAACTAACCACAGCCAGTAGTGATATTGCAATGCTGAGCTTGCAAAATCTGCGCGGCTCAAGAACCAGGACTTACTCGGCCCAGCTTGCATGATTCACGGTCGCAGGAAGACCGGCGGCACAGTGTCGATAAGGGGCAAGCCTGAAGGAGCGAAGGCACAGAGATAAAAAGCTCCAGTGCCGTTTCTGGTACGCTCGGCACGTCCACGACCGGGCTGGTGGCAAAGACCCGAGGGGTAACTTAGTCGGGTAGCTGGATGACCAATGCCGCCCTCGGACCGTGAAACCAGAGGCTGCTTGTATTGACAGATCCTGCCCCCACCGGGAATAACCCGCTAGACGGCGTGATTTGGGTGAATCTGCTCCACTGATCCGTACCCTGGGCGATTCTCTGTATCCAAAGCGCTTGGTACCCGGCCAAAAACGTGACTCGGGAAAAAATGTTGTAACGCAGGTCCATGCCCAACTCGATTGCCCAGCTATTTTGTCCGTCGCGATCGCTGGCACGAATAGATGAGCCGAGCTGCTGTACGAGACTGAGTTTATTCGTCGCGGAATTATGTAAATAGGCCGCCTTGACCGCGCCGCCCACCGTCAAATACGATGTCAGGATTGGTATGCGCGCATCAAGGCCGAGTTGCCCACCCCACAATTTATTGCGGGATGCGATACCAACGTCTCCCATGTTAATTGTCACTACTCCTCCCCCATCCCATCTTTCTCGCCTGAAGTTAAATTTCATTCCAAGGTCGTCATCCAAAGACATATAGCGCACGCCCGCAAGTGCGGCGAAGTACGGGTGAAGCTGCCAGCGCAGGTTTCCTTCCACATTTGTAAAATCAGAAGAAAGCCTAACGCCAAGGCCGGACTCAAATATTGCGGCGGGGATACCGGTGGGTCCGACGAGTAAGGGCCCCGCGTGTGAGCCGGCGTTGTCCGACCAACCGTCAACAACGTGGCCGGCGTTGAACCAACGAAACTCGGCGCCAAATTCCCGTAGTCTGACCCCCGCGCGCGCCTCAAGTCCAGCTTTCCAGCCGAGGCCCAAAGAAGGCGCGTTCACACCGCCGATTAAAAGCGACGGTTCAATTTCCTGGCGGTGTAAGAATATCGGACCGAATTCGCCATAGAAACGAAACTTGGAAAGGAGATCGGAAGATTGACCGTCGGCCGGCGCCGGCGACTTCACCGCTTCATTCAAGCGCTGCTCGTCCTGTTGAGCCGGCTCCGCCGTGGTCACCGTCCCCATGAGCGCAAGAATTACGAAACCGCCGCGCAAAACGTACCATGCCCCAAACCACCTGCTGCTTCTCATAGCCAGTTCCTCTTGTTGATCGCCAAAGAAGGCCGTTTTTTCGCTCGTAAAGTCTGCGCGTCAATCCAAGCCTTACATAACCCGAGCGCGTGGTCTTCTGCTTCGTCCTTCGGTTGAAAATTCAAATCTGTGCCATCAAATCGTCTGACTTCTGTTATTGGGGCTAACTTTTCTCGGGGCGAAACTAAGGCATGTACATACCAAGCATAGGGCGATGTCGGCGCGGGGACTGCCGCTGCATAGATAAAGTATTTTGTACCGCCGCATCATGGCGAGGTGGAAGAAAACCGGACTGGAAGCGTATGAAGAAGGCAGGCAGCGCGACTTACGCGTGGATCAGATGTTTGGTAGAGGAATTCCGTTGTGACTGGCAGTCCCATGATGCACGCGCTCGGATGATCTGGCGGAGTTGTAGCACCACTCGCGGGCGACTGTCAAATCGTGACGAGCTCCGCACCCATAGGCACTCGACACCCTAGAACGCTTTGGCGCTAACCCGGCTTGTCAGACCTGTGCGAAGAATCTTTCCCACCGCGCTCTTCGGCAGACTTTCGACAAAATCGATCTCGTGGGGAATTTTATAAGGGGCTAGTTGAGAGCGGAGGCTGTCGCGGATGGACTGGGCGAGTTCGGCCGAGGGCTTAGACCCCTCGCCTAAGACGACAACGGCGTGAATCTTATTGCCTATCTCGGAATCGGGTTCCGGGACGACTGCGGCTTCGATGACCGCAGGATGCTTTTGCAAGGCATTTTCGATTTCCGTCGGGGAGATGAAAATACCGCGGCTTTTAAAGCAGTCGTCGCGCCGCCCGGCGATGAAAAAATAACCTTCGTTGTCGCGGTAGGCAAGGTCGCCGGTAAAGTACCAGCCGTTTCGGATCACCGCTTCGGTGCGTTCGCTATCCCTGTAGTAGCCAAGAAAAAGCCCAGGGTCCGCCTTTGAAATCGCGAACTGGCCGAGCTCGCCGGCCAAGACGGCCTTGAAGTCGTCATCCAGAATCGCCACGCCCACTCCGGGGAGCGGCTTGCCGACGGAGCCTGGCTTGACCGGATGTTGAACGCCGTGGCCGATGATCAGTTGGTACTCCGATACGCCGTAGTGTTCATACATCTCCGACCCGACGCGCTCTTTCCATTGATTATAAGTTGTCTCGCGCAGAGCCTCGCCGGTGGAGTGGGCGCAGCGCAGAGTGCTCAGGTCGTGCTCTTTCTCGAACTCGGGCATCGCGAGCAGGCGACGATAAACGGTGGCAACGGAATAAAGCACGGTCACTTTGTATTTCCCAATCGCCGCCAGAATGTTCTCCGGCGTGGCGCGCCCGGCAAGGATCGCGCCCGTGACGCCGTTGCGCAGCGGGAAAAGTAAATTGTGACCCAGCGCGCTGATGAAACTCCATTCGCCGGTCGCCATGACCACGTCGTTTGGCTGCGCCGGCAATCGGTAGCGATTCAAGTCTCCCAGCGCGACGATCCAGCGATGCGCGTGAACGATGCCTTTGGGTTTGCCCGTCGTGCCGGAGGTATAGACGATGAACGCCGGTTCGTCGCTCCCGGTATCGGCTGTGGCGACGGCTGCGGAAGCATTCGCAGTCAAAGACGCAAAGGCAATTTCGTCCCGCGCTACGTCGCCAACGCAGACGACATGCTCGAACAAACCGCTGCCGCGCAGTTCGCGCACGGCATCGGCGCGCGCGTTTTCGGTGAAAATCAGTTGGGGTTGAGTCTGTTCAAGTACGGCTGTCAATTCGGCTGTTGTAAGCCGGGAATTGACGAGCACAGGCAGGACGCCGAGCTTTACCGCTGCCAGAAACGCGATGGCGAATTCCGGCGAGTTGCCCATCTTGATAAGGATAAGATCGCCGCGCTTTAAACGAAGCTCGACCAGCCCGGTAGCGAGAGCGTTGACCCGCTGCTGCAATGACGCGTAAGAAACCACTCCATGATCCCCGACGAGCGCCGGCCGCGGACCGCAACCGCGCGTGACCGAAGCATCGAGAACTTCGTGCGCGAGATTGAGTTTCGCGGGCGCCACTCGAAAGCCCGGCCCGGGAGTTGGAAAGTCTGTCACGGCGATCTACTTTTTCGATTTCTTTACCGGACTTTTAGACGCAAAGGACCAGTCGGCATCGTAAGGGTAGGTGTAACGCGGTGGACGCTTTTCCACGAACGCGCGCATGCCCTCTTGGCAGTCTTTGGTCCTGGTAATTTCTAGCACCGCGTCGAGCTCTTGTTGATAACCTTCATCGCTGCGATTCCAGTTCCAGTACATTTTTACCAGCCGCTTCGCGTGGCGCACCGATAAATACGGATTTGCGGCGATACGGCCCGCGAGGGCAAAGGCCGTATCGAGAAGCTTACCCGGCGGCACGACTTCTTCGACGAGACCGATGCGCAACGCTTCTTTAGCGTCGATGATCTCGCCGGTAAGGATCAAGCGCATCGCACGTCCGACGCCGATGAGCTTGGGCAAATTGCGCGCCCCGCCGCTTTCGGGCACGAAGCCGGCGGGCACGGCCAATTCGCCGAAGCGCGCGCGCTCCGAGGCGATGCGCATATCGCAAAGCGTCGCCATCTCCAGGCCGACGCCGACGGCGGGGCCGTTGACGGCGGCAATCGTCACTTGCGGCAAGTCTTCGAGCTTGCGCATGGCGCTCTGCAAAACCCTGTGGCGCAGATCGTTGAAAAAATACTCGGCCATCTCTTTGTACGGGCCGGTAATGCCCATGGAGCCTTCGAAAGCGCCGAGCACCTCGCCTTCCGACTTGAGATCGCCGCCGGCGCAGAAACCCCGTCCTGCGCCGGTTAAAATAACGACCTTGACGATGGAGTTGCGCGCGATCTCGTTGCACAACGCGTCAAGCTCCAGACGCATGAGCGGATCGACGGCGTTGAGTCGTTCGGGACGATTGAGGGTGATAACACCGATGCACGGCTCACCGGGGTTATTCGGATTGTCGTGAACCGACCATTTGAGGGCTTTGTAATCCATGGATCGCTCCTAGAATCGACTGGATCGTTGGGTTGAAGATGAGCGGTGTCTGATCTTGTCTGCTATTGCGGTTGTTGATCAGTCGTCCCTGCATGCGTCAAGCGTAAAGAGCCTAGATCGGCTGAGCCGCAACCAAATTTTCACCACGAAGGGCGCGAAGAGCATGAAATGTGTACATTCCGAAATTCGAATTTTTCCTTCGTGACCTTCGTATTACTGTCGTTGCAAGTTTTCGCAGCTTGCGCAAATTTTTGGCCGTCGTAGGGTGCGCTTCGCGCACCATCGAGCGAAACTGTGCGCCGAGCGCACCCTACGAACTCTCTGCGTACTCCGCGCCTCTGCGGTAAAATTTCCTTTTTGGTTGCGGCTTCGCCGCGCTGGGTGCTTCGTGGTGAGAAAGTCATGGGTCGAATAGCGTAAGCGTAAAGTTCCAGCGCTACAAAATTTGCGCGAGCTGCGAAAACCCGGCAACCTCTGCAATAATGTTTTTCCCGCCTATTTCTTTTTCCGCTGCCCGTAGTACGACGTGTTCACGGGGATTTCATCAGACCGCTTGCGCTCACGAGCGATCTTTTCGCCGGTCTGCCAGAATTCGCCGGCGACGGCGAGCTTGGCTTCCTCGTCCAGCTCCGGATTCCAATCGCCGAGCGAATAGCCGTACCAAGGCGATTCCGGCTCCAGTTTCGGCAGGCCGAGCTTCTCCCAAAGTTTGCGCGCGCGCTCCATGTACTCTTTTTTGGGTAAAGAGATCGGCGGGAACGTCTCTTTTAATGTCGCGTCCCAAAGGAGGCAGGAATCGTCGGCGGAGCCACGCGCGTCATGGCGCGGCGCATGGCCGATGTCCGTGCCGCGGATGATTTGCACGTCGCGGTGCGGTTGCGAGCGGTAGCCGAGCGCCCAGAACACCGCGTCGAGATTTTCCGGATCGATGTCGTCGTCGACGGCAATGACGATCTTCGACATCGACGGGCGAAAGGTGACCGCAGCCATCAAGGCGCGCCAAACCTCGGCTTGGCTCGGATTGCGCATTTGAATCACGGTTAACTTCTGCATCGCCGTCAGCGGCTCGTGCAGCATGACGCGGGTGACGCACTTGATGCCGAGAGCATTCTTTAAATGGTCGAGATAAAGCGGCTCGTAAGCCATTTTCTTAATGACGCTCGATTCCGACGGCGTCACCTGGCTGATAATCGAGCAGAGAATCGCTTTTTGGCGCCGCGTGATCGCGGTAACTTCCATGTACGGATTGTATTCCTTCGGATTGACGTGGCCGTGGGATTCGCCAAAGGGCGCTTCCGGCTCGAGATATTCCGTCGAGATAAAACCTTCGATGATAATTTCACCGTCGGCGGGAACCATCAACGGCACCGTCTTCGCCTTCACGATACGGATCGGCGCTTTCACAAGGCCGCCGGCAACAGCGAATTCATCGACATCGTAGGCAAGCTTCTGCGCCGCGACGTAAGAAATCGCCGGTACGCCGCCGATGCAGAGCGCGGCGGGCATCGGTTCTTTGCGCGCGCGGTATTTCTCCCAATGAACGTAGATACCCTGACCGAGTTCGAGCGAAGGATTGCAGCCGACGCGGTCTTTCGCCTTGATCATGGCGCGGTAGGTGCCGATGTTGTAAATGCCGTTGTCGGGATCTTTGCTAATAAAGTGAGCCGCGCTGATGTAAGGCGCGTTGTCCCAGCCCGGCGTCGAGATCGGCACCGGAAGACCGTCAAGCCCTTGGCCGGGTTTTCTTAATTCGTCACCGATGATCACGACTTCATGCGCCGGCGCGGCATGGGATGGAATCTCCACCGGCGGCACCGGCTTCGCTTTCGCCTCAGCCCAGAGTTGATTGACCTTTGTTGGATCGGTGCCGAGACCGATCCCATAGATGCGCCGATTCGCCGCAAGAATTCCAATGGCAACGGGGATGTCGTACTGATGGCCGTGCGCGTCTACCGGCTGCTCGAACAAAAACGCCTTGCGATCTTTCTCTTTGACACCGCCGCGGAATTGCCAGCGCACCAATGGATGCATCTCCTGGTCTTTGTCCACCGGCTCTTTGACGCGGATCAGCAAGCCTTCGCGTTCAAGTTGCTCCAAGT
The DNA here is from genome assembly GCA_041484845.1 of Binatia bacterium. Classification (GTDB taxonomy): domain Bacteria; phylum Desulfobacterota; class Binatia; order UBA9968; family UBA9968; genus JBGPIK01. The sequence goes on along the minus strand of JBGPIK010000299.1, from coordinate 1,906 downwards.
GGTCGTGCAGGTCAGGATAGGAGCGCGCCGGAATCTCCGATGGCTTGCGCACAACGGCTAATCTCTTTTTTGCCATGCCACTACGCTTTCACTCGATCGCCGGTACCCTATAACAATGAACACCCCCGCAGCAAGCGCCGGGAATAAACCCGTAGAGATTCAACTAAACGGCCGGCCTCAGGCAAGTTTTCTGCTTTTATAAGGTGTTCACCCGATTCCCCGCGCCTACACTGTTCTCTATAGTCTGTCAGTTCAAAAATTTGAGACGGCGGTATCCTTTCTCGATTGCGTCCATCAAAATGCAACAGGGCTTAAACACGAACGTAACAGCCACGCGTTAAAAACGTGACGAAAGAGAATAAGCACCATGGATCATTCCGAAAACAAAACAGATGTTTCCGGCCGTAACAATGAATGGGCGGTAATTTTGGCGGGCGGAGACGGGACTCGCCTGAAGCCGCTCACCAGAAGGATCGCCGGCGATGAGCGCCCGAAACAATTCTGCCGAGTGCTCGGGACAGCAACCTTGTTGGAAGAAACGCAGGGCCGCGCTAAGCTTGAGCTGGCTCCACAACGAACGCTTTACGTCGTCAATCAAATCCACGAACCCTACTACAAACCCATTCTAGGTGATCAGCCATCCAGTCATCTCATCGTGCAACCGAGCAATCGCGGCACCGCGCCGGCGATTCTTTACGCCCTGCTGCGCATTGCCGCCGTGGCTCCCGAGGCTCTCGTGGCGTTTTTCCCTTCTGATCATTATATCTCTGACAATAAAAGGTTTATGGCCCATATTCGGATTGCTCTTGACGCCACGCGACGACGACCGGACCTCGTTGTCCTGCTCGGGCTTGATCCTGAAAGTCCCGAGGTGGACTATGGCTGGATCGAAACCGCGGAGCCGACCCGCGAACAACCGCGCGTGTTCGGCGTGCGGCGATTTTGGGAAAAGCCCAATCCGCCTCTAGCGCAAGTGCTCCTGGTACGAGGCTGTCTATGGAACAGCTTCGTCATGGTGGCCTCGGTTCAGGCGTTTCTCCAGGTCATCGAAAGCGCGGTCCCGGAACTTTATCGCGCTTTCGCTTGCCTCTCAGCTCTCTTCGGCACGCGTCGTGAAAAAGCGGCCATGAAAACAACTTATCAGCGCATGGACGAAGTCAATTTTTCCACGCAAATCTTGGCGCTCCACCCGGAGTATCTCGCTGCGCTCAGGGTTACCGGAGTACGTTGGAACGATCTCGGCGAGCCGAAACGCGTAATGGCGTCGCTCAATCTTGCGGGCGTCCGGCCGCAATGGGCCAAGGCCGCTATGCCGCTGCCAAGGGGCCCGGACCTAATCTCCTGAATTCCACCGAAGACGCACAAGGTTTAAGTAAACTAGTGAACAACCCCGCAGCACGCTACGGGGTATCGAAAAAACTTCATGATAATTTTCCCCAAAGTTGTCACCCCCGAATGTTTTTATCGTGGTTCGACTGTACCCACCACGACACTGAGACGTCGAATGGGTCGGGGGTCTACCAGTCCGAGTTTCGCCTGGATTCCCGCTAAAAACATGCGGGAATGACGGACCTTGAGAAGACTTGGAATCGCCATTACGCAGCAAGCTGCGGGGTATCGAAGATAGCCGTGTTTCATTAGCCGAATGTAGGGTGGGTAGAGGCGCATAGCGCCGAAACCCACCGCTTAGGACGATGGGTTTCGCTAACGCTCAACCCATCCTACTCTTGATTCGCAGCGCAGCAAGCTGCGGGGAATTGACCCGCAGAGATTAAAAGCTCACACACGGTCGCGCGACGGATCTCGTCCCGCCGTCGCTTACAGCCAACGGCGTACTCGCTCGCAGTACTGCTCGTATGCCGCCCCGAACGTCCCGCGCAAGAGAGACTCTTCTTGAGGAATCACC
>JBGPIK010000298.1:0-8749 GCA_041484845.1 Binatia bacterium | reverse complement strand
GGGGCGGGAAAACGTGATCGCCGGTACCGACTGCGGCTTGGGAACGAGAGTGGGTCACCCCAAAATCGCCTGGGCAAAATTTCAAGCGATGGCACAGGGCGCAAGCCTCGCGACCCAAGAGCTGTGGCGCCGATAGCCGGAATCAGCCTGACGGAACGACGCGCCGGTTCGGCAAGCTCTTTAAGCCGGAAAGCAAGTTACGGGTCACGGTTCAGCGGCGATGTCGGCTGATCTTCTAAACGGAAGGGTAAAAGCAAACGTTGTTCCCTTTCCTTCTGTGCTCTCCACCCAGATGCGACCGCCGTGAGCCTCGACAATCATCTTGCAGATAACCAAACCCAAGCCTGTTCCCTTCTGCTCCGAGGTCTTACCACTTGTGGTTTGTTTGTACTTTTCAAACAGATAACCGATCTCGTCAGCAGCGATGCCGATCCCCGTGTCTCTAACCCAGACCTTCGCGTTCGACTCATCCCCGGTGCTGCCCAGTTGAATCTCACCTCCCGCCGGCGTGAATTTAAGCGCATTGCCGAGAAGGTTATTAACGACCTGTTCAAGACGGCGAGCATCCGCCTGAATCAGTCGCGTGGAGGGATTCACATCTTTTTGCAAGGCAATTTGCTTATTTTGTGCCAGCAGTTGGTGGCTATCGAGGGCGGCGCTCAAGAGTTTTTCAAGATCGACCTCTTCCAGCATCAGACTGATTCGCCCGGATTCCAGCTTGGACACGTCGAGAAAGTCACCGATCATCTCGACCAGCTGATGCCCGTTTACCATGACCCTGCCAAGCCATTTTTTTTGTTCCTCGTTAACGGCGCCAAACAAGCCGTCCTTCATCATTTCACTCACGCCGATCACGCTGATGAGGGGCGAGCGCAGGTCATGGGCTATCATGGCGGTAAAATCACTGATTGCCCCGTTCGCCTTGCTCAGTTCAGAAGCTTGAATCGTCGTTTGCCGGTAAAGGTCGGCATTGAAGATGGCCATAGCCGTCTGCCCTGCCAGCGTGCTTACAAAATCAATCTCGTCAGAAGAGAAATCGTGCTCCTCTCGGGTTAACAAGACAAGCACCCCTAACACTTTCTCTTTCACGACGAGCGGAACGCCTAGATAAGAGACGACACCCTCGCGTTTATAGAATTCACGGTCCAAAGTTCTCGAATCTGTTTGGACATTTTTGGCTACAATAAATGTCTTACCCTCGACAGCGCTCTTGACGAGCGCGGGAACACCGGCCAGTTCCCTGCTCATCCATTCCTCTCTGTCGATATTCAAACATGCCGAGCGTTCCAGCCGGCCCGTTTCCTCATTGTTGAGCCAGACGAGAACGGCCGCGTAAGGCAGGAGGAGGACGATCTTACGCATTAGCGCTTCGAGGATGACATCGAGTTCCAGGCTCGAGCTGGTTGCGGCCCCAATTTCGTTGAGGGCGCGAATCCTCTCGAGGTTCTGCTGTGATTGTTCCTCGGCCGCTTTACGCGGGGTGATGTCAATCATGACGCCGCGGAGCTTTGCAGGCAGATTATTCTCAACGATCACGGTTACTATATCTCGAAGCCAGACCAATCGGCCGTCCGCGGCGATCATCCGGTATTCGAACTGGTGCGGCTTCTTTTCCTTCGTCGCCTGAACACAAAAAGCGACGGCCCACTCCCGGTCCTCAGGATAAATATGATCCCTCCAAAAGTCCGGCTCATCGATCCACCGCTGCACAGGGTAACCCAGAATTCGTTCCGCTTGCTGGCTCACAAAGGTGAAACGAACGGTTTCTGCATCGCCTTCCCACACGATACCGTCAATGGTGTTGACGAGGTCGTGATACTGTTTCTGGCTTTGCCGTATCGCTTCTTCCGCATTCTCGCGGTCCGTTACATCCTTGCTAGCCACAGCGCTGTCCCTTTTCGTTTCATTAATGACGTGCTTGCGTACAAATCGTAGCCATCTTATCGGACTATACCCTTTATTTGGCAAACGGTTTAAAAAACCCCTCCTTGTCCAGCTCATCGAGAATGCTCTCGTCTATGAGTTTGCTCACATCGATGTTAGCTTTCCCGCCCGCCACCCTTTCCATAACAAATTTCGCGGTCGCCGCGGCGCCTTCACGGTTTACCCTCGGCGGGAACTCGAATTTCGGCGCATAATAATTGTAGGTGGCTTCGATTACATCTCTCTCCTTTTGCATCAGCCGCTTCTGGAGCACTTCGATGGCTTTTTTCCTGTCGTGCTTTAGTTGATACACCGCGTCGGCGTGCGCTTTCATGAAGCGCTTGACCACATCACGATTCTTTTCGAGATAAGGGCGGCGAACAATCACGACGTTCATCGGAAAAGAAGTCTTCAATTCACTCAGGTGGAGCAGCGTACGCAATCCCAGTTTATCCGCTTTGATCGTTTCCGGCGGCGACAGCACCGTTGCGTCGAGCACTTTTGCGGACATGGCCGTCAATCGGGTCGCGGCGCCGCCGGCCGGCATGATCGTGGTCGCCGAGGGCGGAATCCCCCACTCGTTGAGGGCTGCAATAACGGCATATTCGTTGGCGCCGCCGAAATTCACGACGCCGATTTTCTTCCCCTTCAACTGGCTGGGCTCGCGAATTTCCGGTTGAGTCACCATGCTGAAAGGAATCTTATTCATCGTGCCGCCGACCACGACGAGGTCCGCCCCTTTGAGATTTGCCGCAACGACGGCGGTGATGTCGACCTGCGCGAAGTCCGTGCTCCCGCCCAGCACGCCCTGGATTTGACGCGCGGAGCCCCCGACTAGAACTACGTCGCCGTTGAGTCCATACTTTTCGAAGGTTCCCAAGTCTTTCATCGCCCATACGGTTGCCTGAAACCCGGCTGTGCCGCCATAGCTGACATAATGACGTTCCTGGGCATAGAGACCGAGCGGCAGCGTGAGTAAATACGTAACCGCTAACACTAGCTTTACCAACATAATCCGAACCCTCCTTTGTCGAGCGCCCGTTGCACCGCTATGATTCGCCCAAAATACCTTATAAGCGCGTTCACTACGGCTTCTATAGAACCGCCCTTTCTCCTGTCGAGCCGCGTTGACTCTTGCCCCCTCAGGTCGGTCGAAGCCTCTGTTGAACGGTTTTGAACCGCTTGAACGTCTTGAACGCTTTGAACGACTGGGACGCTTCAAGCAGGTTAACCTTGACAGCGTTTGAATCGGAAAGCTATAAGCGGTCGAGCTGTGAACCAACAAACCTAAATAATGAGGGTCAACCAAAGGTTGGCTTGGAGCGATGTGTGAATCAGAGGAAGGATTCAAAAAGGTGCTCGACGTTCCCGACGTCATGTCACTCTATTTGATCATTCCCATCAGCGACCCCGACGTTTCGCCCAAGGAAGGGGTGCGCTGTTCATTGACAGAAATCTTTCACTCCAACAAATACGACCGGAGTAAACACATGTCGAAGTACGTGAAGGCGCCCAAGGCGGAAGGCGGCATTCACAGGTAACTCGTAATCGAGCCACTGCTTGGCCAGAACTTCGGTACGGAGCGCTTGCCCCTCGACACCGTTAGCATGCGTGAATAATCCGCGCTAGAATCGCGAAGGAGATCGAAACACGATGATCGCTAGAAGCGTTCTAATTGTTTTCTTTATAGGACTGTTGGTTTCCTCAAACTGGAACTTTGAGTCCCTCGCGCGCGCGCAACAGCAATCACCGCCCAATGCCGCGGTAAGCGACGAGCAGCAGCTAATTCAGAAAATCAAAGAAGCAATCATGAAAGAGCTGCGGGAGGGAGACTTCCTGAGTCAGCAAATCGACATCGGCATCCAGAAGTACATCAAGAAGCAGCAAGAAGCCCAGGCGGCTGCGCGCGCCGAGGAAGAGCGGGTTGCGGCCGAAAAAGCGAAAAAGGTGCGCCGCGTCTCTGCCTTTCGGGATCACCTTTATGGGAATCCCAACGCGCCCATCTCCCTGATTGAGTATTCCGATTTTGAGTGTCCCTTCTGCAAAGGATTTCATCCGACGGCAAAGGAGATCATTGACAGTTACGGCGGCAAGGTCAATTGGGTCTACCGTCATTTCCCGCTCCCCATGCACAACCCCGGAGCCCAAATAGAAGCCGAGGCGTCCGAATGCGTAAACCAGTTAGGCGGAAACGACGCCTTCTGGAAATTCGCCGACGCGATTTACGCTCGTACTCAATCCAATGGGAATGGCTTTCCTGTTACACAGCTCGTACCGCTCGGCAAGGAAATCGGTTTGAACGAAAAACAATTTCAAGAATGTTTAAGCAGTGGCAAGGGCGCGGCCCGAGTGCAAGAAGATATCGACGAAGGCACTCAGATCGGCATCACCGGAACACCAGCAAATATTCTTTTGCGCAATGACACGGGCGAGGTAACAGTGAAAGCAGGCGCACGGCCCATCGATGATTTTAAAGCGGCGATCGATAAGCTGCTGGGGAATCAAGGCGCAGAAAAAAAGTAGAGCGCGGGTGACGCCGCGAGCTTAAAATTGTCCAAGGCCGGGCCGAGGCCTACATTCCGCGCTGAGTTCGCGGATTGCGTTCACCTTGTGGTAAACCCCCATTCAGCAATGTCACCGGGATTATTACTATCGTTGGTTTTAGCCTTGGCTGTGCCGTCAATTGTCGCCGCGCAAGATAAATACATCGTCAGTTACGGCGGGTTCTCCGGTTACCAGGTGCCCATTTGGGTTACCAAAGAGCTAGGCCTGCTGGAAAAATACAAAATCAACGGCGAGCTTGTGATGATGCCCGGGTCTACCCGGCAAATGCAAGCCCTGCTCGGCGGCAGCATTCACTTCTCGCAAATCGACGCAACCGCTCCCGTCACGGCGTATTTGCAGGGCGCAAATCTCGTGGTTGTCGCCGGCGCTCTCAACAAATTTCCTTTCAGCATTGTCGCCCGGCCAGAGATCCGCCAGCCCGCAGACCTGGTAGGGAAAAAGATCGGCATTGTCAACTTCGGCGGCCAGAACGAGCTCTCCGTGCTCATGGCGTTAAAGGAATGGAATATCCCCAGGGAAGCGGTGAACATTATTCCCGCCGGCTCCTCCGAGACCAGGCTCGTGGCGCTCACCACCAAAGGGCTCGACGCAACGATCCTGGCGCCTCCGCAAACGATTAAAGCAGAAAAACTCGGTCTCAGAACTTTAGTTCACATGAGCGACCTTAAGGCGTCCTTCCCTTTGGACACGATCGTCATGCACCGGGCTTTTCTCAAGCAGCAGCGCGACGTCGCCAAAAGATTTTTGCAGGCGTTTATCGAAGGACTTCATCAGGTCATGACGAACAAGGAAAAGACATTGAACGTGTATCAGAAAATATTGAAACTTCCCGATCGCGCCACTCTGGAAAGCACGTACGATTATTATGCGCCGAAGTTTTCCATGCCGCCGCGCGTCAGCCGCGAGGGCTTGCGCGCGACCGCGGAATTCGTGGCGAAGAAAGCAGGCGCGGATGTTCAAAAGATTCTCGATGAAAGCCTGCTGGATGAACTGGAGAAAGAGGGATTCTTTAAGACACTCAAACCGTGAAGTCTCAAGACACGCATCGATTTCCGGGTTGAAGATGACGCACGATTCGGACTATAGAGGAAAAATGATGGCTTCTGTCTTTGACCCACACCAGAGAGCGACCATTGAAGCGGTGACGGACCGTATCATCCCGGCGGATCGCGATCCCGGAGCGCGGCAGGCCGGCGTGGTCGATTACATCGAAAACACACTCGGCACCTACGAAGCGGAGCACGCGTCCTTGTACGTCGACGGCGTGCAGGAGTTGGACAGGCTCGCGCGTGAGCGATTCGGCGCCCAGGCGTTCGTTCAATTACGCACCGAACAACAAGATCAGATCCTCGCTCATCTCGAGGAAAAACGAAGCCCGTTTTTCTCTCATCTCGTCGAACATACCATGCAGGGCTTTTACGGCGACCCGCGCCACGGCGGAAACCGCAACAGCGCAAGCTGGAAGATGATCGGCTTTCCCGGACCGTCCCATCCGAAAGGCTACCAGCCGCCATTCGGCTGGTACGACGAGAACCTTCCCGACGAGTTCGATCCGGAAAAGAAACGAGGCCATTGACCATGTCGAGAAAAGATCCCGTGGACGTCTGCATCGTGGGGGCGGGAGCCTCCGGTTTGGTGGCGGCAAAGGAATTGAGCGAGGCGGGAATGTCAGTCGTGGTTCTGGAGCGCGGCCCCTGGTACAAGCGTGCCGATTTCCTGGAAGATGAAATTCTATTTAAGCACCGCCATTTTCTCTGGCCGACGGTCAAAGATGAGCCGCGCACCTGGCGCCCCAATGACCGGACGCCCGCCGAGCGGTTGTCTCACGAAGTTCAGCTTTTCTCCAACGCCATGTGCGTGGGCGCCGGCACGGTTCATTACAGCGGCTTATCGTGGCGCTTCCATGAATCCGACTTTCGCGTCAAGTCCGCCGACGGTCCGGTGGCCGGCGCATCCATCGAGGACTGGCCGGTCAGTTACGCGGAGATGGAGCCTTACTACGAAAAAGCCGAATGGACGATCGGTATTTCGGGTAAGGGATGGGCCAATCCGTTTGACCCACCGCGCAAGCGCGATTTTCCCATGCCGCCGCTGGCGCGCAACAGCGCCGGGGCCATTCTGGAAAAGGGCGGCAAGGCGCTGGGGCTCCACCCGTTTCCGACTCCGATGGCGATTCTCTCTCGTCCGTACGACGGCAGGCCCGCGTGCGTTCACAAGGGTTTTTGTTCCGGTTACGGTTGCACCGTCGGAGCCAAGTCGAGCACCCTGGAAGCGCTCCTGCCGAAGGCTCTCGCCACCGGGCGATGCGAAATTCGCCCGCACGCGATGAGCCGAGAGATCTCTGTCGATAACGAGGGGCGCGCCACCGGCGTGGTCTACTTCGATGAAAAGGGCAGCGAGCAGTTCCAGCCTGCGCGTATCGTCGTGTTGGCTGCCGGCGGCGTGGAGACGCCGCGTCTGCTTCTGCTCTCTCAATCGTCACGGTTCCGGCACGGATTGGCGAATAGCAGCGGTCTCGTGGGTAAGAATCTGATGTTTCACGCGCCCGGAGCGATCACCATCGCGATCTTCCCTGAGCCCCTTGAGGGGCACCAGGGAGCGCCGAGCACTCGGGTGCTGCAGGATTTTTACGAGACCGACAGCCGGAGAGGATTCATTCGCGGCGGTTTCATGCACCCGCGCGCGCATGGCGGCGATCCCATCGACTACGCGCTGCGTGATGTTCACGGCGCGCGCTGGGGGCTTAAACACAAAGAGTCCATGCGCTCGACGTACCGTTACTACCTGCACAGCCACTCCACCGGCGAGAGTTTGCCCGTGGAGAGTAATCAAGTGGACCTCGATCCGGACATCCGCGACCGCTTCGGTCTCCCGGTTGCGCGCGTGACCTACACGAGCCATGAAAACGATGTTCGCCTGGCGACGTTTCTGGCGGCGCGTTCGCGGGAGATCTTCGAGGCGGCGGGCGCAAGTCGCGTCATCTCGCCCGAGACCAGGGCGCGCAAGCTCCACAATCACCAGATGGGAAGCTGCCGCATGGGCAACGATGCCAAATCGTCGGTCGTGGACAAATGGTGCCGCTCCCATGATGTGCGCAACCTGTTCATCATCGATGCCAGTGCTTTCGTAACCTCCGGCGGCTTGAATCCCGCACTCACCATCCAGGCCAACGCCTTCCGCGTCTGCGATCACATGGTCGCGGAGGCCAAGCGGGGTAGCCTGGAACAACCCTAAGGAACTTGTCTGCGCGTAATTTGCCAAATCTTTTTAATTGGCGCGGGTGAATTGCCATGCTAGGAAATGTTCTCGGCCTAATCCTTCTGGTTAGCCTGGCAGCAAATGCATCCTCGCTCTCGGAGCTGCAGCAAGTTCAGGACAGTGATCAGCTTGCCAGGTTCATACACCGTAGGCTCACGGGAACGGTCAGTTTGAAAGAACTTATTGAAGGTATCCAAAGTAGCGACACCCTCAGGATCCCGTCGTACGCAACCGGTATCCCGGTGAGAGAAGTCTATGGAACGATCATCGCCGAGCGCTGGGAAGCCGAGCTTGGGGCCGACTTCTACCGATCCAAGAGGTACGACGTTCGTGCGATCTGCGCGTTTAGAGATGCGAAAGACAACGTCTGGCGATTTCACATCACGGTTTTTGAAGCGGAACAATACAGGCTAATGGAGACTTTGCTCAAAGAGCTAGTAAATCGAGCAAAGAGGAGCAAATAAGGCTGGTACTAGCTGCGGCTCGTAGGGTGGGTTAAGTCGCGCAGCGACCAACCCACCGCACCCAAACCGGTGCGAATCGCGGAGTCTATCCTGAGAGACGTCGAAGGGCTCAACCCCTCCTACATAACGGCAGAGACAAGTTTTCGCAGCCTCCATGGAGTACGGGGAGGCATTGCTGATTTTTATCTTGACTCGTAAATCGGAAGTCGAGTAGCTTCAACCAAGCCCGAGTTCTCCAACGGGGTGCCGGTTATCCATACAACGCTCATGCGGTTCGTCAGTGAACATTGAACTACCAGAAGCAGGCTGTGGGGTATCGAAAGAAACTTATGAAAACCTCCCCAAAGCTGTCACCCTCGAATGTTTTAATCGGGGGTCCAGTCCGAATTTTTCCTGGATTCCCGCTAAAAGCATGCGGGAATGACGGACCTTGAGAAGACGTAGAGTCGCCATTATGCGGCAAGCCGCAGAAATCAAACCCATAGTGACGGAACAAACTAACCCAACAACGAGGAGCAAAGATAATGAAAAACATCCGG
>JBGPIK010000297.1:0-8770 GCA_041484845.1 Binatia bacterium | reverse complement strand
TTTTCTCACGTTTTCCAGCATTGGAACCGTAACGCCCTGCCACCATTCATCGCTTTGGATTTCCAGAATTAGCGGCAGCTCGGCCTGGATCATCGGTATGCTGGCTTTATCCTGGAGCAGACCTGCAATACCCTTTACCTGATCGCGCAGTCGAGCAAATGCAGGCTCTTGCCGGAATATCGCGAGCTGGAGATTCAGAATCAGTAGATCAAAACGCTTCGCCTCTTCATCTTCTGCATCAAGCTCGGTCGGCAGTCCTGCCACCTCATGAGCAAGCTCTGCGTATGAGCCTGTATCCAAAATGTTCCATGCTTCGGTAGCAGCGTATTTCTCCACGAGCCTGCGTCTCGGTCGCACGACAAAGTTATTTACGTTCATCGCGGCCACTTCGTTGCGCAGCATTTCTGCCGTGGCCTTTCTCAATTCAGCATCAGTTAGGTGTAGATGATAACCGGCCGCGTCGTCTTCAGCTTTTCCGGCGCCGTCTTGCTCCTTGGCTTTCGCGACCGTCTCGTCCAATGCGCCAATCAATTCAAGACGAGCTTTGAATAACCGCGTGGCAAGAGACTCACCCAGGCTGCCTTCCGTAGTCGGCAGATCTTGAGTGAAAAATTCCAGGTTCTGACAGTAATCGAAGACGTAGAAAAACTCTTTGTCCTTGCCCGGTCCAAAAACATCCGGGCACAGCCGCGTTCCTCTCCCTAGCATCTGCCAGAATTTTGTTTTCGAACGCACGAGTTTGAAAAATACGAGGTTCACGATCTCCAGGACGTCGATGCCCGTATCGAGCATGTCTACCGAAATTGCGATGTGTGGATCTTTGGTAGGATTAGAGAAGTTATCGATCAGGTTCTGAGCATATTCGGCCTCGAAGTCGATCACCCGAGCAAACTCGCCCTTGAAATGCGGATAATTGATATTGAATCGCTCGGCTATGAACTGAGCGTGATGGTGATTCTTAGCAAAGATGATGGTCTTGCCCAGGCGATCACCGCCCTCCACTTTGAGACCGCGGGTCATCAGGTGCTCAAGCACCTTGTCCACTGTGTCCTTGTTGAAGAGCCATCGATTGACTGCCTCGGCTTCAACGCGATTCGGCACCGCGCCGTCATCGTTCCAATCCAAAGCATCCCACTCCTCCTTTTCCTCATCCGAAAGCTCGTTGTACGAAATTCCCTCCCGCTGGAACCTGAGCGGCACAGAAACCGCTTTCGGCGGAACGAGGAATCCGTCCCTTACCGCTTCACCGAGAGTGTAATTGTCGGTCGGCACTCCATCTTCAAGGTCAAACAACCTATAGGTATTTCGATCGACTTCGTCCTTCGGTGTTGCGGTGAGCCCAACCAGCAGAGAATCAAAATACTCAAAGATCGCCCCGTACTTTTGATAGACCGACCGATGGGCTTCATCGATAATGACAACGTCAAAGTGGCCGACGCCGAAACGTCTCTGGCCATCGCGTGATTCCTCGATGAGCCCCATCATAGTCGGGTCCGTCGAAACAAAGACTCGGCCTTCTTTATCCTTCTCGGTTACGAGGTTGACAGGCGAGGCATCGGGAAGATGTCTCTTGAACGCATTGACGGCCTGGTTCACCAGCGCGACACGGTCAGCGAGAAAGAGCACCCGTTTCACCCAATTGCACCGCATCAGCAAGTCGCATAGCGCGATCACCGTACGCGTCTTTCCTGCGCCCGTGGCCATAGTCAGTAGCGCCTTGCGATCACAGTCGCGCTCAAATGATTCGCCCACTCGCCGTATCGCCCGCGACTGGTAGTAACGTTCAACGATAGCCTCGTCGATTTTCGCGTCGCCAAGACTCTTTCGCATCACGCGCCGTTGAATAAGCAGTTCCAACTCAGGTTTTTTATAGAAACCTTGAACCGCGCGCGGCGGATAATTCACATCGTCCCAGATCCAGTGGTCATAACCGTTCGAGTAGAAAATCACCGGCCGCTCGCCGAATTGCTTCTCCAGGCAGTCGGCATAAAGTTTCGCCTGCTGTTGTCCGACACGGGAGTCCCGCTTCGTGCGCTTGGCTTCGACAACTCCCAGCGGCTTGCCGTCGTCGCCCCACAACACGTAATCGACAAAGCCTTCGCCTGTATTGTTGGGCATGCCTGTAACCGGAAACTCGCGGTCTTGCGGATTGGCGAGCGCCCAACCAGCTTCCTTGAGCAACAAATCGATAAAATAGTCACGGGTTTCGGCCTCAGAATAGTTGTGGTCGTCCGGTCGCACCGCGTTTTGTTTCTTTGCCTCAGCAACTTCGATCCGCAACCTTTCGAGCTCGTCATCGAGCGCTTTCCTGCCGGAGAGCAACTCCGCCAGTTTTTCATCGCGCTCCCGAAGCTGGCTCTCTAAATTCTGCAGTTGTTCCAGAGTCTGCGGCGAGACAGAGCTGCTCTTAGGAAGTAAATCTGGGTTGAATGAAAGACCATCCGCTGGCTTCGCGTCACGCGCATATGTACGCGCGAGCCAGAACATCACGTGAAAAAGCTCTTTAACTGCTGTCAGGGCGTCGAATTGGCGCACGGGTTTGTGGCTGTGGACGGCGAGATTGCCAAGGTCTTTGACAACTTTGATTTTGGCAAAAATCGCCGGGCCGACGGCGTTGCGAAACGTCGGCGCGTGAATTAAAGCGCTCAGGTGATCTTGATAGGGCAGCTTTAGAGCAGCGTCATATTTGTAAAGCCAATGAACCGCGAGTTCCAAGGCCCGGCGGGCGTGAAAACACGAGCTCCGCGAGTCCGGATGAACCAGCGACTCCGCCTTGCTTGTCGCGTTATGCAGGTCGGGCCATTCGGCTTTGAGGAAGGCGAAGTTGCTCATGCGATTTGATTGATGCGGTTTTCCAGACCGCGCACTGACTCCACTACGCTCTCAAACGGCAGCGGCTCGACCAGAAACATATCCCGCATTGCACGGTAGTCCTTCTCCAGTTCAACCAGCCGAAATTCCGGAGGCACAAGACAGAATGTTCCGGGCTTGGCCAAGTCATAGCGCGCCCAGCTTGCCGCAAAGAACCGGCTCTTCCAATCCGCTACACGTTGCCGCAAGTCCTTGCGAGCCAGAGCGCGGTCAGCAATAGCGTGCCGGGCGAGCGCGGCCATGTCGGAGTAATGCCGCGAGAAACGGTCGCGGATGGGTTTCGCCGAATCACGATGATGTTCCGCGTGCAGAATGGTGGCCTTTTCCCAGAAGGTCCGCTCCAGTTCTAAGGCTACCACTTCGCAGCGGAAATCTTCCAGCTGCTTCGGGAATTCCTCCGCCACCCACGGCCGGATCGCGTGGGTTCCCACCGGTCTTTGGTCCGTCAACGATCCGAACTCCATCTTCACGAGGCGCCCCAGGTATTCGAATCCGGTGGATTCGTTGGATGGATAATAAAACATCACCACCGGCGAATGGGTGCTGGCATCCACCTGGAATTCCATCCATGCAGTGCCGCCCGGAGGTTCGCCAAGTACTTCACGGGAGATCCTCTCCAACTCCGGCACGAACCGATCACGCACACGCGCGATGCACGCCGCTTCCAGGTCTTGCATCCGCTCTGTGCGCTTGTTCCGGCTGGCGGCGCGTTCCACTGATTCCTCGCTGATGCCCAGGAACGCCGGGCTGACCGACAAGTCAATATCCTCGGAGAAGCGTTCGATCACGCCGAACACTTTCGACAACGACGTGCCACCTTTGAAGACCAGTTGCCCGCCGAACTCCGGATGCGCGAACAGCACCGCCAGCGTCCACGAAACCCAGAAATCCTTCTCCACCATCACGGGCAGCAAGCCTCGCCGCGCCGCCGTCTCCCGGATGATCAGGGCCTGCTCCGACGCGGGGCGTTTGAAGAATTCGAGTTTCACAAATCAACTCCCGGCGAGTTCGCGGAACAGCGGATGCATCCACGCAGGCGCAAGCGGCAGGTCCTTCAACAACTTCTGCCGCTCCTTCGCCGGAAGCGTGCGTTTCAAGTGCTCCATCCGCTCACGCGTGATGTGCTCCTTGCCCAGATGCCGGCACGCCTGCATCAGCAATCCACTCAATCGCCCAGCCGTCGCCATGTTGCGAGGCGTCGTGCGGCGCAACTGGATCTCCTGCCGCCCGATTTTCACTGTGCGCGACGGGCCATCCGTCAGGAACACTACCTTGGCCGGCACTTGTTCGGATAACCCAAGAAGGTTCGTCGCGTATGCCCCCGCCGGTTGCAGCCGAATCCGATGTTTTCCTGCCAGCGCCTGCGCCACTTTCTCGATGTCCGGCGACAGCGTTCCCAGTTCCGGATGCTCGCGCGGGTACTCATAAAGCCCGCGCGCCAGACGGCGAATCGTCCCCTTGGCCGCCAGACGCGACAACGCCTTGTCCACAGCATCTCGCCCCCCAAGATCCAAAAAGTCATTCGGGGTGAAGATCGAACCCCTCCCGCTGCCGTAAATTCGGCTTTTCAGTTTAGTATCAATGGGTTGCACTAAATTATTGCTCCGCATTCTGTCAGAAAAATTACCCATTTTTTCTGACAGGAATTAACCCCCAATGCAAGGTCACAGCTCCCTCGAAAGGCGCGGTGCTGGAGACTGGCGAACAACGCGTCGAGCGTCGCTAGCGATATTCTGTTCTTCATCGGTCGTCCTCCAAAGCTTCCACGCTTAACATGAACCGTAGGAGTTTCTGGAGCTTGGCCCGGCTAGGGCCGTTCAGGCCGTCGCCGAGTCGGACGTCGTAGTGTTGCGCCCAGTCGGCAGCCAGTTTGTAGCCGCCGCTGGGATGACGGTCGAGACCGGCGTGGAGAGCCAGCCCTTCTTCCACCAGCAGCAGCGGCCAGCAGTGGATGATTCGCACCGGTCCCCATTGCTGCTTCTGAAATTCGTTCTGAAACTTTCGCGCCCGGTTATGCAGGCTCTGCGCTGCCTTCCGATCGATCTGCTGGAAGAGGCTTTCCCTCGTGGCCACGGTCCCGAGCAGGGCACGCGTCTCGTTCAGCAGGGTGGCGGCCTCGGCGTGCACCTTGCCCTTGCGGCCCGCCGCCTGTCGCGCGATCCACAGGCCAAAGACAGGCAACCGGCCCGGGCACTCAAACCATTTTTTCAACACCGTCAATCGGATGAGCGGCACGTTTCCCTGCGTGTCGATGTCGTCGATGACCTTCAGGAGTTTCTCGGGGACGGCGGTGCGCATTGCTTTTTCATCGCCACAAGGAAGTATCGTCACCCCGGCGAATGCCGGGGTCTAGGCTGTCCGACCGTTTACATCGCATCACCCTGAGGCTAGCGCTACCGTCATCTGAATAGGGCGATCGGGAGAAACGCAGAAAAGAGGAACAACCTGGATTCCGGCCTGCGCCGGAATGACGGAATCTTGGGAAGTGTAACACTAGAGTTCTCCCCGGAAGGCCCGATGCTGGAGTGTGGCGAAGAGCGCGTCCAGCTCCCCCAGCGACGCGCGCTGCGCCGTCTTCAGCTTCTCCACCGCTTGAACTCGACGGGCGAATTCGCGCTGCAATGGGAGGGGGGGAAGCGTTGTGGGAAGTTCCCGAATCTGTCCCTGGAATAAATTGGCTTGGCTCGACGCGTTTGCGCTCCGCTGCATCTTTGCATGAAGTGCAGGGGTGCGAAGGTGATACTCAAGAAACGTGGAATCAATCACGTCTTTCTTCGGCTTGATCAAGGCGACACTCCGCACGAGGGAGAAGGGTTCTGATGTCGTAACGGTCGCGACTCGCCCAATCGTTCCAGAACAAGAAATCAATACGTCGCCCGGCTCCGGGTTGCATCTCCGCTTGATGCGTTCGTGCTCTTCAGGACTGACATAGTCTACGTCGGCAACGTCGATGAATCCGTCACGGATATTACGCGCTGAAAGTAGCTTGATGCCGTGCGTGGTCCTTTGCGGTGTCTGATGCTCTCCGTCCGTAATCTTGTCCGCGATGTCACCAAGCTTGTTCTTTGGCCAGCCTTTCGGGTTGGTGGCGGGGTCACCAAAAAGGTCAAGGAAGAGGGATTGGATGAGGGAGTCGAGTTGGGCGAGGGCGGCGCGGCGCTTAGCCCGCAACGCCTCGGCCCGGTCCAGCACGTCCGCGATCCGCCGCTGCTCTGGCAGTGGGGGTAGCACTACCTCAGCTCGTTTGAGATACTTGAAATGGCGGTCGTAACCGCCGTCATAAAGACGAAGCTGCCGTAGATAATGGTAAAGATACTTAACGTCTGCCTCCACTTTCGGGCGAAGAACTTTTATACCGTCTGCGCCCATGCAGAACGGGAAATCCACAAACTTTACGCAGCGAGTGTGGTCGCCAAAAACCACCACTGGCAAAGGTGATCGGCAAAGTCGCGTTCTGTCGTTCACGTAGCCAGAAACAAGCTCTTTACCTTGGTCAACGACTGCAAACTCACCCTCGTCCAAGAACTCACTTTGCGGAGTCTTGAGGTTGCCGCCTGATTCATCCGCTACGACTTCATCAAAAGGTAGTTTTTGCCAGCCGGACGTCACCGCAGCATCCCCTCCAAGTCCTTCATGCTCTGCTGAATCTCCGCCTCCAGTTTGCCGATGGTTTTCAGGATCTCGCTTGGCGGGCGGTGAACCACTTCTTCGTGGACGACTTCCTTGTAGCGGTTGAGCGAGAGATCGTAACCCTGCGCGGCAATGTCGCCCTTGGGCACGCAGAAACTTTGCGCGGTGCGCGGGCGGTCGAGTTCACTGACGTCGGTCTTGCCCTCACCCCTGCCCTCTCCCGCAAGCGGGCGAGGGAGTGAATGCAACGTGCGCCAGCGCGCGAGGATGTCGGGTAGGTTGTTCTTCGCGTGTTCGTCGGGTGTAAGAACTGGATTCCGGCCTTCGCTGGAATGACGGACTTCACCCTGACCATCTTCGTCACCCCGGCGGAGGCCGGGGTCCAGACCGGTGCGGGGTGTGGGGCCGAGTTTTTCTTCGGGCAATAACGGCGTGCGTTTGTCGTCGAGACTCCAGCCGTCGGCGTCCACGTCGTAGAACCAGACGTGGTCGGTGCCGCCGGAGTTGGTCTTGGTGAAGAGGAGGATGGCGGTGGAGACGCCGGCGTAGGGCTTGAACACGCCGCCGGGCAGCGAGATGACGGCGTCGAGCTTCTGTTCCTCGACGAGAATCTTGCGCAGCGTCTTGTGCGCGTTGGACGATCCGAAGAGCACGCCGTCGGGCACAATGACGGCGGCGCGTCCGCCAGGCTTTAGCAGTCGCAGAAAGAGCGCGAGAAAAAGCAGCTCGGTCTTTTTCGTTTTGACGATTTGGAGAAGATCCTTGGCGGTGTTTTCATAATCGAGCGAGCCGGCAAACGGTGGATTGGCCAAAACCAATGTGTACTTTTCTTCCTCGCCTGCATGATCTTGCGCTAGCGAGTCACGGTAACGGATGTCGGGATTCTCCACACCGTGCAGCAGCATGTTCATGCTGCCGATGCGCAGCATCGTATTGTCGAAGTCGAACCCGTGGAAAAGACCGTGATGAAAATGCTGAGAAAGTTTCGAGTCGCGAAAGATTTCCGGATGGCGCTCGCGGAGATATTCGCCCACGGCCACAAGGAATCCCGACGTGCCGCAGGCAGGATCGCACACTATATCGGTGGGCTTCGGCGCGACCATCTCCACCATAAGACGGATTATGTGCCGCGGGGTGCGGAACTGACCGTTCTGACCGGCAGTCGCGATCTTCGCGAGCATGTATTCGTAAAGGTCCCCTTTGGTGTCGCGCTCCTCCATCGGCACCTGAGCGATCAAATCCACGACCTTGGCGAGTAGTCCTGGCGTGGGAATAGTGAATCGGGCGTCCTTCATGTGATGCGCATACGTGGACTCATCACCACCCAATGTGCGAAGAAATGGAAACACATGGTCGCTGACCACTTCGTACATGTCGGCAGGCGCGGAGTTTTTAAAGCGCGACCAGCGATAGTCCGCATAGGGCCGCGGCGAACGCGGATGATCATCGTCCCCATCGGGAAAGAACCGCCGCTCGATGGGTGTCTTTAGGCGCGTGGCTTTTAACTCTTCGAGAGTCTGGAGCTCATCAAGTCGCTTGATGAAGAGCAGGTAAGTAATCTGCTCAATGACCTCCAGCGGATTTGAGATTCCGCCCGACCAGAAAGCATTCCAAATTTGATCTATTTGGTTTCGAATTTCACTTGTCAGCATAGTATTTGGTTCGTTTCATTGAGTTAAACCTTCGCATTGTCTTATCGCGGTACTGCCAGCCAGCCTGTGTTACTAAATGGTCTACATTTTCTCTGGCTTGGTCTTCGGGCGTGGGCATGGTCCAGAAGCGTGTCTCGTGAAAAGCTTTGAATTCCCCGGATTCTACGCGAATTGGCGGCGGGATGACAAGGACTGTTTGCCGACGGTTTTCCTTGCTCTCACGTCGGGCAACAGGGGTCGAATCGTGTTGGAACCTACAGGTTAGCGCCGATGGCTCATATCCCTTTGCGCCACGTGTAACCTATCTTCACTTCACCGCTTCAGCGGCCAGTGAGAAATCGAAGACTTTTTCTGAGGGCACCGGCTCTTTGATGCGCAGGGCTTCTCTGCCGATTTCGACGATCTCTTTCATAGCGTCGGCGCTCAAGCGGCCGCCGGGCAGGATGAAGGGCGCATCGTCTTCGTACATTCGGCGGGCGAGCTGGGGGTCTTTGACGGCGAGTTTTTTCTGGATGTAGGGCAGCATGACTTCGGGGTGGTCTTGGTAGAACTTGAGCGCTCGGTTCCAGGCGCGCAGGAAACGCACCAGCCGTTCACGCTTCTGCTTAATGTAGGTG
>JBGPIK010000296.1:0-8781 GCA_041484845.1 Binatia bacterium | reverse complement strand
GGGGGTCCGGCCACCAATGCCTATGTCATCGAGGGTCTCACGGGAGTGATCATCCACTTGAACCGCAAATACAAGTCCAAGCACGGCAGTATCAAAATCACCGGAATACGCGACTGATCCTTACAGACAATCGGTAGAGCTGAGCGCCAGAGCGTGTGAAGACTCCGTTCATGGTTCGACTGGGCTCACCACGAACGGAAGTGGGGTCCACCGAATCAAGAACTTAGCCGTTCGCTCTGAGGCTATCGCTTGGGCAGGGGAAGAACTGCCTGGTCGAGTGATTCGGCCAGTGTCGCTCGCTCTTGCCTTCTCAAGCTCCGGAAAAGCATCGAGATTTAGGCTTTTTCGGTTTAATCTGCTGGACTCTTCAGGCACATTAACCTTTTTCAATTGCCAGCGTCTAACCAGATATAGCGCGTCAGTTGTTCGACGGCATTCAATGGTACCGGAAAACGCTCAAGAATTGAGAGACGAAGCACTGGTGGCCCTCTGTCAAAAGGGCGAAGGGCAGTACTTCGAGATTCTGATCCAGCGTTACATGGAAAAGGCCTTTCGCATCGCTTTGGATTTTTCTCATAACACAGAAGAGGCCAAAGACCTTTCGCAGGATGCTTTTTTGCGAGCTTTTTCACGTATTAAGCAATTTGACGGGCGCTCTAGCTTCTATACCTGGTTTTATCGACTTGTAGTGAATCTTTGTTTGGACTATACGCGGCGCAAGGGACGGGTAATCTGGGAACGCCTCGAGAGAGAGGCAGATGGTGTTTCAGAGCCGATCGAGTTGACGGATGCTTCGTCAACGCCGGATCAGGAAGCCATGGCCGGGGAAACTATACGTCGGGTCGATAAAACCTTGGATGCAATGCCCAAGAACCAGCGCACCGCGTTTCTGTTGCGTAACCATCAGGGGCTTTCGATAACGGATATCGCTAAAGTGATGAAAACAACGGAAGGGACCGTACGGGTCTACTTGCATCGAGCCGTGGCCGCGCTCCGGCAGAGCCTGGTCGAGTTTGTGTAGGGGGAAAGTTATGATGAAGGAAGTCAGTCATAAGCTGCAATCCGCATGCAGGGC
The DNA here is from genome assembly GCA_041484845.1 of Binatia bacterium. GTDB lineage: Bacteria > Desulfobacterota > Binatia > UBA9968 > UBA9968 > JBGPIK01. The sequence continues at coordinate 7,706 of JBGPIK010000296.1, read as the reverse complement.
ATTTGAAGCGGACTTGGTCCTCTATTATTACGGAGATGTCGAGGAATCAGATCGCCGCCGAGTCGAAAGCCATTGCCGGGATTGTTTCGACTGCCGCCGTTTTATGGACGATCTGCACAGGCTGTTACCCCAGATGGCCAAGCCAAAGCAATTGCCGGCGGATTTCTGGCAGAACTACTATAAAGAAACGGTTGAAAAACTAGCGGCGCAGGGAGCGCGCGTTTCGTGGTGGCGGAATCTCTTCGCGCCGATGCATGTATGGCTGATTCCCGCATTCGGGACGGTCGCGGTGGCCGTATTGGCGGTGGTGTTGGTGTACGGCAAGAGCGGATGGAACTTTCAGTTGAATCCGAGTCAGCAGGTTAAGATTCCTCAAGAAATTCTCGCCGACGCTAGCAAAATGGAATTTTTTGAGTCCATGGACCTATTGGAATCATTGGGCGATCTTGAAAAAATGGAAGGAACACATCAGGCTTCAACCCGGGTTCAACAACTCTAGCAGATACTCGGCACGAATTAATTGGTTGTAGTGACGGCGAATCGGGATTTATGATCGCACAATTAAATAGAGCCATGCGGCGGTTAAGACTTGCTATAGGTATTGGAGGTTTTTGCCTGGTCGTTTTGCTGCCGAGTTCTAGCTGGGCCTTGGACGGCGCGGACAACTGGCGCAACTTGAGCCCCAAGGAGCGGGAAAACGTTCTGCGCAACTACCAGCGTTGGCAGAATCTCCCGCCGCAAGACAAAGAGCATCTGCAGGGAGAATGGGATCGCTGGCGCAGTCTTCCACCGGACCAGCGCGACAAGCTGCGCAAACGCTACGACGAGTTGCACAGGCTCTCGCCTAAGGAACAGCGTCAACTGCGCGAACAGTCCAACGGTAAAAGGTCACGCGGTTCAAACGACCGTAACGACGATTAACTGCGGTTTGTCCGCGACCTAACCGCGTTTCCCACATCGGAGTCGATCGAGAGGCGAGTTCTCCAGAGCGAGGCAATGAGGCTGTGCCTTGGAGCAGCCCGCAAACTGAGTTGCTAGAGTGAACCCCTGAGGCAAAGCGCGTGCGCCGAACGAGCACCAAACACGGCATTGAACTGTTCGAATCCGTGCCTCACTCTTCCGATCTCGCCTCTCGATCGACACAGTGGCATCCGTTTTCCTCTCACTGTGAGAAATCCGGCTAAGTCCACTCATTTTGTAATTGTCTGTATCTCTTTCCAAGCGCACGTTAGTTAAAACGATCGCGAGCGGCACCTGCCTGCTCAGGGGTTGAGCGCGTTCCCGTTTGTTTCATTCTATCCGCACCCGCCGGACGCACTACGCAACGCTAGTCCATTAACAATGTCATAGAGTGTACGTCCAAATGGGGTGAATCTAGTAGAGAAACTGGACCCAAATTGGAGGAGACAATGAAGACATTAGTGCTGTTGGCATTGTTGACGGTAGGGCTGGTAACGGTTACCGGTTGCCACTGGAACCACCATCACCATTTCGCAGGATCCGCGTCGCGCTGACTTGGAACCCTGTGATAGCGACCATCACGAAGGGATAGAATCTTTGGATGGCGTTCATGTCCGAAGGTTGCCCGTGACGTCAGCGTTGATTTGTGGTTCAGTACCCATTGCAGGTCCAAGATCGGCCGCCCCAATTGTCGACCCCGCCGATGAGCATGTCGCGAGCGTCAAGCGTTAGCTTTTCTCCGGCCTCCACAGCCGGCGCTCCCGGGTAGCTCAAGATCGTAAATCGTTTATACGGTCCCACGACGCGAGCGGGTTCGGGCAACTCAAGCCAGCGGTCTCGGCTACCGCTACTGACAACGGCATCCGCTTCCGGCAAGTAGTAAAGCAAGGGAGAGTCGATGCCGTCTTTGCCGCCGAATTCATAGGTGAGTAGTGTCGTTCGAATCCCGCGCCGCTCGCATTCGCGAATCGTCAGCATCAGTTCGACAAAGGCATTGCCCGAACCCGTCCACGCGACGAGCGCGCCGTCGGCTCCGAGCGTGTGTGCGAGCTGCGCGGTGTTGTGAGCGATGACTTCTTTGCCGAGAAAGGTATCGAACTGAATGCGCTCGAGAATGACGCCAAGGAAATTTAACCGCTTGCCGTGTTCGCGGTACAGCCCGACCACCAGCGGATGATTTTGCCAATCCCACGTGATCGGAAAATGGCCTACGGCCCGGGTCGCCGCCACGGTCACCGCGCCGTCAAATAGTTCGTTCGGGTGGATGAAGGTCGCCAGTGAGTCCCGGATCGGCAGCCCGTAGTAACTCAAACCCGAATGAACGTTGTGGCTGTCGGTCAAACAACCTTGGATCAATACCACACGCGGCAGTCCCGGCGCGCGCGCATTCAAATCGAAGACCTCTACGCGCGCAGGCGGCAATTCGATCGTCGTTTCGGCAATGCGCCGCGCCACTTTTAGCTCGGCGGACTGGATTGCCGCGTGCGCGTCGAGATCGGACAGTCCTTCCCTGAGTTTCATGATCAGCACCAGCCCAACGAGAGAGCTAAAACGCGACGCGTCCGCTCCGGGTCCCCACATATCGAGAATCGCGCTGCGCTGGACGGCTAAACCGGCGCGCGCCGTGCTTTCGTAGGTGGCGGTCGCCAAAACCGCCATGCCTGACAAGCGATGCGTTCTGCCCGTCCCCACGGGTTCCACTGGAGTCAACGTCCCTGGAAAAACTTGCCCGTCGCCCGGTGGCTTCACTCGCGGCTCGACGATGTCTCGAATGCCCGTTACGCGTACCTTCTCACCGGGATGGACGACGGCCAAGGAAGCCTCTTCGATTCGCCCATCCTGGGTTACGAGATCCAACAATTCACGCCGGTCTAATTCCAGCTTGCCCGTTTCGTAGCGAAACGCGCTACCCAAACGCGCTTCGACGACGGGATAGTCTGCCAGCTCGAGTCGCATGGTTGCGCTTACGAACAGGCTAAAACGCTCCTTCTCTTTCCAATTTTTTAACGATCCGGTCGTCGATGATGTCCTCGACTTTCAGTTGACGAATCTTTTCGTTGCTCGTTCCCAGCAACCGGATAGCGTTGCGAATACCGTCGGTGTTGGGAAAGATCCGCTTCTCATAGAGCGTTTTCATCAGCGCGTAACCTTCTTCCGCATCCTCCAGTCGCTGCAATCGAAGCCCCTTCCACAAGGTGTTCATGACCGCGCTCTTGTTCTCCGGCTTTTCGATAAAAGCAATCGCCTGGGTCATGGCACGAAGAACTTTTTCAACGGTTTCCGGGGAGGAATTGAGAAAGCTGCGCCGCACCAGCACGCCGGTGCTCTGATAAGGAATTTTCAACGTGGCCAGGTCGGCCAAGATCGATAGGCCCTGCTTCCTCATGATCGACGCGAACGTGTAGCTCAAATAGGCGCCGTCAATGATGTTGGTAGCCAACGACTGCGCGAGCACGGCCTCGTCGCCCACGATTCTGAGATTGACGCGGTCGCGCTTGGGCTCAATGCCCCAATGATCGAGCACGAGCATGGTAATCATCCATATTCCGCCGCCGATGCTTTGTACGCCGATGTTCTTATTCTTTAAATCCGCCGGCGCCTTGATCTGCGGCGAGACGACAAACGTGCCGGTCAGTCGATTGACTAACCCGGCGACGAATACTCCATCCAAGCCCCCGGTGATGGCGCCCAACGTGGTGCCCGTGCCTGAGCCGAAATAGAATTGCGATTCGCCCCCCGCTAAAGCCGAGAGGGCTACGGATCCGGTGCGAACGTAAATGAGCCGCACGTCAAAATCTTGGCGGCGAAAAAAACCCTGGTCTTCGGCGACGAGGAGCGCGCCCGCCGTCCGCTCGTTGAAACTCGCGTAACTAATAACGGTCTTCGTAGCGCCCTGCGCCGAGGGCAAACCGCACAAGAAGAGAAACAGGCTGACCGCCGCTTTCAATCCATGCTGCCGCATAAACTTCCTCCATGGCCGCAAACCGCGCCCGCGTTAAAATGAGCCCTCTTCCGCCACCTTTCTCACACCGCTGTCATCAATGATGTCTTCGATCATGAGCTCGCGAAGTTTTTCATTTGTGCCTTTGGATTATTGCGTTGTAAGCGCGCGAGTTGTCAAGTGGGTAATAGCGGAATGTTTTGTAATGGGGAGCACTCGTGAGATGTGCTATTTGGCCGTGCGCATAGCAATACGGGGCTATGGCCGGCGAGCGCAGGCGCCTATGCTACGGTGGACAGTGATTCTACGAAGCTGTCGGTGAAAGCGATCGGAGAGATGCTCGACTGGATGCGTGAGTCGGAGTGTTTCGCGAGTCGAAACCTTGCTACAACGGGCACAAGGACTGAAGGTAACGTTATACAAATCGCGTGAGCTCTTGAGATGTTGAAAATGTCAAGTATCAGGCCTGATCATCCCATTAGAATCCTCCGTCACTTTTAAGCCCGCCGCCAGAACCGGAGGACAGACTTGCTGTCCTCCGGTTTCGCCGAAGCGATTGCGCACGCGGCAGAGCTTGTGCCCACTACGAGCACTAGAGTATTTTCACTGTTCCTGAAGGAGCAGGAACAAGTGCGCTGACTAGTCGTCGCCCTTACCAGTTTTCGGGATGCCGGCGGCGAACCAGTTTCGGTTGGCACTGTTTGCGTTTGTGGTGCGGATAAGGAGCATGGGGCTCGCGCAGTCAGTCGGTATCGGCGTTAGCACGTCGTCAATTTCGAAGTCGCCGTTAGGCGCAAGCGGGACACCGTCGAAGCTAGTGCTGTGCTCAGTGAACGGGGCTGCGGCTTCACAAATCAGCGTGGCAAAGACGTTCTGTCCCGTCGTCCTTCCCACATTGTTGCCCCCAGCCAAAATCAGCCCCTTCCCTTCCACGTTGATGCCCCCATTGAGTCCTATTTTCGCGTCCAGATCCTTGATTGTCCAGATCTGACCAGGAGGATTGACACCGCGAACAATGTTTCGGTTCACAGTCGTGGCGGTCGCAGCCGTGCCGACACCGCTAGAAACCGGAATCACTCCGATTCCTCCTTTGAACTCAGCCAGAGTGTCGTCTGCTACTCCAACTGAACTAAAAAATCCTCCCATGATCAGCACGAGAATTGAGACGAACAAACCCTTTTTCATGACGCACCTCCTTCTTTGTTTTTGATCCCATAATGTTATTAAAAGCGAAATCCTGCGTACTGTTACAGGAAGTAAACACCTACGACGAGCTGTTTATTCCCACTGCCTCACAATTTATTCGCTGCGTGTCTTCTTAGACCGGTGATTATCGAGGGGGCCAAAGGATAACAGCCTGCAATTCGTCGGCTCTTCCGCAGTATTGAAGAGGTGGATTTATTCGTGCGCGGACGTATTGAATCATGGTCTCGGGGTAAGTAGCGCAGGCGCCTACGTTACGGTGGCAGTGATTCTACGAAGCTATCGGTGAAAGCGATAGGAGAGACGCTCGACTGGATGCGCGCAATTTACGTTGTTGCGTAGCTGGAATAACTTCGTGCAGGCTTTTCGAAATGGCAGACGCTAATATCTCGATTGCCGTGCCCTTTCAGGTTCAGTTACCAATGCTTGTTCGACAATTTATTTTTGCGTCGCCTGTTCTTTCTGCCTCCGGGTTTTTAAATGCGCGGCCCCAAGGGCGCCTGTGATTATTCCGATGAAAAAAGTCGTCCGCGAATAAAATGCGGACAAACGACGGACAATCTGGAGACAAGGACGAGGAGATGATACAGGCACCGTGTAAGTTTAGGGAAAGAGTGGTGCCGGAGGGGAGACTGGCAAAGTTTCGACAAAATCATGAGGGCCTCCACCGGTGTTCAAGCCCTATCACCGTAGCATCCGAAAAGCCCGACCACGACATCTCTGTCAACGGAAGCGCTCGCTTATCGGTACGACCGTTAAGTCCCGGATCTCATCCGTGCTCGAACTCTTCGCGGTGTTCAAGCATCCGAACTAATCTGTATTGATGATGCCAGTGCTCTCAATCGCATGGTGCAGATCGCCGGGTTTCCATGTCTCCGGAGAGAAGGTTCAGGAATTTATTGGTGGCTCCGCCAAAGAATAACTAGTACTGCGCCCACCTCCTGGGTTTTTGACAAGAACGCCGTGCGCCACAAGATCAAGGATATCGCGCAAAGCCGTATCTTGCGAACACTTGGTGATTGTTGCCCACTTGGATGAATTCAGTTTCCCTTCAAATCCGTCTAGCAGCTTGTTAATCACTAAATGCTGACGCTCGTTGAACGGTGTTTTCTTATGCGTGTCCCAAAAACGCGCCTTGCGCACGACACTGCGTAGCGTGTTTTCCGTCCCGTCAAACGCTCGGTTAAAACAACTGAGGAACCACTCCAGCCAGGATGTAATATCAAGCGTGTCTTTTTGAGTTTTTTCGAGCATGTCATAGTAGGGCGTGCGCTCGATCCGGATCTGCGCCGACATGCTGTAAAAACGTTGCGCGATATTTTCTGAGCGGGTCAGCGCCATATCTGTGATCGCACGCGCAATGCGGCCGTTGCCATCGTCAAACGGATGAAGGGTTACAAACCACAAATGAGCAATCCCGGCCCGCAGGACGGGATCTGTATAATCTGCGCGATTGAACCATTCGAGAAACGCCGACATTTCTTTCTCAAGACGCTCTGCCTTTGGCACTTCAAAATGGACGCGCTCGTGTCCTAGTGCCCCAGAGACGACCTGCATCGGTCCCCTAGAATCATTGCGCCACTGGCCAACTAGAATCTTGTTCATACCGCTGTAGCCCGTCGGGAAGAGCGCTGCATTCCAGGCAAATAGCCGATCAGCGGTGAGCGCCGCGCTATAATTTTGGGTAGCGTCCAGCGTCATATTGACCACGCCCTCAACATTACGGTCCGCATGCGTCAGACCACCAATATCCATTCCCAGCCGGCGCGCGATAGAAGAGCGGACTTGGTCGTGGTCCAAAATCTCGCCTTCGATTTCAGACGATTTCAGAACATCTAAAGTTAAGGTCTGTAGAGTTGCTTCCTTTTGCAAAGAGAACCCCAATGACTCCATACGACCGATGAGCCGGCCTTGGCGATAGCGCGCCGCGGCAAGGGGGCCGGCAAGCTTTGCGCGTTCATACCGGAAATTGGGCCAGTCGGACAATTCATGCATAAATGGGCTCATTCACCGCACCTTACACGGAGAATCTAGCGCTCAATCGCCGCATTGTCAATAATCACCGCGTTTTGTGCGGAGCATGATACTGCTATTTACAGCAGGAACAACTTACGTGGTTGACGTGTCGCCCGTTCTTTCTGCTTCCTACTTTCTAAATACGGGGCCCTAACGGCCTGTGATTGTTCCGATGAAGAAAGCCTTCGGCGAATGAAATGCGGAAAATGGACGGACAATCTGGAGAGAAGGACGAGGAGATACACAGGCACCGTGTAAGTTTAGGGAAAGAGTGGTGCCGGACGGGGGACTTGAACTCTCACGTGGGTTAAGCCCACCGGATTTGATCAGACCGTCAAATCTTCTGGAGCCGAAAGCTAATTCCTGGCAATGATTGCAGCCGCTGCGTGCCTCTGGATCAGGCTAGTAGGCCCAGCAGCCCGGCGCAACGACATCAGCCGAGTCATTAGTTTTTTCAACCCAATTCTTTTGGATCCGCGACAGGGCCGTGGAGGCGACTTTGTCCTCCCCTAGTCTTGCAAATGCGGTTGCTACCGCAACCATCCCTGAGCGACTTTGCCTCGTTTCGGCCGCAACCATAGCGCGG
>JBGPIK010000295.1:0-8787 GCA_041484845.1 Binatia bacterium | reverse complement strand
GTAACGAGCCCCGGTTCGGCAATTCCAATGGTGGGGGCGTCCGGAGCCATCAGCGGCGTCATGGGTGGCTATCTCCTGCTCTACCCTAACGTTCGGGTCTACACGTTGGTGCCGATTGGTTTCTTTATTACCTCGATAGCGCTGCCCGCTTGGGTGATGTTGGGTTACTGGCTGCTCATTCAGTTTGTCAGCGGGCTGGTAACCTTTGGCGGCGAGATGGGCGGCGTGGCGTTTTGGGCGCATGTCGCCGGGTTCGCTACCGGTGTGGTACTGGTGAAGCCATTCGCCCGTTCAGACTATATGGCGGAGCGCCGCGCGCGTCATTGGCGGCCGCGGCGCGTCCTGCGGGACTTTTGACATTGTCCGTGACCCTCCGGTATTTTAACATCGAAAATACGGCGTTTGCCTGATTCACAAGTACACCGAATTGCGCGTAATCCTACCGGAGAAGTTCGCAGACGAAGAGAAAAAGTGACGCTGACATCCAGCATAGTAACAAGGAGGTGTCTATGCAGATTACGGAAGTTAAGGTTTTCCCGGTTGAAGAAGACAAACTCAGGGCCTATGTGACCATCACTCTCGATCACTGTTTCGCAATCCGCGACCTCAAGATCATTCGCGGCGCCGCCGGGTACTTCGTGTCAATGCCGAGCAAGAAACGAAAGGACGGCAGCTATAAGGACGTCGCTCATCCAATCAATAGCGAAACGCGAACGATGATCGAAGAAAGAATCATGGAAGAGTACGAGCGAGTCACCAATGACTCAGGAGCCAAAGCGTTTTCGTCTGCGCATACACAGGATTTTAACGCGCATCCTCGAAACAATTAGGCGCTGATCTCAGAAATGTTGGACAAAACGACTGCAAGACAATTTATCGCGCCAAGCATGTCCTGAGTTTAGTCGAAGGGACGCCAAGAGCGCAAAGTGACGCGCCGCGGCTCGTCATCCCGAGCAAATGCGAGGGATCTGAGAAAGATTTCTCCCGGAGCCTGCCCTGAGCATCGGCGAAGGGGTCGAAATGACAACGTCAATCCTTTGCGTCTTTGCGCGAGTCAACGTATTGCCGTTTCCATAAGTCACATTTTAACCGACACCTGTAAACAGGTTAGCTGTTTTTACGCAGCAAGCTGCGGGGAATGAACCCGTAGCGATTAAAAGTAAGCATTTTTTAATAGCGCGCTTTCCTGGTCGTGAACGTTGAATTCATAACTCGTTTCGCAGGCTTTCGTAAGCAGACCTAAACAACGAGATTGTACGCCGCTCCTAAAATTGCTCCCGCTAATACCAGCCAGGCAGAGTTAATTTTAAACCGAAGAACGAGCATCAGAGCGAGCACGGCCACGACAGTCGTGAACCCGTCAATCAGAGCGGCGCGGGCGAGCTGCCAGGTAACGCCGGCCATCAGACCGAGCGCGCCCACATTAACTCCGTCGAGGAATCCACTGGCCCAGCGCGATCGGCGCAGCAGTCCCACGACAGGAAAAACAACCGCGACGAAAAGAAAGGACGGAAGGAATATTCCCACCGTTGCCAGAATTGCGCCCGGTAGACCGCCCACGATGTAACCGATAAACGTCGCGGTCGTAAAAACAGGTCCGGGCGTGAACTGTCCCACCGCGACGGCGTCCAGGATCTGCTGATCGCTAAGCCAGCCTAAACGGTGGACAAAGTCGTTGCGTAAAAACGCCAGAAGGACATAACCAGAGCCAAATACCACCGAGCCAAGCTTCAGAAAAGTTATAAACAAGGATGTCAGACTGAAAGGCACCTGGGTTATTCCAGCGCTAGCGCCAGCGGATACCCCCAAGGCAAAAAGCGGCATGCCTGTGCGGGTCGTGTCTTGTTGACGACTAAATGGCGATCCGTTCTTGATTAATGTGACTAACAGGCCGATTCCAAAAAGAAGCGTGATAGGGTTAAAGCCAGCGAGATATAAACTCAAGACAGCAATTCCGGCCGCGGCCAACAACGGTCCTTTAACGGCGGTCTTAAAGAGTCCCCATAGCGCTTGAATAATGATAACGACGATTACAGGCTTGATCCCGTAAAGAAGCCAATTAGCATGGGGAGTCGCTCCATAAATGACATAGGCCCACGCAAGTACGAGCACCATCACCATCGCCGGGAAAATGAAGCAGACTCCACTCAAGATAAGCCCCATCCAGCCGGCTCGCTCGTATCCCAAATAAATAGCGAGTTCGGTAGAACTTGGTCCTGGAATCAAATTGGCCGCTCCCAATAGATCTAAAAAGCGTTCTTCGCTGACCCATCGTTGCCGGACGACCATCTCGTCGTGCATCATCGCGATATGAGCGGCAGGCCCGCCAAAAGCGATAGTGCCAAGCTTGAGAAAGAGCTTAGCCACCTCGCGGGCAGAACCTTCACCCGGTTTGCTATGTCCCGGAATCTGATCATGGGCTGCTTTTTTCATAGTGCTCGGCGCCTTCTTCGAGCGAGCCCTCGGCAATTTCGAGCGCGGCTCGGACAGCCGGCGCTGAAGATTATCAGATCGAATGAAATCTCAAGCAGGTTGCTAGAAAAAAGAATTTCATGCTTCGACGGGCTCAGCATGACCGAAAATTTAGTCATGAATCAAAGGCAACCTCCGTTCGCCCTGAGCCTGGTCGAAGGGTGAGCGGAGGTTTTTCAACAGCCTGCTGGTTAATGGCTGCGGCTGGGACAGCTTGCACTCCCGCGGTCGCTAAATGTCTGGCCGGCGACGGGAATGAATTCCCAATCATAGCTTGTTGGATTCAATATGAGCTTCAGCACTCCATGGGCGACGTTGTTACGAACTTCACTGTTGGTTTTGATGGTGCCGAACTTGTAAAAGGGCGCGCCGCCTGTACCGGCGACAAATTGCCGGATGCCCTTAGGATCTGCCCGGCCGTCGGGATCCTGTGGCGCAAATCGTTCATAAAAGTGCTCATGGCCTGAGATCAACGCGGCTACACCGTACTCATACAAAATCCGAAATAAGTTGGCCGTATGGGTTACATTGCCGTACTTCTCTCCCGAGCTGAAGAAAGGGTGGTGCCAATAGACAAGCGTGCAGTGCGATGGATTTGAGGTCAGCTCCTTGCGTAACCACTGTTCCTGCGTGCTGCCCCATGATTTCGCTTCAAGGTTGCTATTAAGCGAAACGATGTGCCAATCGCCTAGCGTGTAGCTATAGTAACCTAATCCGGCGGGCCCGGCATTGGCGCCGAAATAGTCAAAGTAGGGGCGCGCCTGCGGCGAATTGTAATCGTGATTTCCCGGCGCCGGGCGCGTGCGAGCGCGGTATTTGCCCCAGCTCATGCTGTAGCATTCGATAAATTCCGTGGCCGTACCGTGCAGATAGACATTGTCGCCAACGGTAAAGACGGTACCCGTAATGCCCTCGAGCAACTTGGCCGTGGCGTCACCCTGCCGGTCGTCACATCCTGCGATGTCGCCGGCGCCGACGAGGACGGCTTGATTCATCTGGCCCAACGCAATCGTTGGATAGCCGAAAATTAAAATGGTTACGAGCAACGACAAATACGCGCACACGCGCTTCTGTCTCGCTCTTTTTTTTCGGTAACATGACCGATGCATGAAAGTTGCCCGAACCATTCGCGTGTTTTTCTCTCGCGTGCCCGCTGTGAGCCACAGGCGTGATCGGGAGTTAAGAAATCCCTGGCTTGCGGCCCGAGCACCGCTCAAAGGTGCCAAAATAAAAATATGATTTCAACAGAAGGGAAACGTCGACCCCACCGGCAACAGTAGGTGTTGGGTCACACGAGTGGCATTCAGCTACCCTAATACATCGGGCGAAAAATTTGGCATGTGTGCCGTTGCAATATACATCGCGTCACGATAGTATCGTATCACGATATGAATTCTTGTCTGCACCCATTCGACTTTCAAGCCATGGCGGAACTGCGCTATCAAATTCGTCGCTTTCTTCATTTTAGCCAGGATGCGGCCCGGCAAGCCGGCATCGAACCGCAACAGCATCAACTGCTTCTCGCCATTAGAGGACTACCCGACGGTGTCAAACCAACCATTCGGACATTGGCGGAGAGAATGCAGCTGCAGCATCACAGCACTGTTGAGCTCATCGATCGACTCGTCGAAAAGGGCTTTGCCTTCCGATTGCGGGCGACAGATGACCGCCGGCATGTTTTGGTCAAGCTCACCCATGCGGGCGAAGAATTTCTGGGGACATTATCGCTTCACCATCTGCATGAACTTCAGACGGTTGGGCCGACCTTCGTAAAAGTGTTGCAGGGCCTCATTGAGCAGACGACGGCTTCCAAAAATATCGGTGATCGTCAGCGGAAATCCAATTTAAAGACTCCCAAATAATCAACGAAAGGAAATAGGCCATGGCTGATCAAACCCAATCTGCGCACGAAGTATTGATGGATGTTAGAGTTGCCGAAGCCTCCCGTCTCTACAAGATATATCTCAATCAGGAGAAAAAGATTCTCGGCGCAGCGGCCGTATTTGTTTTTCTCATCATTTGGGAACTCGTCGGCAACGTTTATCAATTGATCAATCCGATGTTCATGAGCGCGCCTTCACTTATCTTCAAAGCCGCGGTGGATCTCGTGAGATCAGGAGAGATTTGGAACGACTTGAGGATCAGCGCGATTGAGCTTTTCTGGGGTTACGGGTTGTCGGTCGCCGTCGGCATTCCGTTCGGCATCATGGTGGGTTGGTACAAACGTGCGAGCTACATCTTCGACCCTTTTATCAACGCTATGAACGCCACACCGCGAGTCGCCCTCCTGCCTCTCGTGATCATCTGGCTTGGCATCGGGGTCCTCTCCAAAGTCGGAATTATTTTTTTGGGGGCCGTCTTCTCGATTTTGATTAACACCCGTGATGGCGTCAAAACAACGCCTCACAATCTCCTCACCTGCGCGAGAAGTTTCGGGGCATCCGAGTGGATGGTTTTCAAGACCGTCGTGCTTCCCTCCACTATTCCGTTTATTCTAACCGGGTTACGGTTGGCTACCGGTCGAGCTCTGGTAGGCGTTATGGTCGGTGAACTTTATGCGGCCACGGCCGGTATTGGTTTCATGATCACGGTTGCGGGTGCGACGTTTCAGACAGACAAAGTCTTCGTCGGTGTTGGAATTTTCGCGATCAGCGGAATGATCCTCATGGAGGCGCTGACCAAGATCGAGCGGCGCTTCGACAAGTGGCGCGTGAAAGTAGGGGCGCAGGAGTAAGAAATATGTAACGAGTTATATCGGTACTTAGATCCCGCTTATCAAGAGGGCTCACTTATTCAGTGGGCCCTTTTCATTTTGGCTGTGCGGTTCACCCTTAGGCTTAGTTTTTACTCCCCCAATATTCCACGGGACCCCCTTGCCCTTTGCGCGCAGTGGTCTTAAATTCGTTGATAAAACCGATGGGGGCACAAATGCGCGCACATAGATTACGATCGCTTTATCTTATCTCCGGTGGTTTCACCTTGCTCATCTCGCTTGCCGGCTGCGGTTACAACAAGCTGCAGGGGTTGGATGAGGACGTCAAAGCCGCGTGGGGCGAAGTCCAAAATCAATATCAGCGCCGCGCCGATCTTGTGCCCAATCTGGTGAATACGGTCAAGGGCGCCGCGAAGTTCGAGCAAGATACGCTGCAAAAAGTCATCGAAGCGAGATCTCAAGCGACTTCAATCAAACTCGATGCCCAGGCGTTGAGCAATCCTGATGCGTTCAAGAAATTCGAAGACGCACAACGCCAGCTCTCCGGCGCTCTTTCCCGCCTTTTGGTGGTGGTTGAAAAGTATCCCGATCTAAAAGCCAATGCGAATTACCGCGATCTTCAAGCTCAGCTTGAGGGCACGGAGAACCGCATCGCGGTAGCGCGCAAGCGTTACGTCGAGAGCGTCGCCGAATACAATAAAGCGGTCCGTTATTTTCCGACGAACTTGACCGCCAACTATCTCTTGGGACTCAAAGTTCGCGAAAGCTTCAGCGCCGAAGAAAAGGCCGCCAAACCGCCTGAAGTAAAATTCTGAACAATAAATGAAACTGCGCCGCGTACGACTGTTTTGTGCGGGACTTTTTGCTCTTGTAGTCCTGACTTTGCCTTGCTTTACTCTCGCCCTCGATGTCCCGCCGCTGCACGCTCGCGTCAATGATCTCGCGGGCATGTTGTCGCCCGAAACCGCTCAGGCGCTCGAGCAACGTTTGGCGGCGTTCGAGCAGGAAACCGGCCATCAAATTGCCGTTTTGACAATACCCAGTCTCGAAGGTGACGCTATCGAAGATTTCACCATCAGAGTCGCCGAGGCGTGGAAGATCGGCAAAAAGGGCTTCGACAACGGCGCCATTCTTGTTATCGCGCAAAAGGACAAAAAACTCAGAATCGAAGTGGGCTACGGTCTCGAAGGTGTCATGCCGGATGCCATCGCGAGCAGGATTATCCGCGAAGTCATCGTGCCTCGTTTTCGCGGTGGTGATTTTAGCGGCGGCGTCGTAGCGGGGGTCGGCGCGATTCTGCAAGTCACCAAAGGCGAGCCACTGCCCGAAAGTGCTCGCGCCACTAATCGGCAAGGATCCTCTCGAGGCACATCTTTGGTGACGGTTCTGATGCTGACCGCGATGCTTGCCTTGTTCATCGGTATGACGCAAAGACGCCTCTTCGGCGGTATTTTTGGCGGATCTGCCGCCGGTCTGGCCGCGGCCCTGGGCAGCAGCGCGGGAATCGGATTGGCTTTGGGTTTAGCGCTGGCGCTTGGCGCAGTTCTGGGAGCCATCGGCAGCAGCCTCGGCCCCGGATCATCGGCGAATCAATGGACCGGTAACTCGCGCTCTCGACGAGGCGGCTGGGGCGGCGGTATATTTCCCGGGGGCTTCGGTGGAGGAGGATTTGGCGGGGGCGGTTTTGGCGGGGGCGGAGGCTTTAGCGGAGGAGGCGGGGGGTTTGGCGGCGGCGGCGCTTCGGGGGGATGGTAAAACAAATGAACGCCGAGAGCTTTTTTACTTCCGACGAAAAAGAACGCATTCAGCGAGCGGTCATCGCCGCTGAACAAAATACTTCAGGGCAAATTGTGCCCATGCTCGTGAGCGCGAGTGGGCATTACGCCGAAGTCGAACTGGGCGGTCTATGCATCGGGTTGGTCATCGGCACCCTTGCGGCGTTGCTTTGGCAAGATCCTTGGGGATCGCTCCACTCACAACTATTTTGGCCTCTTGGCGGCGCATTGCTGGGCCTAATGCTTTGCGCTATTCCCGCCATTAAGAGACTCTTCATCCCCAAAGCGCGAGTTGCTGAAGCGGTTCATTTGCACAGTCTCGCCGCTTTTACGGGACACGGTCTTCATCATACCAAAAATCATACGGGAATTTTGATTCTCACCTCGCTCTTGGAACGTCGTGTCGTGGTCCTGGCGGATCGTGGAATCAATGAAAAAGTCGAGGCGGGAAGCTGGGACGAGGTTGTCCGCATCATAACCGACGGCCTCAGGGCGCGCGATGCATGTAGCGCTTTATGCAAAGCGATCGAACGCTGTGGCGAGATACTGGCACGCCACTTCCCCCGCTCTCCCGACGATGAGGATGAGCTTCCGGATAAACTAATAACCGAGCGGTAAAACCTTAACGGGGCAAGAGGATTGGAAAGGAGCTCGACATTAATGAAACAAACATTTCTCTTCTTGGTTTTCATCTTGATCTCAGCATTGTTCTGGAGCAACCGCGGCGACGCTCAAGAGCGTCTCAACTTCGCCTACATATCGCCAAACGCCGGCTCGTCATCCGTTCTCTGGGTTGCTAAAGACGCGGGCATTTTCAAGAAGCACGGCCTCGACGTTAACGTAATTTATGTCGAGGGAACGCCCAAGGCTCTTATGGCGCTATTCGCCGGCGAGTTACAGCTTGTCGCGGGCACAGGTCCAGCCGTGGCCAGCGCAAAAGTGCGCGGCGCGGATGTTTCCATGATCATGGGATTCGAAGTTTTTTTGCCTTACTACATGATAGCTGTGCCCGGAATCAAAACGGTTGAGGATCTCCGGGGAAAGGTCGGCGCCAATCATTCGGCGGCAACATCGGCCGACTTTGCCATGCGCCTGGGTCTTAGAAATATCGGCCTCGATCCCGAGCGCGACATTAGTTTGCGCGTCGTGGGCGCTACCAATCTACGCATGCTCGCCATGCAGCAGAACCAAGCGCAGTTCACCGTGATCAGCTCCACCGAGCGGGCAGAGGCCGAGAAGCTGGGATTCAAGGTTCTGGTCGATCTCGCCAGCAAGAGGATCCCGTATCCTCACAGCGGCCTGATCAGCAGTCAAAAGCTTTTGCGTGAGAAGCACGACGCGATGCTGCGTTTCGGCCGTGCTACGGTCGAGGCGATTCATTTTTTCAAGACGCAGAAAGCGCAGACCATCGACATCCTAAAGAAATACGCCAAGACCGATCTCACCACCCTGGACACGGCTTACACCTACATGAAGGGCGCGATTCCCGACCTGCCGTACCCGACGCTTGAAGGAATGAAAACCGTTGTCGCCGAAATGGCGCGCACGCGGCCGGAATTAGCCAAAACCGATGCCGCCACTATGGTCGATTCCAGCATCGTCAAGGCAATCGACGATGAGGGTTTTCTGAAGAAGCTGAAGTAGCGGCGACATCGTCCAGTCTCGGACGCAACCAACGGACAAAACATGTGCAATGATCAACAACCGGCGCCGCCTGCTCTCCTATGAGACTGTTTCGCAATCGACAAAGCCGCACAATCGTCATTCTGGGCGCAGCGAAGAATCTAACGTTTTCGCCACTCACCAGAGCGAGATCCTTCGGCTGCC
>JBGPIK010000294.1:0-8807 GCA_041484845.1 Binatia bacterium | reverse complement strand
GCAATGATTCAGCGCCAACAATCAAGATCACCAAGGTGGACCTTACGCCTCATTTTGCTGAACGTGTGCATCGGGCAAGCGACGGTACTAAAAGAAACACAGGAAGTTTCAGCTCCTGTATTCAGTTGCGTCCGCCGGTCTCGGGCTATACCATGGCCAGGTGAAATCTTCGACGGCCACGCACTGGTATCTCCACATCGACATGGATGCATTCTTCGTCTCGGTGGAACGCGTCCTTGACCCGAGCTTGCGCGGTAAACCCGTGATCGTGGGCGGACGAAGCGGTCGCGGCGTCGTAACTTCCGCCTCCTATGAGGCGCGGCAATTCGGCGTTCATGCGGCAATGCCCGGATTCCAAGCCAAGAAGCTTTGTCCGCAGGGGATCTTCTTGGGCAATCGGCACGGCGTTTATTCGGAATATTCGCGGAAAGTCTTTGCGATCTTGGATCGTTTCTCGCCAGAGGTTCATGGCGTTTCTATCGATGAAGCCGTCGTCAACCTTACCGGCACGGAAAAGCTCTTTGGGCCGCCGCTCAAAACCGCCGATCGAATCATCCGGCAGATTGATACCGAGCTCGGACTGCCCTCATCTGCCGGCTTGTCCGCTAATCGGATCACCGCCAAAATTGCCGCGACCCTGGCCAAGCCTCATGGGCTCATTCATGTCCCGGACGGCTTCGAAGCAGATTTTCTCGCGCCCTTAACTGTGGCATTGATTTCCGGCGTCGGCGCAAAAACAAATCTCTTGTTAGCCCAACGCGGCATTAGGACCATTGGGCAGCTTTTACAGCATACGGAATCAGCCGCGCGATTTCTCGATTTATCACAAGCGGACAAGCGGGCACGAAGCCACGACCGCTCCATCGGTAACGAGATGACTTTGAACCAACCTGTCAATAAGACGGAAAAAATGGAACAGGTGCTATGGGAATTGGCCGAAGAAGTGGGCGGGCGACTACGGCGTCAAAATTTCCATGCCCGCCGCCTTACGCTTAAAATCCGCTATACCGATTTTCGCACCGTAACGCGCTCGCGCACACTGAGCACACCAACCTGTTTTGACCGAGACATTTTTGCGATCACTAGCTCTTTCCTTCGCAAGACCGTTACCCCCGGCCGTGCCGTGCGCCTGCTCGGCATCAGCGCCAGCGGGCTTCAGACCGGTGGTTGGCAGGAGCCTCTCTTCAATCCAGGCAAACGCCGCTCATGGGAAAAGCTCTACCGCGGCATAGACGATTTGCGCCGCAAATACGGCGCAGAAGCTATCGGCGCCGCCACTCCACGCACTCGCACCGGTTGATTTTGCTCACGAAGCTCCGTACTCTTTGGAAGATTTAACCATGACAGAGACGGCAACTCCGAACCATCCTTTTCTTGCGGCGTGTCGCCGCGAGCATACCTCCTACACTCCCGTTTGGCTCATGCGCCAGGCCGGCCGTTACATGGAAGATTACCGCAAGCTCCGCGCACAGTACGGTTTTTTGGAACTTTGCAAACGACCGGACCTCGCCGCCGAGATTACGGTTACACCGGTCGAGCGTCTGGGCGTCGATGCCGCAATCCTGTTCGCGGATATTCTGCTTCTGCTGGAGCCGATGGGCGTCGGTTTGGAATACTCGAAAGGAGACGGCCCGGTGATTCCTCGTCCGGTGCGAACGGCCGCCGACGTGGATGGACTCAAAGAAGTCGCGCCGGAAAAGAATCTCTCCTTTGTCTTTGATACCGTAAAAAAATGTCGCGCGGCGCTTAACAACAAAGTGCCGCTGATTGGCTTCTCGGGCGCGCCCTTTACGTTAGCCTCTTACCTGATAGAAGGCGGCGGCTCGCGCAATTATATCCATACCAAGCGGCTCTACTACTCGGAACCAGAGGCGTGGAAAAATCTCATGGAACGCTTGGCCCGCGCCGTCGCGGAATACTTGAACGGCCAAATCGCTGCCGGGGCGGAGGCGGTCCAGCTTTTTGATAGCTGGGCCGGTTGTCTCTCGCCCACGGACTACGAAATATTCGTTCTGCCGTATACCCGCGCCGCGATTCAGGCGATCAAGCCGGGCGTGCCCATTATTAACTTCAGTACCGGAACAAGCGGGGCGTTGAAGCACATACGCGCCGCCGGCGGCGATGTCATCGGTCTCGACTGGCGTGTAAACCTCGATGAAGGTTGGGCGGCCGTGGGTTATGACGTCGCCGTTCAGGGCAATCTCGACCCGGTTGCGTTGTTTGCTTCACCGAAGGAAATTAAGAAGCGCGTTGCCGATATACTGCGCCGCGCCGCCAACCGTCCGGGCCATATTTTTAATTTGGGCCACGGTATCTTGCCTGAAACTCCGGTTTCCCACGTGATCGCCATGGTGGAGGCCGTCCACGAGTTGAGCGCCCGCTGAATACGTTGATGTCTTTACTCTATCAAGCTGTTTTGCTTATCGCCTTTGGCGGCCCAAATTCCCCTGAAGAGATCCGCCCGTTCCTGACCCGCGTGCTGCAAGGCATTCCGATTCCATCACAGCGCGTGGAAGAAGTGGTCCATCATTATGAAGCCGTCGGCGGCAAATCGCCGCTAAATGAAATCACCCAGCGCCAAGCGCAAGCTCTTGAAAAGCTCTTGCGCCACCAGGGCTTTCCGTTACCCGTCTATGTCGGCATGCGCAATTCCACTCCGTTTTTTGCCGAAACGCTGAGGCAAATGGCAGGTGCGGGTGTGAAAAATGTTCTGGGCTTCATTCTCTCATCGCATAAAACCGAGGCAAGCTGGGAACGCTATCAAAAAAACATCGCCGATGCGCGTGCCGAGCTGGGCGACAACGTGCCTCAAGTCGATTATTGCGGCGGCTGGCATGATCATCCTCTTTTTATTCAGAGCTGGTCGGAACGAATTCAAACCAGTTTCGCCGAACTGCCGGAGGAAAAGCGGAGGGCGACGCCCCTCATTTTCACTGCGCACAGTTTACCGACGCCCATGGCGGCACGGTCATCGTACGTCGCCGACGTGCAAACCACCGCGCGATTGATCGCGGCCGAGCTGCGTCATGAGCGCTGGTCGCTCGCCTATCAAAGCCGCAGCGGCAAGCCGAGCGATCCTTGGCTTGAACCCGACGTTAACGAGATGATCCGTAAACTCACGCGCGATGATGTCACCGACGTCATCATCGCGCCCATCGGTTTTGTCTGTGATCATGTGGAAGTTCTCTATGATCTAGACATTGAAACCAAGAAAAATGCCGCGGCATGCGGGCTGCGCCTTCTTCGTGCCAGCTGCCCCAACGACCATTCAACCTTCATCGAGATGATGGCGAATGTGATCACCTCCGTTTTTCGAAAACCCTCACAGGCGTCCCCATGAGTTATCGAATCGTCGTTATCGGCGGCGGAATTGCCGGACTCGCAGCTGCTCATCACGTCCTCGAGCTGAATCAGCAAAAATCACTTGACCTTGAGGTCAAGCTGCTCGAAGCGGGTCCCCGCCTGGGCGGCTCAATCACCACGGAAAACATCGGCGAGTTTCTCGTCGAGGGTGGACCCGATTCCTTCATTACCGAAAAACCATGGGCGCTGCGCTTGTGCGAGCGTCTGGGCTTGACCCCGCGACTGGTATCGACCCAAGCCGCATTTCAGAAAATCTACATCGTTCACCGCGGCAAACTGCAACTCCTGCCCGAAGGTTTTTTTCTTCTGGCGCCGACGCGCTTATGGCCCTTCATTCAAACTCCGCTGTTCTCCTGGAGCGGCAAGTTGCGCATGGCCTGTGAGCTTTTTTTACCCCGCAGTCAAGCCGATAATGATGAAAGTCTCGGCTCGTTCGTGCGGCGGCGTTTCGGCCGCGAAGCTCTGGAGCGGGTGGCGCAGCCGCTGGTGGGCGGAATCTACGCCTCGGATCCCGATCAGTTGAGTCTCAGCGCAACCATGCCACGCTTCAAAGAGATGGAACGGACCAGGCGCAGCGTCAGCTGGGCCATGTGGTCGGAACAACGGCGCCGCGCGCGCAAAGCACCGGGAGGGAGCGGCGCCCGCTGGAGTTTATTTGTCACCCTGCTCGGAGGCATGCAGGAATTGATTGAAACGCTTGGGCAGCGTCTTCCGGAAGGAAGCCTTCATCTCAATACGCCGGTCACCCGGCTGATGCGCGACGAAAACAAAAAGCTTTGGCGTATCGAGACGGGCAGTAATGAATCTCTTGAAGCCGAGGGCGTAATTCTCGCCACGCCGGCTTACCGCTCAAGCGAGATGCTCAGCCCCATGGCTAATGACGCGGCTCATGCTTTAAAGCAAATCGCTTACGCTTCCACCGCCACGGCCAGTCTCGCCTATAGGCGCCAAGACTTCCCGGGCGCGCTCGATAGCTTCGGCTTTGTCGTGCCGGCCATCGAAAATCGCAAAATCATGGCGTGTACGTTTAGCAGCATCAAATATCCCGGCAGGGCGCCTGAAGGCCGGGTCCTGTTGCGAGCTTTCATTGGCGGCATGCTGCAGCCGGAATTGTTTCAAGATGACGATCAAACCATAGAGAAAAACGTGCGCGCAGAATTGGCGGACCTGCTGGGTGTAAGGGCTGCGCCGCTTTTCTCACGCATCTGGCGCCATCCACGGTCGATGCCGCAGTATCATGTCGGTCATGGGAAGTTGGTTAAACGTATCGAATCTGCGCTCGATCTATTCCGCGGACTTGCTCTCGCCGGCAGTGCCTATCATGGCGTCGGCATCTCCGACTGCGTCCGCACGGGCGAAGAAGCGGCGGAGAAAGTCATTCAACAGGTTATTGGCACAGCCCTTTAACCGTTTTTTCGTTGACGCGCTGCCTAAAACCAGCGTATCACCGCATTATTGCGCAAGAGTCACGGGGGTTATGATCATTATTGACTCACAGGTCCATATCTGGGCGGCGGAAACACCCGAGAAGCCATACGCCAAGGGCAACGCCTCCGCGCCGCATCGTCCGGTACCGTTAGGTCACGAAGAGCTGTTACGCGAAATGGATGGCGCCGGTGTCGAGCGCTGCATACTCGTACCGCCCACCTGGGAAGACGATCGCAACGATACGTCATTGGAAGCGGCGCGCCAATATCCCGATCGCTTTGCTGTCATGGGAAAAATTAAAATCGACCGGCCTAAAAGCCGCGGCCTTATGGCGACATGGAAAAGTCAGCCCCACATGTTAGGAATCCGCATCGTCTTTCACCGTGGACGGACGAAAGAATGGCTCGAAGATGGCACTGCTGATTGGTTCTGGGACGCCGCTGAGCGCTATGATGTGCCCGTTATGGCCTTTGCGCCACAATCCGTGGAGAAACTCGGCGCTGTGGCCGAGCGCCATCCCGGACTCCGTCTGATTATCGACCATATGGGTCTCAACTCAGAGCTTAGAGGTAAACCGCTGGACTCCGCGGTAGACCAACTGCTGAAATTCTCGCACCGGAATAATGTTGCGGTCAAAGTTTCGTCCTTACCGTCCTACGTCGCGGACTCTTACCCGTTCCCATCGCTTCACCCGCACATCCGTCGCGTGGTCGACGCTTTCGGCCCTCAGCGTTGTTTCTGGGGCACCGATCTTTCTCATCTCCCCTGCCCCTACAAACAGGTAGTTACGCTGTTTACCGAAGAACTCGACTTTCTCTCGGAAGCAGATAAGGAATGGATCATGGGGCGCGGCATCGCCGAATGGCTCAAATGGCCGCTGCCTGTCTGATCCTAAGACCACGCAGCGTGTGAGTCCGCTCGCAAAAATTCTCAAGCGTTCTTCATTTGGCGATGATTTTGCCGATCGGCAAATTGCCTGTGAGTCTATTTATTTCGCCCAAAATTGAAATAAGATAGAGCTAGACTTCCGGCGCGGGATCAAGCTGTCGTGTCTCTTTGTGAGCCGCTCCCGGGAATGTTCCCTGATGCTTAACGCGAAGACACTTTTGCCTTGCCTCGCGCTGATTTTTTTCCCTCACGCCGCAGCCGGTAGCGCCGCCAAAACCGAGCTTCGCCTGGTCGGTTGGAAACCTGAAGCGCCGCAGGTCTGGGACCAAGCGGTCGTTGATTTCGAGCGGCAAAATCCGGGCGTCAAAATCGTCCGCGAGATCGGTCCCAATTCATCGACGCAGTTTCACGATCTGCTGACGCAGAAATTAAAGAATCGCGACACGAACCTGGACGTGTTTTTCATGGATGTGGTTTGGCCGGGCGAGTTTGCATCGGCAGGCTGGGCATTGCCGCTGGATCGTTACTTCACCGCGACCGAGCAAAATAAATTCCTCGAGGCGCCGATTTTGGCCAATCACTATCGACGGCAAGTATTCGGTGTGCCGCTCTTTATCGATGCGGGCCTTCTCTACTACCGAAAAGATCTGCTTACGAAGTACGCGCTCCCCGCTCCGCGCACGTGGCCGGAATTGGTGGAAACGGCGAAGACGATAGTCGCGCGCGAGCGCGATCCAGATCTCGTGGGCTTCTCCGGGCAATTCAAACAATACGAAGGGCTGGTCTGCAACATGATGGAGTACATCCTGGGTAATGGTGGCGCGCTCTGGGACGGGACACGCCTGGTAAGCGCGCTCGATCAACCGCGCGCGCTCGAAGCGGTGCGCTTCGTTCGCGATCGCATAATCGGAGAGATCTCCCATCGCGGCATCCTGACCTATGAAGAGCCGGAATCTCTCGCGCTGTTCACACAAGGCCGCGCGATTTTTCATCGCAACTGGCCTTACGCCTGGAAAATCGCCAATGATCCCGAAACTTCAAGGATAGCAGGAAAGGTCGGCATGATGCCGCTGCCGGGTTTCACCGGCAGAAAAGGTGTCGCTACCCTGGGCGGATGGCAGTTGGGAATCAGCCGTTTCTCAACTCAACCTGAGCTGGCCTGGCGCTTTGTAGAGTTCATGACCAGCGCTGAGGTGCAAAAGCGCATTGCATTGGCTACCGGGCGTGCCCCGACGCGCGGGGCGCTTTATGACGATCACGCGCTATTGAGCGCTATTCCGCAACTCAAGTCTTTGCTGCAAATTTTTAAGCAGGCGGTGCCGCGGCCCACAACGCCGGTCTACATTCCGTTGTCGAATATCATGCAGCGCTATTTTAGCTCGGTATTGGCGCTGCCGGATGCGGATCTTTATACGCGCGCCGCTTTGGCAACCAGGGACATGAACCGCGTACTGGACCTTCTGCGCGAGAAACCGCCGTCATGAAGAGCTCCCACCGCCTAGCGATCTTATTTCTGCTACCGAGCTCGACCTTTGTCGGGTTATTTTTAGTTTATCCCATCTTCGAATCGTTCCGCTTGAGTTTTTATCGTCAAATTCTGACGCTTCCGTGGCTCGGTGAGAAGATGGTCGGCTGGGAGAATTACAAGGATTTTTGGTCCGATCCCGTGGCGATGCAATCATTACGCACCACGCTGCTGTTCGTTGGTGTGACGATTCCGCTGGAGCTGCTCCTTGGCTTGGGTATGGCGCTGGTCATGAACGAAGCTTTTCGCGGCCGCGGGTTTTTGCGCGCCGTGGTTCTCATTCCTTGGGCAATCCCCACTGTCGTTTCCTCCCAAATGTGGCGCTTTATCTTCAATGATCGCTACGGCCTGTTCAATTTTATTCTTTTCGGCGGCGCAACTTCCCGGTATCTTGCACCGCTCGCCGATCCCTATCCGGCTCTAACGGCAATCATGGCGGCAGAAATTTGGAAGACCACTCCGTTTGCCGCTCTGATTATCCTGGCAGGATTACAAGGCATTCCCGACGACATGTACGAAGCCGCGAGCATCGACGGCGCCACAGCATGGCAAAAATTTAGCGCCCTCACGTTGCCGTTCATCCGACCGGCACTGTTGTTGGCCTTGCTCTTTCGGACTATCGATGCCTTGCGGGTTTTCGATTTGGTTTTTGTCATGACCCAAGGCGGGCCCGCCGACGCGACCAACGTGCTGCAATTTTACGGCTACAAAAAAACCTTCACCGAAGGCATGATCGGCTATGGATCGACCATCGCGGTAACCGTCTTTTTGCTCTCGCTCGTTCTCTCCTCAGCCTATGTGTGCGTTTTGAAAAAGAGCCATGGGGAAGGAGCGGCGCCATGAGACGTTCAGCGGTGCTGCTCGTTTGTTCGCTCGGCATTGCTCTTTATTGTCTCCTTCCGTTTGTCTGGTTTGTGCTGACCTCGTTAAAACTTCCGGCCGAACTCACGGCGATTCCGCCGAGCCTCATTCCGTCAATCCATTGGGGCTTCTATCAATCGGCGCTGGGAAAATATGGCCTCCTCCATTACATCGCCAATAGCGTGATCGTCGCCGGCACAGCCACCTTGATCACCGTCGCCATCGGCTCGCTCGCGGCTTATGCCATGGCGCGTTTTCACTTAGCATGGATGAGATATTATTTACTGCTGTTGCTCGCCCTTTCGATGTTTCCGCAGATCGCTATCGCCGGCCCCGTCTGGAATATTCTCGATCGCTTAGATTGGCTCAACAGCTACCGGGGCTTGGTGTCGATCTATGTCGCCCTCTCATTGCCCCTCGGAATTTGGATTCTTACGACGTTTTTTCGTGACGTGCCGGGCGAAATCGAGGAGGCAGCGCTCGTTGATGGTTGTAGCCGGCTGCAGGCCTTGTACAAGGTGATCCTACCGCTGGCGGCTCCGGGAATTCTAACCGCTGCTCTATTGGTTTTCATTTATGCGTGGAATGAGTTTTTCTTTGCGCTCATCATCATGACCGATCCCAACGTTCAAACTCTCCCGATCGGCATCGCGCTCTTTCCCGGCGAATACACCATGCCGTGGGGTGAGATCGCCGCGGCTTCCACCATCGCCACGGTTCCTTTGGTTGTTCTCACGTTGGT
>JBGPIK010000293.1:0-8815 GCA_041484845.1 Binatia bacterium | reverse complement strand
TTTTTTGTGAAGTGGAATCTCCCGTTGGCCGAGTTCCCGTCGTCGGTAATCCTCTCAGACTTTCCCAAAGCCCGGCGCGCTTCGATCCCATTCCTGCGCTCGGTGAACAGACGGACGCGGTTCTAAAAAAACTGGGATACGACGAGAATCATATCGCTCAATTCCATCGCGACAAGATTATTTAAAAGCGGTTCTTCCAGGGTGATTTACTGTGAAGCAATATTTACCACAGGAGACGCCGAGTTCGCAGAGTTCGGAGTATTTTTTAATCAAAAACTCTTTACTCCGCGCCCTCCGCGGTCGTGAGAAAAAATCCCTTCATGGTTCGACAGGCTCACCACGAACGGGACAGCGCAATATAAATTCAAGTACTTAGCCGTTCGTCCTGAGCGCGTCGAAGGGCGACCGGCTATTTTTTCTCACGACCCGCGTCTCCGCGGTGTAAGCTCGGAGTCCTTGCGCTGAAATAGCATTGCCCGGGTTAACCATACGGAAACCTGAAGACCCTTAAAAGTAAAGAGAGATTGCGCATGCGCAAACCGGTTGTCGGAGTGATGGGCGCTTCGGCCAATGATGGTCTGACGGAACTTGAAAAACTCCGCGTTCAAGATCTGGCGGAATCGCTGGGCGCGGCCCTGGCGGCGCGTGACTGTATCCTGGTAACCGGGGCAACTACCGGTATTCCCGCTTTGGTGGCGCGTGCTTTGCGCAGCCACGGAGGATTCGCCCTGGGAATGTCTCCCGCGGAAAATCATCGAGAGCATGTGGAACGGTATGGACTCCCGGACGACGGTGCCGATGTGATCGTCTACACCGGCTTTGGTTACAAAGGCCGCAATGTCATCAATGTGCGCTCCGCTGATATCGTTATAATCTTCGGCGGCGCAACCGGTACGCTCAACGAATTCACCATCGCCTATGACGAAGGAAAAATCATCGGCGTGCTCGAAAACAGCGGCGGCGTGGCCGATCACCTCGGCGAGGTCATCGATTTCTGCAACAAGCCGAGTCGCGGCGTTGTCTTGTTCGATAACCATCCGGAGAAGTTAGTTCAGAGATGTTTGGATGCCTGGAGCGATCGTGAGAAGGTGCTCTGTTCTTGAATCACTTCAGTAGAGCAGACCGCTTACGAGAAATTCCACAGGATTCAGGTAATTGGGACGTGTCATTGCAAAGTATCTAAAAGCGCGCGCGCCTCTCGTAGATCGGGCGTGTCGAAACCTTCAGTGAACCAACTGTAGGCCTTTGCCAGCATCCGTTTAGCTTCTTTTTCCTTGCCCGTTTTTTGCCACAAGCGGCAAAGACTCGTGGTCGCTCTAAGCTCTAACGATTTCGCCTTTTGACCATGAGCGATCGCCACGGCACGCAGCAAATAGCTGTCGGCTTCCTGAGCATTTTGCAATCTTAACTTGCGATTTTTTACCTTAAGAATCGCTTCGCCTCGAAGCCGGTAAAGTTCCGCATCGTAATAACATTCCTTATTCTTGGCGCTAATCGCCAATCCCTCTTCGATGGATGCTAAACACTTAGGTATTTGCTCACTCTCCAGGTAGGCTTCGGCCAGAAGGGCCAGGAACGTAGACAAACCCATCTCCGCTCCCATGCGTTTCCACCTGTCTAGGCCATCTTGGAGATAAGCAATGCCGGTCTCTAAATCGCCTTGCCGAGCCAACGCCCATCCTTTGAATATCGTACCTGAGGCTAACCAATGATTGAATCCATGCTCCTGGCAGACCTCTACCGTTGCCGTGGCATGGTGGAGGGCTCGATTGTGCTCGCCACGGTAAGTGTGGTAGGTTGAGAGTAACGAATTAGCGAGACCCCAATGAAAAGGGCTCGACAATTCCTCGGCAAAAGCGAGCGCCTTTTGAGCATGTTCTGTATCCTTTTCCGGGTAACCAAGCATCCATAAAGTCTTAGCCCGGTAACAAAACGCAGGGATGCCAAGATCCCAGCCCATACTCGACATTTGAACCCGATGCGATGCGAGATCGTAATGGGAGCAAGCTTTTTCGAGGTGGGCTTTGGCTGCGGTAAAGTCGGCTAAATAAAACAGAGCGATTCCCGCAGCCATATGGCCGTTGACTAAAGACATGGGATTGCTTCCCCGGCGCGCCAGTTTATACAAATCGGTCGCCAGCTCGAGGGCGGTCTCCAACTCGCCGCGAACGAAATGAAAAGACCAGAGTCCGGCGAGCGACTGACAAAGCAGGGATTGGTTGCCTACCTTCCCTGAAAAAGCTCGTACTTTGGAAAACGCCTCATTCGCTTCCGCCGCCGCATATCCTTTCGCGGTCGAGAAGCAAACCCCTAACAGCAGATCCAAGCTGAGTTCCCATTCGGCTTTTTGTGAGGATGGTTCGAGATGCCTGAGCAATGACAATCCGGTGGTCGCGTAGTTGATGGCCTCTTGATAACCGGATCGTCGTACGGCTTCTTGGGCAGCTTGGTGTAAGTACTGGACCGCCCGGTGGTAATCACCTGCATGCTCGAAATGAAGGGCCAACTCCGCCGCCACTTCTTCCGTGCCGCCTCGATAGCCAACTTCTAACCGCTCGCCGATGGACTGATGGAGGCGTGCCTTTCGTGAAGCTAGCACGCTTTCGTAAATCACGTTTTGGTACAAAGCATGGGCAAAGCCGTAGCGCGCTCCGACGGTTCCATCGGGCCAACGGTTCGTACCCTCGCGCTGCAAAAATTGTTCTTGCTTCACGAGCCGATCAAACCGGATTTCGATCTGCTCCATTGATACACCCAATCTCGCGGCCACCGCGGCGGTGGAGAAATTCATGCCGGCAACGCTGGCTGCCTTTAGGAGTTCCTGATCGGCCGCCGGGAGGTTATCGAGTTGCCGTTCGATCAATTGATGGATCGTGTTGGGAGTGACCAACTCATCGATGGCCGTGCCGGGTTCGATGGAATTGTCCCGCCGAATGATACCGTCGCGATTCGTCAAGTAGTCGGTGATGTTGACCATGAAGAGGGGGTTACCCTCGGAGTGGCTGTAGATAATCGACAAAAGTCTGTCTGAAACCCGTGGCGTCTCAAAACGGGCCGTCAGATATTCATGGACCGCGCGTGGGCTTAACCCCCTCAAGGCGATGTGATGACAATAGTGGTGCAGCTCGAGCTCTGCCTTGAGCTTCTTCAACGGATGATCCGTACGTTCAACCTCGCCCGCGCGATAGGTTCCGATCAGCATCAAGCGGGCGGGCTCGTGCCTGCGCGCTATAAAGGAAATTAACGCCAGAGACGAAGGATCGAGCCAATGAAGATCTTCCAACGCCAGGATAACGGTCTGGTCTTTCGCCAAGACCTCCAAGAAAGCCGCGAGCTCCCTTAACCTGCGCTCCGGGGTGATGCCGATACTCTGGCGTTGCAGCTCGGAGCGCTCTTTGGCGCTCACGAGTGCATGAAGATTGACCAACCAGCTTGGCGCATAACGGCGCAGGAGTGCAACTCGTGAGTGTCCGTTCGACCCCTGGCACATCCGCTCCACGGCGTCGATGATCGGCATGTAGGCCTCGCCCGCGCCGTATTGCTCGATGCACTGCCCGCGGGCGGTAATAATCGCATCGTTAGTTGCTAGATCCTTAGCGAATATTTCTACCAAAGTGGTCTTGCCGATGCCCGGCTCGCCGGTGACAAAGACGAGCTGGCGTTTGCCCTGGTTCGCTAGTTCCAGGTGAGTGCGCAATCGTTCCAGCTCTGACGCTCGCCCTACGACCGGAGCAAAAGAATTTCCTGTCGCGTTTCCGGAGAGCCTGAGACTGATCGGTGCGATGAAACGGTAGCCCTTTGTGCCAACAGTTTCGATGAACTGTGATTGGGTCGCGCTGTCGCCCAAGGCCTTGCGGATTTCTCCGATGCTTACCTTCAGTGTCGCGTCCAAGACTTTGGCTTGAGGCCAAAGCGCGCGCATCAGCTCCGCTTTGGTGATGAGCTGTTGCGGGTGCTCGACAAGGTAGCGAAGAATGGCGAGGCTTTTCGGCCGTAGAGGGAGGGTCTCTGACCCGCGCGAAAGACTCTCGTTCGCTGTGTCGAGAGTGTAGGGAGGGAAAAATATCTGTCGCTCGTCACTCGTTGTGGCTCCGTTGAGGGTCTTAGCCGGCTTTCCGCAACTTTTACCGAGATTTTACCGGTTTAGGATTGCCACAGAAGAGCGACGGTGTCAATTGTGCGCCTGGAATTTAGTGGAAAGAGAGCGAGCCCTTTCCTTTAGAAATAGGCTGCTTGCTGGAAAGAGTATAAACGTTATGAAAACACCTTGGCCGTGGATCTCATTGGTTTTCTTCTTGGTTTTGAGCTCGCCTGGGTATCGGTTTGAGGCACTCGCGACATCCCTCGATTTCACGATTCACACCAATGCCCTTTCTGGGACAGCCAGCAATCTGGCCTTCGATCTAATTGATGGTGACGGGGTGAATAATAATAGCGTCACGATTTCCGGTTTTAGTACCGACGGTGTCCTGGGCGCCGCTTCTACTACCGGGGGTGTTAGCGGAAGTCTTCCGGGCGTCGTTACTATCACCGACACCACTTTTTTCAACGAGTTGCTTACGGGAATGACCCTTGGAACGTTCGTCAAATTTACCCTCGCCGAGACGGCCAATTTCGCAGGAGGCATCCCGGATGCTTTTTCGTTTTTTCTTTTGGACGCGACCGCTTCTTTCTCACTCACAAGCACTAACCTTTTGGGAGATGCGCTTATTGCAAGTGACTTTGACGGCACACCGCCTGGGAATTTGTCCGTCGCAAGCGTTACAGATCCTCAAGTTGCCGTAAGCCTTAATTCTCAAACGGTCCCGGAACCGAGTACCCTCATTTTGGTAGCAATGGGGTTATGTTTAATCGCTGGGCTAAGAGTTTTTGGAATCGGTGCTAAATCCTTTTCTACGATAAGGCGACCATAAGATGCGTGACACAATGAAAAAACTTCGATGTTTTTCTACGGGTGACTACCAAAAAGGCTATTATGCCAATCGTCATTTCGGTCTCTTTGCCTTTGTTCTTTTCTTTACTTTCTGTTTTCACGTCGATGCGCAAGCTGCGAGTCCGATAGATAACCAGGTCCGGGTCACGTTCTCTGGCTTCGTCCTCAATCGGACTACGAAGACCTTCGACACAGTTGCGAACATTACTAATATCTCGACAGTCACTTTCACGGGTCCAATATCCCTGGTGATTACAAGCCTCACGCCGACAAGCGCTACTCTGTCGAACTCAACTGGTACCACAACGGACGGTAACCCCTATCTAAATGTGCCGGTCCCGGCAGGCGGTCTATCGCCCGGTGGAAGTATTTCTAATATCCTTTTGAAATTGAGTAATCCGTCGGTGAGCAAAATTTCTCTCACCACATCGGTCTTAGCGTCGATCTCGAATCCAACCGCGCCGGTCCCGCTTACTATTTCGAAGTCCGGCACGGGTGGGGGCACTATAACGAGCGACCCGCCGGGAATAAATTGTGGAACCACGTGCCAGTATTCGTTCAACAACGGATCCGCAGTGATTCTGACAGCTGCCCCTGATGCCAGCTCGACGTTTAATGGCTGGAGTGGAGCGTGCACGGGAATCGGTACATGCGGAGTGACGATGAGCCAGTCCCGGACCGTATCCGCGTCGTTCGATACGATACCTCTACCTCTGGTCGAAGGCATCCAAGCCGAGCCGTTTTCGATTGCAGGAGCGACGCCTACTTTGGTCACGGTAACGGCTACGATGTCCGAGACGCTCGTCTTTTTGAAAAACAGCGTGACGCTTTGGCGCTACGACAATAAGGGTAATCCCATAGCGAATTTAGGGCAGATGTTTGACGATGGAACCCAAGGCGACGCAGTTAGTGGAGACAACGTCTTTACAAAGCAAATCACATTAAATGAAGCCGGGCCGGGGTATGTCGCCCTCCGAGTCTCAGCGGACGTGGCCCCGCAGCAGACTACAATCTCCTCCGAATCGTTGGTCCCTGTAAGTGTCGTCCAATTGCCCGCGGATGTGCGCAGTGTTCTCGTGGCCAATCTACGGACCGGTAACCTTACGGCAGCGTATAACCAGTTGGGAAACACATTTAATGATCTCACAATTCTTGACAATATGCCGGTCAATCTTCTCAGCGGGCTAGCCGATGCCCTGTCAACTTGCAACGTCGTAGAGCAAACAACTTCAGTTCAAATCTGTGTCGGGTCAATTGTTATTAACGGCCAATTCCAGGAGCTTCGCTTTTTCCTAGTCAAGGATGTGGTCGGCACTTGGAGGGTTATCGGATGGTGATAAGAACTCGTGATGCACTGATCAGGCTATTCATCATAGTCGCAGCGTTTTTCGTTTTCGGAACTCGTTTGGCCGAAGCCCATGAAGAGAATGTCCATAGCGCTATCACAGAGAAGGCCATCGACTATCTCATACGGGAGCGTCCGGAATTGAAGGCGTGTGGACTGCCCTTAGTGCGGCAATCGCTGGACCTGGGGGTGCAGCATGAGGATGACGATATCAATTGGCCAATGGGCCGTTTTCTTTTTCATTTCTATCCAGAAGCCTTAAACGACGATTTTAAATTTGCGGGAAGGCAGTTTGGAGCACGTGTTAGTTGTGATGCGGCAGAGTGGGGTTTTAACAGTTTCGACGGGCCACGTTGCTATGGTACGGTAAGTCAATTGCCCGAAAATGGTCTGCCTTTACCTAATCCTCTTTCTAAGTCCATAATTCTTCACCAGGATTATGGGTATAATGATATGATAAAACTTGGCCTTCATGGCCTTCAAAAAACGGGAACAGACAAGTTTGCTGGTTTAGTTGGGCTTGGCCATTTTTTACATTTATTGCAGGATCTCACGTCACCGGCGCACGTTCGCAATGACGCTCATCCACACAAAAAATTCTCTTTCGATGTACTTGACTTTGGCGACCCGAGCAAACTTGAGGAACTGATCAGCGAGGAACTTAATTTCGACCAGAATCTATCTTTAGACTCACCACTTGTTGTTTCTCCAACCAAGCCTCTCGAAACGATTACTGATGCAAAGAGTGCCTTCGCTACACTTGCAGCTTGGACGGCTGCGAATTTTCATAGCGAGAGAGATTTACTTCTGCAGAATCCGATAGGCACCCTCGGGCCAGACGGCTATCTCTATGATAGCTCGAATCCACCGAGAATGCTTGCCTATCGGGACCCGCTACAATCTTTCATTAGCAATATAACAAAAGGCAAGGATACTTACACGATAAACGATCGTGTCGCCCAAGTCCAGTTTCGTGAGTTGGGATCAGAGGCGGCTCGGTGGACGGCATCGATGATCAAATTCATTCACGAAAATGTCGCGACGGTGTGCGAAGAAGAACTTTCGGTCACGGTTGCCGGCAACGGAAGTGTCACGTCTTTACCAAACGGAATTAGCTGCGGAACCAGTTGTGAGTTCTTTTTCCCGGCAGGCAAGACTGTCACCCTTACGGCGCAGGCCGGTAATGGCCAGACTTTCAAAGGCTGGGACGGTGCTCCTGACGTTATCAAACAATGCTTCGGTAGTACCGAACGCACTTGCGTCCTTACTATGGACGATGACGCGGTAAAAAAAATTACCGCACTGTTTTCCACCAGCGGTCCGTACTGGCGCGGTACGTACACGTTCCAGACATGGGAAGGTGAGGTCCCTCTCCCTGATACATTCAAGAGCTGCCAGCATTCCCCCCAAGGCTTTTGGACTTGGCAGAACCCATGCAATGCATATTTACCATTACCTGCCACCGGAGGAGGCTTTTATTTTGACGATCAATCCCCAGACGTGGTATTCGAAGCGGGATCGGGCCCTCGAAACATAGCAGCCAATCTGAACTGGCGGTCTAGTGCACCGAGCTTTACCTATACTATCCCTACCGCATACTCCCAAACCGTGGTAACTGGCGGGATCATTGGTCGGGTCGAGGGCAGCGGTGACTTGAGGTATACGTTTTCCGTAACAACGCGTACGCCGTTTCTTATCAGTGGGACATTCACAGCCACCATGACCTCAGGCTATTTTGATTCGAGTCTTCACTGGTTCACTCCTTCCATAAAGGCCACCGGCACCTGGTCGGCGTCACTTGTAGGTGGGCCCAAGCCACAACCGCAAATGCATGGATTCGACTTCTGCTTTTTTAGCAATACCGGCTTTAAGCAGATGGATATTCCAACTAGTGGTTGCAATCCATCTGAAATGCCGGGGTTTTGCGCGGCCCCGGTTCCGAATGGCTGTCGTTTTCAGTAGGTGAGGATTTGGGCGCGCTGAAGTAGACCCCGAAGCCTGGACACGTGGAGAAGGGACCTACCATCGGAATTTAGCAGGTAGCAGGAAGAGTTATCGGGTTCGAATATTTACCATTGCAGTTCATGTTTGAGCAGAGCCTCGGTGCGAACCTTGGCCCGTAGCGATGTGTCTACCCCGTCAAAGGACACGGCACGAGAAGGCACAACGCCATCCCCATGATTCCTTTCTTTTTGGGGATAGCTGCTGAGGGGGTGAAAGACGAAAGTGACTCAGGCGTACAGGGGCAGCCCAATAGTGGACCACTTATTTTCCACATTCGTCGGGCTGACAGGCCATAATTGTAGCGATAGCAACGTATAATTTCCTCCGATGCAAAGAGCGAAAATATGAATATCATTCGACGACACCATTTTTCTCTAATCAGCGTTGCCTCTATTTTCATTCTGCTCCTGGTAAACCTTAACGTTGCATAAAATTTCGGGTTCCGACAGTTCAAGCTGCGTAACCCAGAGCGCCGAGATAATGCAACAACGTGGCTCTGACGGTATCATTGAGACCGAGGGTTAAAGTAAGTC
>JBGPIK010000292.1:0-8836 GCA_041484845.1 Binatia bacterium | reverse complement strand
CTTTGCGCGCGGCTCCAGCGCTCGACAATTTCCTCGGGCTTACATTGCAAGCCGAAGCCGTAAATGTGGCGCGAGGCGGCCAAAGCGCCGACGACGACAGGCATTTCGTACTTGCGCCCTTTGGCGTCGACGACATTCGTGAACATGAAGGCGCGCCGCTCGTCTTCGGAAAGTCCGCGGAATTGCCAGCGCACGAGCGGCATCAGTTCCGTGTCTTTGTTAATCTCCTCATCAATGGTGACTAACAGACCTTCCTTTTCGAGCGCGGCAATATGCTCTCGCAGATCTCTGAAATAGCCCATGCTCGTCTCCTTAACGATTGAGAGACTTCCTGTCCGGTCTGAAAATTCAAACTTACAAAACCGCGTGCGCCCTAAGAGCGACGTTACCCGTTCTCATCCGTTCCAAATAGCTATGGTCCGGCTCAATTTGTCAAGTAGCTTTATCCAACTGGCAGGGTCTCGTCAAAGTCGTGTTGACAGGATTGAAAATCCCTCTAAATCTCCCTTTACAAAGGGGGCACGGGGAATTTTTGGACAAACGGAACTTACGAAATGAATTCAATTCACCAAGGTGAAATTGACTTTGACGTTGCCGTGATCCAACTGGAAAGAACCGTTTGTCTCGGAACATGTTCTTGTGTCGTATGATCGAACCACGAGCCGTAACGAAACCCGGCAGTGCTCGCGTATTATACCTCAAGCCGAATAATCCGGTGAGCCGTTTATCGTGCACAACCGTGCCCTTGCCTTGACACGAGCGCGGCCGATTCGATAGCGTGTCGGCGACATCCATTGGCGCTTGATGTTAGGAATTCACAAATGGAAGAAGGAGATATTTACGTTTTCCCCGCCGCATACCTCAAGAATTTCGCCGCCGAGGTATTTATGCACTTCGCCATTTCCGAAGCCGATGCCTGGCAGGCTGCCGACGTGTTGTCCAGGAGCGATCTGAGAGGCATCGACTCGCACGGCGTGGCCAGGCTGCACACATATTTCGACATGCTGGAATTAGGCCGGATCAATGCCAAACCTAAAATCAAAATCGTGCGCGAGAAAACCAGCGTGGCCACGGTCGACGGCGACAACGGCCTGGGTTTGGTGGTCGGACCCAAAGCCAACGAGATTGCCATGGAAAAGGCCGAGCGGCACGGCTCGGGTTGGGTCGCCGTGTGCAACACCAATCATTTCGGTATCGCGGGTTATTACCCTTTAAAAGCGCTGGAAAAAGATCTCATCGGCTGGGCCATGACCAATTCGACCAAGCTTGTGGCCCCCTTGTGGGGCGCGGAAAGAATGCTCGGAACCAATCCGATCGCCATCGCCTTCCCGGGCGACAAGGAACCGCCGATTGTAATCGACATGGCGACGAGCGCGGTCGCGTACGGCAAGATTGAAATCGCGCTGCGCCAACGGTCCACGGTTCCCAAGGGTTGGATTGTCGACAAAGACGGACGCGATACGATCAACCCTCAGGAGATGATCGATGGCGGCGCGCAGTTGCCGCTCGGCTCCGAAAGAGATTTGGGCGGGCACAAAGGTTACGCGCTCGCGGCAATGGTCGACATTCTGTGCTGCGTTCTAAGCGGCGCCAATTGGGGGCCGTTCGCGCCGCCGTTCGCGCTCCGGCAGGAGATTCCAGAGCGCAGCGTCGGCAAAGGCATCGGCCATTTCTTCGGCGCGATGCAAATAGACGCCTTCATCGACAAACAGGAGTTCAAAAAACAAATTGATGACTGGGTTCATGTCTTCAGAAATGCCAAACCCGCGCCCGGCACCACCGGTCCGCTCATACCCGGCGATCCGGAGCGAGAAGCGGAAGCGATTCGGAGCAAAGAAGGAATCCCGTTACTGAAACCCGTAGTGGAAGACTTGCTGGGTATTTCGCGGAAGACGGGAATAGCGTTCGCTGTGAAATGAGGCTTTTCAATAACCCCAAACGTTCAAATATCGGGAGAACATTTTATGGCCTACATTTTTCATCAAGACGAGCTTCCCAAACTGGTTTCAGTCGTGCCCGGGCGGGAACGCGTGTTCTTCGTAAGCAAAGAACTCGCCGGCACCGATGATATGCTCGCCGGCATCATGCGCTATGACAAAGGGGCGGCGTCTCCCTATCACCTTCACGAGAACTGCGAGCATTTTTATTTCATCATTGACGGCACCGGCACGGTGGAAACCGCGGATGGCATCAGCGAGGTCAAGGCGGGGCATCTCATATTCATCCCCGCCGAAGACAAACATCGCCTGCGCGCGCAGGAAGCCTTGTTCGATTTCGAATTTCAAGCTCCCAATCGCTTCAAGACAACCATCTTGGATGGTACGGATGATGACTTGAAGTGGGAAAAAGTGGACGGCAAAATCTGGCTGCAAAGCTAACCGCGCCACCCTTTCCTGGTTTTTAATGCGCCCGGGAAACTCATCCCAAAGGAAATGTGAACTATGGCTACCACAATTATTGACACTGAACGATGCCGCCGGATTGTACTGCCCGAAATGCAAGGCACGGCGGCGGAAATTGTAAATAAGGAGCTTTGCGGGGCGAAGAATGTTCTCGGAATGCTGCGCTGGCTCGCACCGGGTGAGCATTTCGATGCCGAGTCCATGCTTGACAAGCACCAGCTCATTTATTTCATGGCAGGCGACGGCGTCGTTACGATGGCTGCTCACGACTATAATCTCCGCCAAGGCGCGGGTATTTATCTCGGACCGAGTGAGACCGCAAGCATAAAGCAATCAGGTCGCGAAACGTTAAAGCTTTTTCACCTTGTCGTTCCTAGGCTTCCTGGGTAATATTCCCTTTCCCGCCACAAAGAATGAGACTTAGGTTTTTCGTCCCGCGCAACTCATGTACGGACGCCTCGGTTCAGAACCTTTGGACCATGCACGCAAGTCAAAAAGATTTTATTCCGTTCAAACCTTGCAATTTCCTTCCCGGACTTACTCTGATTCCCAATAAGATTTTGTTCTCTCTTGACAAATAGTTTCGCCGGACGTAAACGGTGAAATAGATCCATTGAACACCGCCAGGCGATGGGGCCGATGGATCGCACAAGTTTAGAGCCCCAAGGTCAGAAAGGAGGTTTTTTCTATGGAAAGCAGTGCTCCGCCTGACAATCAAGACCCGCTCTCAGCGGGCGATCTCTTCTCTGGAATTAAAGCTAATCTCATTGAACGGAGCGGTTGTAGCTAGACCTCAACTAAATTGCCTGAAGGCAAATACTCGCGAGAGCGAGAAATTAAGGAAGGTCATAAGAGTTGCGGCACTCCAAGGTTATGCGAGGATTAGCCCCTAGAGCGAGGTCGAATACCGTTGGGATGCGGTGTTCTCCAAACAAGTAACATACGTCGGTAAGCGCGAAAGCGCGTGAAAGGGCATTTTTTCCGGAAAAGATGCCCTTTCATTTTTTGGCAAACAGAACACTGCCTTCAAGTCGATCGGATACTCATTCACCCTTTCCACTTTGCGCCAAGATCAGAGCCCCTCGGGAAACGGATTTTTCCCGTCATTGTTCAGCCTAAATATTTATTGTAAATTCTTATCGCGACCGTCGTCACAAGATCATCAGACTCTCGATCACGCCAAACCGGCCCGGTTGGGATGGAACCGCGCATTGGAAACTCTGCTAATCAACCGAGTTGCCGTCATTAGACTCTTTCGAACGCCCAACACCGACCGCGTATGAGCGACCCAAATCCGCAATCCGGGAGCGCGCTCGCGGCGTTTCGCTACCGCGACTTTAGACTCTTTTGGACGAGCATTTTTATCTCAAACATCGGCACGTGGATGCAGATGACCGCCGTTAACTGGCTCCTCTACAAGCTCACCCGATCGCCGATCCAGTTAGGCATGAACGGCCTCTTTCGATCCGTTCCCGCGATCGCCCTCGGCGTATTTAGCGGGACCCTAGCGGATCGCTATGATCGGAAAAAATTACTTCTCACCACACAGTCTCTATTGGGCTTGCTTGCCCTGTTGCTCGGTGTGCTCGATCACTCCGACAACATTCGCCCATGGCATATCTATGCCATAACCTTTCTTAGCGCGGCGGTCGGTTCATGCGACGGCCCAGCGCGCCAATCTCTGTTTCCGTCGTTGATCCCGAAAACAGCGCTTCCCAATGCCGTCGCGTTAAATTCGATTCTGTGGAAAGGAGCGGCCTTGCTCGGGCCGACCCTGGGTGGCATTGCGATCAGCGTCGCCGGCACCAGCGGCGCCTTCTATGCCAATGCCGCAAGTTTCCTGGTCGTTGTGATCGCGCTGCTTTTGATGCACACCTCATCGCCGTCGCCGGAGCGAAGCCGGCGTTTTTTGAGCGACATGAAAACGGGGTTATCCTACGTCTATTCGCAGAAAACTATTTTCGGCGTGATCATCATGGAGGCGACGACCTCCATCTTCGGATTGGATAACGCTATGCTGACCATTTTTGCGAGCGACATTCTCCGCGTCGGCGCGCACGGCTTCGGCCTGCTCCAGTCGGCCCGTGGATTGGGCGCCGTGATCGGCTCGAGCTTTTATATCGCCATGGGGCAACGTCCTTATCAAGGTAAGATCCTCTTGGTTTCCGCGATTCTTTACGGGGTGGCCTTCGCTCTTTTCGGTCTATCTCCGTCGTTCACGTTGTGCCTTTCACTGCTGACCTTCGTCGGCGCCGTCGATACCATCTGGGCAGCCGCCCGAAGCACGATACTTCAATGGATGGCGCCGGACAGGCTGCGCGGAAGAGTTATGGGCATCTTCCAATTAAGCAATCAGGGACTCAATCCACTCGGCCAGGTCGAAACGGGACTCGTGGTCCCTTTTATCGGCGCGCGAGCGACAACTGTTTTAGGTGGGCTGATCGTTTCCACAATGACGCTGCTGACGGCCTGGCGCGTTTCCGACATCCCAAAGTTTCGCTTGGATGCGCCGAAGCCGCTCCAAGACCACACTGGCATCGCCGCCGGGGAAGGCCTCGCCGCTCCATTCTCGCGCGCCACCCCGCCCGGCAAAGAGCTGAAGAAAGAACCATCAAGTTAGCCCGCATTATTCACGGTCAGAGGAAAAACAATGACACCGTGTCGATCAAAGGGCGAGCCTAGAGGAGTGAGGCACCGACCTGCCCTGAGCGGAAGTCGAAGGGGACGAACAGCTGCAATGCCGTCTCTGGTACTTGGCTCGGCGCTCGCGTTTTTCTACAGGCGTTGGCTCGAAAAACTCAGTTTGCAGGCCTGTCCTGAGAGCAGTCGAAGGGCCACTCCAAGGCAAAGGCTCATTGGCTTGCTCCGGAGGGCTCGCCCCTTGATCGCTCCAATGCGTGATTGATACGGGTGAGCACTCTAATTTGATCGTCCCTTTCATCGGCCGCTTCGTTAATATAGAAGAGTCGTTTGATGAGTGAGTCAATCGAGACCGCCACTGACCGCTCCGGCCAACTCGCGGCGTTTCGCTACCGCGACTTCAGGCTCTATTGGATCAGCCTGTTTATCTCCAACATCGGCACGTGGATGCAGATGACCGCCGTTAACTGGCTTTTGTATCAATTGACCGGATCGGCGGTGCAGCTCGGCCTCAACGGCATCTTCCGCGCGCGTCCCGCCATCGGTCTCGGTCTATTTAGCGGAACGTTCGTCGATCGTTACGACCGCAAGCGGCTGCTCCTCTGGACGCAAGTGACCTTGGGGCTGCTGGCTCTCGCTCTCGGCCTGTTGGATCAATCCGGCAACATTCAGCCCTGGCAAATCTTTGCCTTGACTTTCGTAAGCGCGGGCGTCGGTTCCCTCGATGCTCCCGCCCGCCAAGCGCTCTTTCCTTCGCTTGTGCCCCGTTCCGCTTTGCCGAGCGCCGTTGCGCTCAACTCGCTGCTCTGGAAAGGCGCGGCGCTCTTGGGCCCGTCCCTAGGCGGCATCGCGATTAGCCTGATGGGGATCAGCGGA
Organism: Binatia bacterium; assembly: GCA_041484845.1. Lineage (GTDB taxonomy): Bacteria > Desulfobacterota > Binatia > UBA9968 > UBA9968 > JBGPIK01. The sequence goes on along the minus strand of JBGPIK010000292.1, from coordinate 2,918 downwards.
GCGTTTTACGCCAACGCCGCGAGTTTTCTCGTCGTCGTGATTGCGCTGCTGATGATGCGCACCTCATCGTCAGCGGCGGGAGAAAAACGCCGCGCGTTCTTCAAAGAGACGCAAGAGGGTTTTTCCTATATCGTCTCGCAGCCGATCATTCTCGGCGTCATGATCATGGAGGGCGTTTCTTCGGTATTCGGCTTGGATAACGCTATGCTGACCATTTTCGCCAGCGACATTTTTCGTGCCGGCGCACAGGGCTTCGGCTTCCTGCAATCGGCGCGCGGTCTGGGCGCGGTGATCGGCTCGACCCTGTTCATCGGCATGGGGCAACGCCCGGCTCAGGGGAAAATTCTCTTTGTCTCGGCGGTTCTCTACGGCCTGGGCTTCGCCCTGTTCGGCTTCTCGCCGTCGTTCCTCATGGCGCTGTTGCTCCTTGTCCTCGTCGGCGCTACCGATACGATTTGGGGTGCAGCGCGCGGCACCATTTTGCAGCTGCTCACTCCGGAAAACTTTCGCGGCCGGGTGATGGGCGTGTTTCAACTGAGTAATCGCGGTCTCCATCCGCTCGGGCAAACCGAAACGGGGCTGGTCGTTCCTTTGATCGGCGCGCGCGAAGCGACTATCTTCGGCGGCCTATTGGTATCGTTGGTCACATTGGCCACGGTGTGGCGCGTGCCCCAAATCGCCCGCTACCGCTGGGATGAAATAAACGACGCCGGGGCGGAGGAAAAGCTTGCCAAGCAGGAGCAAACGTCAACGTAGCGCGAGCTCGCAAAAGAAAAAGGGCTCCATCGGCTCCCGCATTCTGTCCGAAATATTTCTTCGCGCATTCTGATTTGACATAGCCGCTCTTTTTGTCGGATACTCTAGGCTCAATAGCGGCTCACTCGTCGAGGGCAGTTTCTATCTATATTTTTCTTTCGCTATGATCCGGGGCCATGACCGTTGCCGCGAAAGGTGCCATGATGAAACTTCTTAAGGCAATCACCGTTGTCGTTATACTCGTTTGTTCTTGTGTCGCGCTCTACGCCCAGGAGAAAACAAAGTTTCCTCTGGCTGTATCCAGCAAGACGCTCGGTTACGGTATTCTCTGGGCGGCTCAAAAACAGGGCTTCTTCGACCGCCAAGGATTGGAAGTCCAGTTGGTCGTGATGCGCGGCGCAGACAAAGCGGTCCAGGCGCTCGTTGGCGGATCGGTTTACGTTGCGGCGTCGGGCGCCGATGCTTCGATAGCGGCCGTGGAGCACGGCCTGGATCTAGTCATCGTCGGGGGCGCGATCAACGGCCTCACGCACATGATCATGGGCGCGAAGAATGTTCGCAGCTACGACGATCTCCGCGGCGCAGCCATTGCGGCTCCTTCCGCCAGCGTGACCTCAGGAACCGCCCTCGTCATGAGGCGGATGCTTAAAGCCAAGGGGCTTGAGTTTCCGCGGGATTACCAGATCATGGGGGCGGGAGGCTCAGGCCCGGCTTTCACCGCTCTGACCTCCGGGCAGATCGCTGCGGCTTTTGTCGCTATTCCGCTCAGCTTTGCCGCCGCGGATATGGGCTATAACATCATCGGACGAGTCGTAGACGTCATCCCCAATTATCAGCTAGCCGCCTTGGCTGTTCATCGTTCCTGGGCGGAGAAAAATCGTCCGCTCTTTATCCGCTTCCTGAAAGGAGTTGTTCTCGGCGCTCGTTGGCTGATCGAAAACAAACAATCGGCGATCGACTTTCTTGTCAAAGAGATGGAACTTAAGCCGGAACATGCGCGCCGGGGTTGGGAATATTATGTCGAGCACCGTATATGGGATCCAAACGCAGATGTGAATATCGAGGGCGTCAAGACAGCCTTACAAGTTTATGCTGAGCAAGCGCAAATGAAGGGCCCGTTACCCAGCTATTCAAAATACCTGGATCAGAGTTATCTGAAAGATGCATTGAAGGAACTCGGTGGGTGATAAAAAACGTGTATGTTCCTCGTCTCGTGAGGCTCAACCTTCGCCCTTACGGATCGTTCTGAAGCGCAAAACTAGCGTCCTGGAACCAAAGTTCGTTGTCTAAATCCGTCGTCATGGCGTCCGAAAATCTCCCCTTCCCCTCTTTTCCAAAGCCTGCCCTGAGTCCATCGAAGGGAGGGGTTAGGATCCCACGGAGAAGAATCCCCCTTTGAAAAAGGGGGACAAAGGTGGATTTAAGTTCCACTTGAGTAGCGGCCATCTTTTGGACTTTTTTTAAACGAACTTCAGGCACACACACTAGCGCTATGATACTGATGTTGATCAGGGCCGTGAATAGCAGTAGCGATAGCTTTGGCATGTTCCCTTCCGTGTGGCCGGGCCGCAGTATTTTTGTTTGCCTGCCCCCGTTACGCACCAGAAGCCGGCATCCCTAAGAATTTCAAGATTTGCTCACGAACCGTCACACGCCGCGTGTTTGAAACTCAAGTCTTCTTCTCCGCTTTGCGTATCTCCAAAAGCGCTTCCAATTTGGGAAGCAGTTTCAAGTCTTTAGCGCGTCCCACCGCTCGCTTCGCTTTGATCAATCCTTCCAAGGTGAGAACCTTGCATGAGACCTCAAAAATCTCGATATCTTCTGAGAGCGCCACAATTTACTCGTAAGTCCCCATCCCCGTGATTTCCGCTAAAATATCTACGTCGCCGGCTTCTGTAGTTAGAGTGAAATTCATGCCGGAGCGAAGGGCGGATAGATCTAAATGAACTACCCCGCAGCAAGCTGACGGGGTATCAGAACAAAGTGGTGAGATTTTATCCCAACAGCGTCACCCCCGAATGTTTTAATCGGGGGTCCAGGTTCGGTCTCGCCTGGATTCCCGATAGAAGCATTCGGGAATGACGGACTCTTAGAGGTCTGGAATAGCTCATTACGCAGCAAGCTGCGGGGAATCAAACCCGAAGCGATTGAAATGGCACTTG
>JBGPIK010000291.1:0-8862 GCA_041484845.1 Binatia bacterium | reverse complement strand
TTGGCCAGTTCTAGTTATCCAGGATGGCGATCACGCGCGCGGGCGCCGACTCGGTTTTCCATTTGACCGGCAGGGCGATGACTTGCGCCGTGGAGCCGATCTGGTCGAGGTTGATCAGGTTTTCGATCTGAAAGATCACTTTGGGGAGGATCGTTCGATGGACGCGCATGGCGCTTCCGAGTATCTCGTCGGCTTTCTGATAATCCGATCCCTTTTCCTCCTGAGCGAAATCGTAGCCTACCACCGATGGTTTCTTTGTTACGACCCACTGCGCGGCTTCCAGCGTCAGGTAGGGGGAATCGTTCCACCATTTGGGATCGGTGGTATCATGGCCCTTGGGCCAATCGGTTCTCAAAAAAAGCATCGTGCTTTCGGCAATTTCGATGCCCTGCTCTTTAAGCTTTTGTTCGGCCTGGTTCAAATCGTCGGGAGTGATGCGCGCGTGCGCAATTCCCTTCGCGGTTAGATCCAAGACCACCGCCTTGCCGACCATGGGTTCGAGGGGAAGTTTTTCAATGGACGGTTTGTCACGAAAAAAATGATGCGGAGAATCGATATGCGTGCCGACATGCACGGTCATTTGCACGACGTTAGAGACAAAGCCTTTATCTTCCCACTTGATAATGGGGCGGAGCTTAAAATAGTTTTCATCGGGGGCGAACGGCGCGGAATCACATTCTTCAACGGTCATGCTGAGATCAACAATGCGCATGAGACAGCGTCCTTTCTGATCGAACGGATGGCGTCATCATTTCCTGTACGGAGGGTTAAGTCAACGCCGCGGCGAAGAGAGCAATCGCATGATGTCGCTCATCGAACGAACCTTTTCTATCCGGTAAAGGGTCGCGATCAATTTTTCCACCCTCTTGCGGGATAACCGGCCCCTGGCGCACTGGAAAAATTTATCGTCCAGCTCTGCTCGCGAGAGCGGTGTTTTGGGGTGGCCTTTGGCAAGGCTGGCGTGCTGAAGGTAGCGGCGGCCTTCCTTGGTGATGACTTCGATCTCCGCCGGCGCGCCCAAATTGCCGATCGATTTGAGCTCGGGTGCTCGCACCGACTCGACCCGCTTCATGATTTTGATGATTTTTGGATTTTGAACCGCCTCGTCCGTGTAATCGAGCAGACTGGCTCTGCGATGCACAATAGCCAGCGCAGCCGAGAAGGGCAGGCTGAATTTTCCCTCCAACCCGGTGCGCGGCCGATCATAGACCAGCGGTAGGTTCGCATCGCAGCCGAGCCGGACGCGAACGCTTTTAACTTGCGATGGTTGAAGGTCATGGCGTTGCACCAGCTCGATCAATCCGTCCAGCGCCGGATGCATCACCGCCGCACAGGGATAAAATTTGATTCCGACGCCGGGATCAGAAAAGAAAAAAGGCCGGCCTAACTCGATCAGGTTTCGATTGACTTCGCCGTAACAGGCGGCGCTAAAATATCCCATCAAATCGTCGAATATATCTGCCGTGGCGGTAAATCCATTCTGCGCCAAGGTCGCAGCCATCACGCCATTCTCGGCAGCGCGCCCGGCGTTCAGTGCCTTCGCCATTGTTCCCCGTTGAGCGCGCACGCCCGCGGCGAGACTCCCCGCAATGCCTAGGGCGGCTGTAATCCGATGCGGGTCCAGCTTCAGCAAATGCGCGCAAGCGGCAGCGGCGCCGAACGTGCCCAGGGTGCCGGTGGGGTGAAACCCGTCGAGATAGTGACGCGGGTCGACGGCATCGGCAAAGCCGGCAGGCGATTTCTACCCCGACGACGTACGCGCTTAAGAGCTCGGAGCCGCTAGCGCGAATTTTCTCTGCCAGCGCGGCGGCTGCAGCGAGAACGGGAGTGGTGGGGTGAGTTAACTGGCCGAATGGGCGTGTTCGCAGCGTAGCGAGTTGCGTGTCGTCATAGTCCAGAACGTGTCCGCGGACACCGTTCGCCAGCGCCGCGTGCTGCGCGGGCGCTTTGATCCGAGTTCCCACGACGGTCGCCTCGGGTTTGCCGCCGAGATTGCGCAAATGACGATCGATTTGGCGGCTGGCCTCTTCGTCGGTACCGGCCACCATAGTGGCAAAACCGTCGAGCAAGTGTTCTTTCGCGCATCGTTGAACCGGCCCGGGAATGTCTTGCAGGCGGATCTTCGCAATCCACGCGGCAATCTTTGGCGTGGTGTTATGCCGCCGTTTCTTCATGGTCGCAGCGGTTACGAAAGGCGTCGGTTGGACTTTCAGGCGGAGAGCGAGCCCGAATTATTCATGCGTGCGGGCGATCGAGAGGCGAGCCCTCCAGAGTCTAGAGTTCAATGTTCAAAGTCTAAGGCTCAAGGTCCGGAAGATTTGAAACGTTGAACCTGGAACATTGAACCTTGAACTATACTATGTGCCTCGCTCTTCCGATCTCACCTCTCGATGGACACCGTGTCATCGTTTTTCCTCTAACCGTGAATAACGCGGGCTAGCGATGGTGGCGGCGCGCGGCCCTTTTGGGCGCAACTTTAGCTTCGTCTCCGGGTTCCGCGCCGGCCACGGCTTCGCTAGACTGTAATTTCTGATAGACATTATCGCGCAACCACTTCTCGTCCCACCACTCCTTCGGCAGCACCGGCACACCGTCGAGATAGACGCCAAAGTGCAAATGATCGCCGGCCGCCAAGCCGGTGTCGCCGGTTTTTCCGATGATTTGCTGCTTTTTGATGGCGTCACCCGGTTTGACATCGATGGAACTCAGGTGGGAATAGAGCGTAAACAGGCCGAGCCCATGATCGATAATAACGGTATTGCCGTAAATCCCCAGATCACCGGTGAAGGCTACATTGCCGCTGTTGGCGGCTTCCACCGGATAATGCTTCGTGACGGAGAGATCGTAGCCGACATGATACGCTTTATCGATGGCCTCTTGATGGTAGATGTAAGTTCTGGCATCGGCGAAGTTGGCTTCAACTTTCGAGTTGCTGAGCTGGGTAAACACGCCGTTCCATAGCTTGGAAGCGGCACTTTTTTGAGTGATATTTTTGATCTTTTCTTCGTTCTCTTTTCTGAGATCACGGTTTACCTTGATGAAGATATCTTTCGGGCTGCCCTGGCGCGCGCCCACATCATTCAGCAAACTAGCGACTTTGCCTTGAATGTAGTCGTCGGTAATCGGAAGGGTGCTTTTCTTGTAATCAGCGCCCTTAAGGGTGTAGGCAAGCCGCAATTGCCGGGTATTCCCCGCTTTGTCCGACGCGACCAAAACCGCCTTCTCGTCTCGAGAAATATTGTAGGGTTGAGCGAAAAACGCGATGTAAGCACTGGGATCTTTCGTCTGCCCTTTATAACCGGGAAAAAAATAGTTGCCGATCTTTACCCCGCTGCTTACGGTATCGGCTGATGTTTTGTACACGATCAGACCGCAGCCGCCGAAATTGATGTAAGCATCATCGGCTATCAATTCGAGGGTTGGCGGCGTGATGTCGATGGTGATGTTTTTCTGGAGGACGGTTTGGTTGCCTCTGAAGAAGCGCCACCAGGAGCGGTCCCGGGCGGTCACGCGTAAAACCGCGGGGCCTTCTTTGACCCCGGCGAGTTTGGCTGACAAACCGACGGTGAACTTTTTCTCCATCGTCGGCTGATCGAATTGCTCGGAAACCAGGACATGCTCTGCGCCGCCGACGTTGAGCGTGGCGCTGACGGATTTGAGACCGGTTCCCTGATCGGTGATGTCAATTTCAATCGGCGCGAGGCCGAGGGTGTCCGTATCGGGTGTGATTTTGATCTGTGGCGCGTGCCACTCGAAGCGCGGCAAAAAATAGTAGCCCGCCCCAAGGAGCAGTACGACCATGATTAGGTAAACAACGTTGACCAGCGGTTTAAGGCGGCGTGGAGGCCTGCCGATTTCAAGAGCGCTCATGTTTGGGTGGTTTCAACAATCTCGGTGGATTTCTATCTACTCAAAATAAACTTCGCGACGACCGAAGTCAATGAAACTGGCCGCTGAAGGGCAAATGAACGAGCGTCGCGGCAATCGGAAGCAGAAAGTTGAACGAAGGGTGTCAAATCAGAGCATGCCTTTGTCGCTGAAGCTGAAATAACGATCGCAACCGATAATCACGTGATCGAGGACGCGCACACCCATCACGTCGCCGATTTCTTTGAGCCGGCGGGTGATTTCGATGTCTTCTTGACTGGGCGCTGGATCACCGCTCGGGTGATTGTGGACGAAAATCACTGCCGCAGCCGACTCGCGAATGACAGGGTTATAGACTTCCCGAGGGTGAACTAGCGACGCGGTGAGGGATCCCTCGGAGATCTTAACGTCGCGAATCTTCCTGTTTTTGTTGTTCAACAGAACCACGTAGAACATCTCCCGCTTTTCTTTCTCGAGGTTATCGCGAAAATGGCGGAAGACGTCTTCCGACGAGTGTAGCGCCTGGCCCACTTGCCAGCGGTGATTGCCGAGGCGACGCCCTATTTCGAAACAGGCTTTGATCTGTGCGATCTTTGCCGGACCGATGCCTTTGACCGAAGATAATTCGTTCGCCCCCGCTTCATCGATTCCCTTAAGCCCGCCGAATAGGGTGAGAAGCTGGCGCGCGTGATCGATGGCACTTTCTCCTGTACTAGCATTGCCGATGCGCAAAATGATGGCCAAGAGTTCTGTATCAGTCAGCGCCTGCGCGCCTTTATCGAGGAGTTTTTCTCGCGGCCGGTCTTCCGCCGGCCATTCCCTGATCGTCTGGTTGGCAGCCATGTTGGACCTCGCTGTTGTTGCGCCTGTTCGCCATGCTGACAAGGCGTGCCGATTCCGTGTACCACACAATGGGCCTCAGTCCAATACGCGCATAACGAACCCTTTCAGATACTCCCCTTCCGGGTGATGAAGACTAACGGGGTGATCGATAGCATGCCCTAATCTGCGCAGAATGCTCACTTTGCGTCGCGCATCGACGGCGGCGCCAAAGACGACCTTTTGAAACAAATCGACGGAAAGATGTTGCGAGCAGGAAAAGGTAAGCAGCATGCCGCCGGGGTTCAAATTTTTAAAGGCATGCAGGTTCAAGAATTTGTATGCGCCGGTGGCAGCCGTGATATCGTTTCGTTTGTGCGCTAACGATGGCGGATCCAAAACAATCACATCGAAGGTCCGGTCGCATTCCTTGAGATATGCGAAGGTGTCACCCTTGAGCAGCTCGCAGGCGAGCCCCGCGAATCCATTCAGCGCCCAGTTTTGCTCGGCCAATTCCAGCGCGGGGCGGGATGAATCGATGGAAACAACCTCCCTTGCCCCACCGCCGCAGGCATACACCGAGAAAGCCCCGCTATAGGCAAAACAATTCAAAACCGTCTTGCCTCGCGCAACGGTGGAGAGAAACGCTCGGTTATCTCGCTGGTCGAGGAAAAATCCGGTTTTCTGACCGCGCCTTACGTCGACCAGAAACTTAAAACCGTTTTCTTCAATGAGAATCGAATCCGGCGGCGCATCGCCGGCAAGAACGCCGACTGACGGCTCCAGGCCTTCTTCGTCGCGAACTCTGCCTTCACTTTTTTCGAAGATCCCTTTGCTGTCAACGAGGTCCCCAAGCACCGCGGCGATCTCATGCTTGACCTGATCCATCCCCGCGGTAAAGAACTGGCAAACCAGATACTCGCCGTAACGGTCGACGATAAGGCCGGGTAAAAAATCGCCTTCACCATTGACGAGACGGTAGGCGTTAGTGGTTGGCTCAACATAATTCCGTCTGAGGGTAAGGGCTTGGGAAATCCGGCGTGAGAAAAAGCTGGGGTCGAGCGCTTCTTTGGTCCAGGTAAGAACGCGGACCCGGATCTGTGATTTTGGGCTGTACTGCCCACGGGCAATCCAGTTCTTGCGATAGTCATAAACATCGGCGATGCCGGGGAGTTCTTGATCGCCCTGGCTTTCCGCGATGGCGCCGGAAAAAATCCATGGGTGGCCGTTCAGTACCGGGCGCTCGCGGCCTGGCTTTAAGAAAATTCGTTGCATGGTGGTTTCGAGTCTCTGGCGCGAGGGTTAGTGATAGGGGTTGGAGTGTTGGAGTACTGGGTCTGACTCCAATACTCCATTACTCCAGTTTGTTGTTTTTAGGACTTGCCTATTCTTTTCGGATAAACGTGCCGCTTTTGCCGCCGCTCTTTTTGACCAGGCGAATTTCGCCGATCGACATTTCCCGGTCGACGGCTTTGCACATGTCATAGATCGTGAGTCCCGCAACCGATACGGCGGTCATCGCTTCCATTTCGACACCGGTCTTGCCGCTGACACGGACAGTGGCTTCGATTTCGACGCAGGCGGGTTTTTGCCGCGCCGAGAGATCGATTTCCACAGAGGTGATATTGAGCGGATGGCACATCGGGATGAGTTCCGGGGTTTTCTTCGCGGCCATAATTCCCGCCACGCGCGCGACGGAAAAGACATCGCCCTTTTCAATCTTGTCTTGCAGTATGAGTGCCAAAGTCTCTGGGCGCATGTGAATCGTCCCGCGCGCCACGGCGATTCTGCTCGTCACTTCTTTGTCGCTAACATCCACCATTCGCGCGCGGCCCTGATCATCTAAGTGACTTAGTTTTGCCATAATGCAGGTTACTTTCTCCCCTTGGGTTTTTATGTTACAGAAACTCGATGGAGAAAAAAAGCCACCATCGCGTAATCATCTTGGGATCCGGGGCCGCAGGATTGACCGCGGCCATATATGGTGCCCGCGCCAATCTTGAACCGCTCGTCGTTGAAGGAACGCAACCCGGTGGACAATTGACCATTACGACCGACGTCGAGAACTTCCCCGGTTTCCCCAAGGGGATTTTGGGACCGGAGCTCATGGAAGAATTCAAAAAACAGGCGGTGCGCTTCGGAACCGAGATATTGTTCGGGGAAGTGTCGTCGGTCGATTTGTCGCGGCGGCCGTTTGACGTCATGGTCGGGAAGGAAAAGTTGTCGGCGGACGCGTTAATCATCGCGACCGGAGCCTCAGCGAAATTGTTAGGCCTGGAATCGGAAAGTAAACTCATGGGCCACGGCGTTTCCGCTTGTGCAACCTGTGATGGGTTCTTCTTCAAGGACAAGGAACTGGTGGTTGTGGGTGGCGGCGATACGGCTATGGAAGAGGCGACCTTTCTCACCAAATTTGCTACTAGGGTCACGGTCGTTCACCGGCGCAACGCGCTGCGCGCATCAAAAATCATGCAGGAACGCGCGGAAAAAAATCCAAAAATTTCTTTTATATGGGACACCGTGATCGAAAAAGTTTTCGGCGATCCGAAGACGGGTGGCGTAACCGGCGTGAGTTTCAAAAACGTCAAAACGGGTAAGACAGAAGACTTCAAATGCGACGGACTGTTTATTGCGATTGGACATGAGCCCAATACCAAACTTTTCGTTGGGCAGTTGGATCTCGATCCCGCGGGCTATATCGTGACTCGCGACGGCACTCACACCAGTGTGCCGGGTGTGTTTGCGTGCGGCGATGTACAAGATCACGTCTACCGTCAGGCAGTCACCGCCGCCGGAACCGGCTGCATGGCGGCTATCGACGCGGAGCGCTATCTGGAATCTCAAGAATCCTGATCCAGGATAGAGCGTAACCTCGCGGCTACAAACTTTATCGTCCTAGGAGCGAAACATGAAGTACACCGCTCCAAGCAAACACAGCCCCGCCCATAAATAATCCCACTTCAGGGGCTCACCCATGTAGAGCACGGCAAACGGCGCAAAGACCGACAACGTGACCACTTCCTGCGTGATTTTTAACTGGGCGATGCTCAATTGCGTGTAGCCAATCCGATTCGCAGGCACCTGCAGCAGATATTCGAATAACGCTATCCCCCAACTCGCCAACGCAGCGACATACCATTGCCGATCATGCAAATTCCTCAGGTGAGCATACCAGGCGAAGGTCATAAAAATATTGGATGCCAACAGCAGCAACGTGGTCCTGACAATAACAGGCATATCTTTGCACCTCGCGGAACCCAATCAAAAAAAACCGACTGTTAATCTCCGGAATAGAAGTAGTCGCGTAATGGGTTTTGTGAATGAGGTTGCTTACAATCCGTAAGCGTAGGGTGTCACTTTTCAAGTTTCCCCAACTCAGCAAGCAAGAAGTCTTTGTTTTTCGTCTCGCTGCCGTCCTTGAAACGGATCACATAAGGCTTTCCCGAAGTTCCCGACAGCGTGGCCACTTTTTCGACAAAGTCGCGTGCCGTTTTGATTGCCGATTCATTGGCGCGCCATTTAAGGCGCAAAAAAGTGGCGGCGGTAGCGGCACTGTAGCTCGCGCCGTTGCGCACGAACTCAAAGTCTTTTGACTCGGCCACGTATCTGATCAGGGCTTCAATTCTCTCCTTTTGCCGGGCAGATAGGGAGTCGGCTGCAGCAAGGGAAAAAAGCACGGTTCCCTGCAACAGCGCGAACATGAGAATGAAAATCCGATATTTGATCACGCCCGTGTACTCCTTCTGGACGCTGACGCCTCTCCTTAGACGTTTGGTGGTGAAATTCAATCATCCTGATTTATAGACACTTAGCCTTTTTAACTTCATAGCTTTTGAGCGCCGCAAAGTGAAGTCCTCGGCATTGTCCCAGATGGTTTCAAGCGCCGTGGCGAGAGCGCCACCTAACGCGCCTTTCCTGTGAAATTGATCATCCGTTCAAACCCGTGCCGATCAAGCCGGCACGAACAATGACCCTGTGGACACAATGCGGAGATTATTCCGGCACGATACGATTACGCAGGCGGCCGACTCTTGCCACTTCGGCTTCGACAAGATCCCCCGGTTTCAGCCACCACGGAGTTTGATCCGGTTTGCGTCCCGCCGCGACGCCGCGCGGGGTCCCCGTGGTCAGGACATCGCCCGGGTTAAGTCCCATTTGTGACCAGTAGGCGATCAT
>JBGPIK010000290.1:0-8921 GCA_041484845.1 Binatia bacterium | reverse complement strand
TCGACCTTTGAATCGAGAGCCGAATCGAGGACAGAGCCGCTTTGAACTCATCTTTAGTCGCCACGAATAGCTTGCCGAGTCTTGCCTTTGCATGATTCCACACTTATTCGTCCGGATTGAGCTCTGGCGAGTATTTGGGCAGGCTTCCCAGAGTGACCTGTCCGCGAGTCTGCTTCACGTAGCGCTGGACAACCCCGCCCGTGTGGTAGCTGGCGTTGTCCGCGATGACGATCTGAGTGAAAATGGGGTCAAGTCCGCTTTTAGCTTATATGGACATTGACGGGCTCAGGACGAATGAAGAAGATCAGGGATCAGTTCTTTACCTGGGGCTATCGGTCGCCAATGGCACGACCTGTTCGCTTGTAATTTGCTGGCGCCCTGTATCATTTGACGTCGCGAGGCGATCATCGGGAAAGGAATTACTTGGATAACAGCCACAGGCATCATCTCCAGCAAGTAGCATCTGTCCAGAGCTTGATTTCTTCCAGCTTTGAATGTTAATAAATGTCCCCATGAATTTACTCGACCTGACAGTTACCCAACTTAAACGGGCTGCCACGATTAAGGAACAAATCGAGGCTCTCAACAAAGAACTCCGTGCTATCCTGGCTACGCCAGCACCATCGGGAGCTGCGCCAAAGAGAAGCGGGGGCATGAGCGCTTCGGTGAAAAGGAAGATTGCGGCTGCGCAAAAAGCAAGTTGGGCGAACCTTCGACGAGTTAAATCAGCGGCGCTTTCAGTCAACCGGCTGCGAAGGCCCAGAAGAAGACAGTGAGTCGGGCAACTAAAGCGAGGTTGTCGGCAAAATTGAAGGCTTACTGGGCGGCGAAGAAAGCCGGTAAGAAGTAATTCTGGGCAAGTTCTAGTTCTGCTAAGTCGCCTATCCCCGCAAGCACTGCGGCGGCTCGCTAATCTTAACAATATTCCCTCAAATGTGAATTCCACCAGAACCGCCTCTCCGCGGCGCATTCGCTTTCCGTAGAAGCTGCTCGCGTCTAGGTCTGTTTTAGGATCCAAGGAAAATTCTTTTGTACTCATCCCTTTGCTTTCTGAACTCTTCCAGGCTCAGCTCGTCCATCAAGATGATATTCCACTTGTCCGCATCCGCAAGCGGTGGATAGTAGCCTTTGAGGCTGACGGACTCACCTTCCTCGGCCAGAAGCTTCATCCCGTCCGGGCTCAGAAAGAAATCGATAAAGGCCTTCCCCGAGTTGGCGCGAGGCGATTTGCTGGATAGGGCGAGGAAGTGGCCCTCTCCCAGCATCTTGGGTAGCCGCACGTAGTCTAGCGGCGCACCCGATCGCCGAGGTAAGGTATAGGCGTATTTCAGGAAAGAGAGCGCAATCGGCGTTTCCCCAGTGGTCGCTCGTTCGGCTGCCGGAAGCAGAGACTCTACCATAATCGGCTTCGTGGCGGCTAAATTACGAATGAATTTATCTGCCTGCTGTTTCCCCATGATCTTATGCAGGTTGGCCAAGAACTGTACAGTTGTCGTGTGCTGCGTTGGGGGACGTACTTAAGGGACGTTGTTTCCTAGCTGGAATAACTCAGTTGGAGCAAAGACGAGTAGAACCGGGAATATAGCGCTAAAAGATCCGGGTCAGTGCTTTACTTTATAGTCTCCTGGCGTTAATTGACGCCAATGGCACGACCTCTTCGCTTGTGGGCGAAATTTAGGGTCAGGCTTGCATAGGTGAATTACCGTTCTACGGAAGTAGAAAAGGAGTCTTTTGCGCCTCGTTTTATTTCACGCGAACCAAACTGTGAATCGGGGCGGGGATCAAATCTAGACTTTGGTATTTGGAAACTGTTCTGTTACAAGCAATCGACGATGGCGTGTCCACTCGGGAATATCGTACCCCAACGCCTTTTATCACGCCACCTACCGAGGCAACAACCGCCGGGTGATTTACCGTGTTCACGACCGAAGTCGATTTGGGGAACGGCGCACGGCGGCGCTCAAGATCTTTCGGGGCGCGATGAACGCAGTAGAGACACCGGCCTTATTCGGCCATGGCTTTGATTCGCTCCACCGCCTCGTCCACCATCCAATCAGGAGTTTCGTTCGCGCCAATGACCCCGACGGTGGCGACACCCTGGAACCAGTCCAGCTGAAGCTCTTCCACCTTCTCAATCTTGTAGACCTTAGGGTTGAAACTTAGTGCAACTTCGAGCATGCGGTTGGTCATGCCCTCGGTCCACCCGACGATCACGAGCGCATCGACCTCTTTAGCCAGTTTTTCCACTACGGGAAGGCGGTGAAGAGAATCCACGCAGGCCATGTTTCTTACCCGCACATTGGCAAACCGCTCCAGAATTCGGGCCATAATTCTTTCGTAGCTCTCCATCCAGAAGGTCGCCTGGACGATCACGCCCACGGGCTGGTTGCGGGCGAGGCGGATTCGGTCTACCTCATCCTCGTTTTCGACAACGCAAATCTCGCGGCGCGCGGCTTCGGTTGGCAATCCAATCTCTTCGATGTGGTCGGCCCGCGAGAGCATGGCCTTGTCGAGCGCTTTTGGGAAATTGGTCGTCGCTATCAGGAGCACATTCTTGTGGTCGCGCGTAAGCCGATCCATCCCTGCCAGGGCTGCGTCTGTTGCGCGGTGTACGTCGATGGGATTCGCCCCAAGGCTAAGCTGGTGGCGGGAAACGGCGAGCGTCTCTACCTCGTCGATCAGCACGATCGCTGCCCCGTTCATTGCGAGCTCAGGAATGGTATGCTCAAAAAGCTTCGCCACGGCTTGTTGGCTGCGGCCGAGCGCCGAACTCGTGAGTGCGTGTGGGTCAACCTCAACGAATGTGCATTTGGTTGCGGGGAGCTGTTTTGCCACTTGGTTTGCGAGACCACGGCCCAGCGTTGTTTTCCCAGTCCCAGGCGCGCCCTTTAAAAGGATCAGACCATGTAGCGGCGCCGCCTCAAAAGGCATCTTCTGGCGGACGATAAAAGAGAGAAGGGATTGCGCTAGCAGTCGCTCGTGTACGCCTTTGGCTAATTTTATCGAGGTCCACGCCGTGTCGAACTCCTCCTTCGGCAGTCGGCATTGGCGCGCTATCCCATCAGAATTACTTATGCGTTATTGTCCTCATTCATCATGGAATCCTGACCGGGCGCGCCTGGAACTGGCTGAAAACCAGCTAATGGACCGTACAAGTTGGTGTCGGACAGGAAACTCATCACTCTTCTCCTTCAAAAATCTGCTTACGTACGGTGCCGGTGCCGACAAAATGGGATAACAGGCGGAAATTCCGTGTCTCGTATCGGATGCGACCGGCGATGATCGCCGGATGAATGCCGAGACGTTGCGCTAGCTCCATGACGGCCAGTGTCGTTGGGCTGTCCTTTACCCTGCTCGTATTCCATATGTCTTCTGGAACGAGCCCGTTCTCGGCCCATTCATCCGCTTCGGCTTCTCTCGGATCACGTCGCGCGCCTTGCACGTCACGAAGGCTCAGATCATCAACGAACGCTTCATTGCTCGTCCCGCCCATATGGCGGCCGATATGCGCAAGCTCATGCAGCAAGCAGAACCAGAAGTTATCGAGCCGATCATAGCGTAAGGTCAGTCCAATAACGGGTGTACCGTCGGCGAGTTGAAGCGCCGCACCGTCGAGGTGCGTACGCGGTAAATGCTCAAGGTACACGAGATGAATACCGTGATTAGCGAGGAATTCTTGAGCGAGTCGGGGACCGTCTTGCGACCAGCTCAATGTGGCCACTTTCCGCAGAAAAGTGAGGTCGACCGTGCCGGGTTTAAAGCTGACAGGCAGCTGATGCGCATTCGCCCTCGCTAACACTTCCCAGCACCAAGCTTTGAGAGAGTATGGGTCAGTTTTCGCGTTGACACGCGCTTGATCATTCTTCCGAAAGAATGCTGCCGGCAAAACATATTCGCCTCCGGCCCGACGAATCAGGTCGCGCATGATTTCTTCGGCATGGGAGGCAAAATTGCGTCGCTTCTCGACCCACCCACGTTTTGCCATTTCCGCCAATGGAAACCGGCGCCACTCGGTACCTTCGAGCGCCGAATGCAACTCACCGCCCGGTTGCTGTAACAGCACGTCAGCGGGGACGCCGAGATTGGCATGCAGCGCGCGCGCCATTTGCATTGTGAGCGGGCGCTTGCCTGACAGCACCTCGGATACTTTGGCACGGCTGCCCATGAACGGGATAAGATCACGCGGTGAAAGCCCGCCTTGCTCCATGCGAAACCGGATTGCTCCAAGCGGGCTCGGAAGACCCATGGGAACATGCTTCGCCTCGTAAAGTTCGACAAGGTCGGTGAGCACATCGAGTTCCTCACCCTCAGGGGTACCACTCTCGGCGTCCATAAGTTCATCAATACGCGCGATAGCGGCCTCGTAATCTGCCTCGCTTCGAATTGCTCGAATATTGCTCATCTCACACCTCCTCGACGACGATCTCGTCATATTCTTTATGCGTCCCGACGAAACGCACATAAACCACCCGGTACGGATAGTTGATCCTCACAACGAGCCTGTAATCATTCCCTTTGATATTGAACACAACGCGATCCCCTACAAAACTTGCACTTCTATACTTATCTTTTACCTGTGACGGCTTGGTCCAGTCTTCCTTTTCGACTTCGCGATACCATGCCAAGAGGGGATCTTCAGCGTCCGGATAGAGTAACCAAAATTCGCGCAGCGTCCTCTTCGCGATGATCCGCATTACCCAATATAATATGCTCCCAAATAATAGTCAAGCGCCTTTAATCATTCAGGGAGCGTATTATAATGTACTGATATATCTCAGCTTCATAACAAAATTACCATATATACTACAGCTATCTATAGTCTGAATCCGCAGAAATAGCGGATTTTCTAACATGATCCGTCCGAATCCGGCCTGCGGCCAGACGGGGCTTTACCCGAGGGCAGAGGAAGGCAACCCCACGGCGTCATCAAAACGCACCAAGGACCGGCGTCTACATCCCAATGACTACAATCTTTCGATTGCCGTTGTGTTTCTAGTGTTTCTTTACATGCTCAGATCACCGAGCAATAAGGAGCCGGGAATTCTGAAGAGAAATGATTAGTTGTTTTACACAAGAGAGACAAAGATGTTTCGTGGTGTTGATCTCCCGCGCGGGTTTTTGTGAGAGACCGGGGCGATTGACACCCTCGGGCAACGGCTATTAGCGATTGAGCAGAATGCTATCTGCTCCGCCAGCAATTTCGACAATGGTAAACACTTTCAGCGACGGCACCATTTGCATCCGGTCGCCGCTTGATTTCCACCAGTTTGAATGTTAACTAGCGCCATGAATTTACTCGACCTGACTGTTAATCAACTCAAACGGGCTGCCGCGATTAAGGAACAAATCGAGAAGCTCAACAAAGAGCTCCGCGCTATCCTCGGTGCGCCAGCTACATCGGGAGCTGCGCCAAAGACAAGCGGGGCCATGAGCGCTGCGGTGAAAAGGAAGATTGCGGCTGCTCAAAAAGCAAGATGGGCGAACCTTCGACGAGTTAAATTAGCGGCGCTTTCAGTCAAACCGGCTCAGACGGCCAAGAAGAAGACCATGAGTCCGGCAGAGAGAGCGAAGAGGTCGGCCAAATTGAAGGCTTACTGGGCGGCGAAGAAAGCCGGCAAGAAGTAAGCCTGGGCAATTTCTGATTTAGCTGCCCCTGGTATCTTTTCAATAATAAGCCGACGACTCGAATACGGTGTGAACTGTTTTTTGACAACGATAACAACTTTACTATTGAGAAGCCGGAGTATCGGCCCTCAAGCCTGAGGTCTTTCTTATAGGGAGATTGTCATTCCCCGTAAACGTTCTAAGGCTTCCATCCCGCCTTATTGAGTTGTTGGTCCGCCTCGGTGGCGAAACTGAAATCATAAGCGCGCGCGGGGGGAATCGTCTCGCTCACGCCTACAATCTGAGCGACGATGGCGAGATCGTTTCGCTGTGTCTCCTCGTCCACGGTGCCATTAGCCGTAAACGTACTAATAAGATCGTCATACATTCGGCCTGCCATCGCTTTTTGTATGCCAATGAACTTGGCGGCGGTATTAATCGTGGCTTCGCGGTCTTTGCGAATCAAACGCACCGCTTTGAGAATGGCTCTCATAAATCCCGCCATCAGTTTCGGCTGCTCCTTGATGAAGCGGTCGGAGGTTGCGACGGTTCCCCAGGAGTTTTTGACTTCATTGCCGAAATAGAGCAGTTCCTTCATGCCTTGATCGAGGGCGAGATAGCGATCCTCGGTTGCAAGGATCGCGCCCTCAACAGCACCCGAAGCCAACATGGTGAGCCGGCTGCCGGTGGGCGCGGTGATGAAAGTTACATCCTTATTTCCATCGATGCCGTACTTGGGAAGAATCTGTTTAAGCATAAGAGTCGCCGCAGCGGCCAGACCCGTGGTTGAGATCGTCTTCCCTTTAAGCTCTTTGATGTTAGCTGTGCTTGGCCGCACATAAAGCCATTCGTGCACCTTGTCATTGACCGCCAAAACGGTTTTGAGCGGCGCGCCACCTTTGGCAATGGCCACGAGCGCGCTGCTGCCAGAGCCTGAGAATTGGACATTGCCTGAGATCAACGCCTGAATGCCGGGCGTGGTTTGCATCATGACGATTCTGAGATCAATTCCTTCTTCTTTCATGTAACCGCGCTCCTGCGCGATCGGAAAAATCGTGTATTGATAAGCTCTCGTGGAAAGCGCGACATGAACCGGCTCCGCGCTAAATGAATTCCGCGTCGATAAAAGTAGCGATAGCATTATCAGCGTTACAATCGTCAGTCCGGGCATTGGGGGCTCCTTTGTAATCGTCTATTTCTCCCGTCAAGGTAGGGCGCCTGACTTCTGATTTCTGATCTCTGTGTCGGCCAGAGTAGGACAACTCATCGCCGGGCGTCAAGAGCAATGACGTGCCGGGCATGGCAAGCCGGCGATTTATTCCTTCACGGAATTCTCCAACGACTTTGATCATTTCTTATGCGGATTGATAAGAATGCGGGAGGGCGCCAAGCCGGCGGATTTGCCGGTGGAGGAAGCGGCTAAATTCGAAGTGATCCTTAATCTGAAAACCGCTAACCAGATTGGCCTGACAATTCCGCCGAACGTGTTCGCGAGAGCCGATAAGGTGATCAAGTGATCACGCGGTGATGCCAGGATTAAACTGATTTCTCCTCCGATTAAATCTACCGGTTTCTAAGTCTCCGCGTTTTTTCCGAGAACTGTAAGCGAACTGTACCTATCAGGAACACGCTTCCAAATAGTTTACTTCGACCATTTGGTCGAGAGTTTCGACTCTATTGACGAACGTTCTTTCCTTTTCACTCTGACAGACCAAAGAAACTTTCGGAAAATCCTGCCTTTCTTTACCACAGGGTCTGGCACATAACCTGCTTTTTGCATAGTTGACTTGGACAGTTTTCTTCGGGTAGCAGCTTTACCCGCGGCATTGTTTGATCCCATTACGGAGAGGCTATGATGTTTCTTTGGAATACGGCGATTTTGATTCTCAGCCGATGGACGTTTGGCTGCGCGGTGAAGAGTGCTATTACGCGGCCGCCCCTCAGGAAGGGGACCTCAAGGAACGGCGATAGCGGTGCAAGTTTGGCCTTGCTCGGGTTTGCATTCTTGCAAAATAAGATCTCGTTTAATTGTCGAGAGTGACGATCCTAAAAAGCAAAGAGTCGTAAAGCTGAATAGTTACAATCATGAAATAGTTTGCATCCAACTTGCAATTTGTCAGTAAACGAGAACCCAAACGGAGGAGGTATCGTGGGGATGAGGACGGAAAGTAAGACCATGAAAACGAATAGGGAATGTGACGGGGTGGGTTCTCTATAAAAAAAGGAGTTGAAACATGCTTTGGACGATCTTTGTGATTCTTTTGATCATGTGGGCACTGGGACTGGTCACTTCGTACACGATGGGTGGATTCATTCATATCCTGCTGATTATTGCCGTGGTCGTACTGGTGATCAATCTCATTCAGGGGCGAAGAGTCTTGTAGCCGTTTCGGTTTTAGAAGGAAGGAGCCTTGTGCGTTTCAATCAGATAACGCTTGTTGGGATCGCTCTCATCGTTCTTGGGGTAGTGGCTTTTGCCTACCAAGGCATCACGTACACAAGCCGCGAGAAGATTATCGATATTGGCCCCCTCCAAGCCACTGCCGACACCAAGAAGACTATCCCGCTCTCACCCCTGTTAGGTGGGTTGGCGCTTGTAGGTGGAATTGTGTTGGTCGTGGTGGGAGCGAAGCAGTCATAGTTCGACTAGGGTTCGTCCACATCGTGCAATGTAAATCTACAGTAGGTTGGACGGAGGGCGATTGACATGGCGAATTTACTTTGGTCCGTAGCGATTGCACTCGTCGCGGTTTGGCTGGCAATGCAGATCATGAGGGGGCGAATCTAAAGAGAAAGATCTAGCGTGCAATAGGGGTGCGTCAGCCACCGCGCTTTGTCGCGTGAATGAACAACGACCGAACGAGACCCTAAGACAGTAGATAACGTTGTAATCATTGTGGGCATCGAAAGAAGACACGATCATGATTCAACAGGCTCTTCGATCTGACCCGTTCAAGGAACAATTGCGTGAGTCATTACAGCGCGACACCTTAAATTCTCACGCCGTTAAGATAGCGCGACACGCCAACGTTTACACGTGTGGCGATCAAGACGGGATGATCTACTTCATTGAGAGCGGCCGGATCAAACTGCTCATGCTCTCGCCTGAAGGTAAAGAGTGCCTTCTCGCCATCCACAGCGCGGGCGATATTTTCGGTGAGTTATGTCTATCCGGGTCAGGCGCACGTCTGGAAACAGCCACCGCGATGGAGGAAACGATCTTAAGACAAATCCCTTGTTCTCAGTTCTTGGCGCGGTTAAGCGGCGCCTCGCTGGTTGAGGGCTTCGTGCGCTATCTGGCCGGGGGCATTGCCGAC
>JBGPIK010000289.1:0-8924 GCA_041484845.1 Binatia bacterium | reverse complement strand
CTTGGTCAAAACACCCAAACTGATGAAATCGGTAATGCGCGCACCACTGGGAAGCTCGGCAACGGTTCGTGCCATACGCGGTCCTCCTGTCGGATTTCCCCACAGGATACCACAAATAGGACTCTAAGTGAACAGTATTGGGGCTAGCAGGCGGTGAAAGAGCCTAATTGGAGTACTGGAGTCATGCGTTTAAAACCCAATACTCCTAGAGTCCAAGACTCCATTTCGCTCTGCGCGCCTCATCTCTGAGTCTTTTTGAGCACTTTGCAAACAGAGTTTTTCAGCAATCTGGTCGGGCGAGGATAACAGACATGAACCAGGCAATCGGTCAATGCTTTCCCAATATCGAGCTGCAAAACCACGAGGGGCAATGGGTGAAACTTTCGCAACTTGCGGGGAAATTTCCGCTAATCGTTACTTTTTACCGCGGCTACTGGTGACCCAAATGCCAGGTGCAGTTGCGCCACTACGTAGAATTTCAAGAAGAACTGGCGGTTAACTATTGTAAGCTCGCGGTTATCAGCGTGGATTCACCGCAAATTAATGACGCATTCAGAACCGGGCTTGGCGCCCAGTTCCATTTTCTCAGCGACCAGGAACGCAAAGTTGTCCAACAACTTGATATGACAGAGACCTCCAAGAGCCGCGGAGTTACGGCCATTCCCTATACTTTTTCGTTGATGCCCGACCTGACCGTTCACAATATCTATTGTGGGTATTGGTTTGTAGGCCGACCGACATTGGACGAGCTGCGCCATGATTTGCGTGAGATGATGAAAACGCTTAGAAGCGATTTCGATCCTCAGGCGAAAGGTGACTAGCCTGAATTATTCATGTGTGAGGGCCATCAAGAGGCGAGCCCTCCAGAGTCTAGAGTTCAATGTTCAAAGTCTAAGGCTCAAGGTCCGGAAGATTTGAAACGTTGAACCTGGAACATTGAACCTTGAACTATACTGTGTGCCTCGCTCCTCCGATCTCGCCTCTCGATCGACACCGTGTCATCGTTTTTCCTCTAATTTTCACGAAAGCTTGTTTCACCCTTGCCCATGAAAGTTCGGCGCGAAGGGGCAAACCTGGAGGTCGCAGACGTAGAGCCGTACAGGTGTTGCCAGGCCCGGACTGTTGGAATGAGCACCCATGGGGCTGGGGAGGGGTGCAATGGAGCCACAGACCCATCGGCTGCGGCCGGAAGGTTTGTCCCTGAACGCCACTTTCGGAGGAACCGTGAATAATCCGGGGCTAGCTTTGCAATTCTCACAGAGGTTGCAAGCGCGCGCTCAAGTGGGTAAGATTTTGTCATGATTACTCCGGAAGAGATCAAGACGACCTTGGAAAGATGGTTTCCTGGAGCGGTGGTTGAAACGCGCGACCTGACCGGTGGCGGGGATCATTGGCAAGTGATTATCGTGGCACCGGCTTTTGAAGGAAAAGGGTTGCTGGAACAGCACCAGCTGGTGAACGAGGCCCTTAAGGCTGAAATTGGCGATCAGCGCATTCATGCTCTGGCGCTCAAGACTTTTACCCCTGCCCAGTGGGAAAAATTTGGGTCTTGAGTCTAGAGCCAAGAAGGAGAATAGATTATGGCAGACGACATTTTGGCAAAAATCGACGAAAAAGTAAAAGCCAGTAAAGTCATGCTCTATATGAAGGGCACCCCGGATTTTCCCCAATGCGGGTTCTCGGCCCATACCGTAGAAATTCTCAAATCCTACGGCATTCCATTCGACAGCGAAGATGTTCTTGCCGATCCCGCCGTGCGCGACGGCATCAAAAAGTATTCAAACTGGCCCACTGTCCCTCAAGTTTACATTGACGGGAAATTCGTCGGCGGCTGCGATATTCTGCATGAGCTGCACGAACGCGGTGAGCTCGAGCCTCTGCTGAAAGCAGCGTTCGGCAAATAGTGATCCGCTCCCGCACGGCCGACCATACGACCGTACGGTCCGTCTCCCAGCCTTCGCCCTCGGTAGGGTTTCACGAGATAAGGAAGTGAGGGGGATATGTTCAAACAGGTCACTGCCTTGTGGCTGCTTTTGACGCTGGTCTTCAGCGCCTGCGCTAACATGCGCTATTTTCAGGCAGGACAGGCGAGCTTCGAACGCGGTTTGGCGCTCTTCGATCAGGGTAGATTCGAAGAAGCGATTCCGCATTTCCAAAAAACCACCGCCGAGAATCCGGAGTTTGGCGAAGCGTATCTTTATCTCGGGCGCTCCTATCTCAACACACGCCGGTGGCGCGACGCGATTCAGCCGCTGCGTGCCGCGTACCGGCTTGCGCCTGCCGAAACCAAAGATGAAGCTTTTAATTTTCTTCTGGATGCGCTGTTCGCCGCGTCGGCCGGCAGTTTGCCTTCCGACCGGTCCCGCGCCCCGGATCGGTTTCAAGACGCGCCGTAGTCGAAGTATTTGCCCGGAATCTTTCTGCTGCCGTCTGACTATCAACAAATCGTGACAGGAGAAACCATGCTCAGAGTTTCTATATTAATTGGGGCGTTGATGATTTTTGTCGAGCCGGCCGCCGCGCAATGGGACAAGTTGCTCAAGGGACTTGGCGGTTCGGCCGGCAGCGGAATGAGCGATGTCAAGATCGGCTCCGGGCTTCAAGAGGCGCTGAAAATCGGCACGGAAAATGCCGTCGTGCAGACCGGTCAGACCGATGGTTTTTTCTCGAACAAAGCGATCAAGATTCTGATGCCCAAGCCGCTTCAAGCGATGGAACAGCCCCTGCGACTCGTCGGCGTCGGTCCCAAAATCGATGAGTTTATTGTGGGCATGAATCGAGCCGCAGAGAAGGCGGTGCCGTTTGCGAAAGAAATCTTTTGGGACGCCATCGGGCAGATGACCTTTGATGACGCGAGAAAAATTCTGAATGGCGGTGACACGGCTGCAACCGATTACTTTAAGGCCAAGACCTCGAAGAAGCTGCAAACCGCTTTTCGTCCCTCGGTGGAAAGCGTTATGAATGACGTGGGAGTCAATCGACAATACAACGAGCTGATGGGCAGGTATCAGAGCGTACCCTTTGCAAAAAACATTACTTTCGATGTGAACCAGTATGTCACGGAAAAAACAACGGACGGACTCTTCTACGTTGTCGGCCAGGAGGAGAAAAAAATCCGCACCAATCCCGCCGCCCGGGTGACCGACCTGCTGAAAGATGTGTTTGGCAGTGCGAAGAGATAAATCGCGCCGTTTCTTAATTCGCGTAGGGCAGGGAGCAAGGAGGCCCGACTGGCACCTCGCTCGACACAGTTTCATAGTCCTTCCTCTGACTTGAGCACATGGCCCACCGCAGAGATTGTGTGGACCCGTCCGGTTCGCCCTGAAGAGGACGCGACCGCGTTTGTTTGCCTTCCAATATCCGCAGCTAAATAAGAATTTCTCTTTGTTTTTGCCGGTATTTGGGGTAACTTCCGCCTACATTTCAGTGGATGGACCTGTGAAGAATAAAACTGCTCGTGGGATGGCTTGGCGACCGTCAAGTTCGGCTATCATCATCGGTTGGTTAGCCGTTTTCTTTTTTTCATCTCTTTGCGCGGCCCAGCAAACGAGAACTTATCCGGGACGCCTGGGGATTGTCAAAGCCGATTACTTATTCCCAGGGGAGAGCCAAGTCGAAGCGCGGTTTGCAACGTATTTGGAAACACAGACATCCGACGCTATCGCTCGGTACGTTGCGAAATACGGCAAGGAGATCAGCACCGATAACGCTCGAGAGCTGTCACCGGATTACGCGCCCGGGGGAATGGATGTTGTAGATCCTGTGACTATCGCAGCTCGAACAAAATGGGGCGAAGCCGTGTTTCAGCCCTCTAGAGCCTTCTCTCGCGAGCTTTACCGTCGCGCGTTGAACCGGGAGACGCCGTCCCATCAGCGCAGGCAGGTCGTCTTCACGGCCGGCGGCGCCGGCGTGGGAAAGAGCACGAGCATTCGACAACTTCCGCGCCTAGCGCATGCGGTCGAAGCGGCGGAAATCATCTACGACACGACCTTGTCGGAATCGAAATCCGCTACGGAACGGATCCCTGAGGGTCTCAATGCCGGTCGTACGGTCAGCATTGTTTTCGTCTACCGGGATCCGATCGACGCCTTGATTAGAGGTGTTTTGCCGCGCGCCAAAACTACTGGGCGAATCCCGACGCTTGGAGGGTTTCTCAATACTTACCTTGGAGCAGTCGAAACACTACTCAAAATCGCGGCGATCTATAAGGATGATTCCAGAGTGGATATCACAGTGATCGACAACAGCCGCGGCATTGACTATGCGACTCTCAGCGATGTTAGATTCGTCGAAAGCATAGCCGGGAAGTATTCTCGCGAGAGTTTAAAGGCGCAGCTCATCCGTGCGACCGAGACGGCTTATGAAAAAGGCAAGAAAGGCGAACACGGTGGTCTCCCCGAAGTCCTCTACCAGGCGTTTAATCGGCATATGCGTTAAGGAATACACCAAGCTTCTGGCCCGAGACATGGTCAAAACGCTTAGGGCTGGCAGCAAGAAAAAAGGCGGGCCGGAGCGTGCCTAGCGGCATCGTCATGTCGGCGCATCATCTAAATCGGGTTGAGTGTCGATGAGATGTGCGCCTAACCTTTGTGCCCTTTAACCGGTGTTTGAGTAAGAATACTTATTCCCCAAACGCGTCGGTTTTGCTAAGGATCAACCCTTGGTGATCGAAAGGAAATTCTCGGGTTGAATCTAACGCGGCTGCGGCTCATTCAGTTCAAAGCGGCATACAACCTGCGGTTCACGTTGCCGGGGAGGAAGGCATTTTCGAGCGCCATGGGCTGGAGGTCAATTTTAACTACACGCCAGGCTCTCTCTATCTGGCCGAGGCTCTGCGCAGGGGAGCGTTTGAGGTCGGCCACACGGGCGCCGACGATGTGATTGCGGATGTTGAAGCCTACGGCGGTGCGCCGGGCGGTCAATTTCTTTTCATGGGGATCCACAGCGGACTAGTCAGTCTGGTCGGCGCCCCCGGCATGAACACAATCGAATCGCTGCGCGGCAAAGCTCTGGCCGTCGACGCGCGCGCCAGCGGCCTCGTCTTCGTTCTGGAAAAACTTCTCCGCTCGAAAGGCTTTACCCCCGCTGCATACGATCTCGTCGAGGTCGGGGGGTGGGAGAAACGCTACCAAGCGTTATTGGAGGGCAAGGCCAGCGGGACATTGCTCACGCCGCCGTTTGTCGGCCATGCGCTCGCGCGAGGGTGCCACGTGCTCGCGCGCGGCGACCAGATCATCCCCTGTTATCAAGGGACCGGCGGCGCGGCACAGCGCTCATGGGCGGAGAAGCATCGAGATGTTTTGGTTCGTTACATCCGCGCCTCGATTGAAGCAACGCGGTGGTGTTTTGAGCCAAAGAATCGTACTCAATGCATCACGCTGCTCGGGAAGCACAACGGCATTCACGGCCAGGCGGCGGAGAACACGCTGGATGCGCTGTTGGATCCGGGTTACGGCCTCTATCCCGAGGCGGAGCTGAATCTTCCTGGAATTGAGGCCGCGCTGGAACTTCGGGCGGAGATGGGTTTTCTCAACCGCCCGGTGCCGCCTGTGGAACAATATGTCGATCTCTCCTATCACCGAGAAGCCGCCGAGGGGTTTACGCGATAAAGAGTGTCTCGACAGCGAATCAAATGAATTTGTGGCCTCTCCACCGTCATGCCCGCGAAAGCGGGCATCCAAATCTTCGCTATTGCTGATTTCCAGAGCGGCCCTTCGGCGCCCTTTCGACAACTCTCTACAAGCGTTCGACAATGACTTCTTCGTATTCCGGAAAATAGCGCGCGATCACGGGAAGCTCGAAATGAGAAAGGATCGAGGTGTTGCTTTCGCGCTCGAGCAAGAACTCAAATGATGTCTCGATCAATTTTTCCGGAGTCACTTTCCCGCCGGTGAGCTTTTGATGGTAATCGTCCGTTAGCGTCACGACGTGAACGGTCCGAGTTTTTGCCTTCACGGTGACCTGAAAAGTCCCGGAAACCTGCCTCACAACCCCGATTGGCGTCTTTTCCATTTCATGCCTCCGACGTTCTAGAGTTTTCCTATTCGGTTAGCGAAGAGAATAAAAGAGGGACCCGGAACTTAGCCCGAATTGTTGGAACGTGACTGCCATCGAGGCGCGAGCGCTCCAGAGCCAAGGCAATGGGTCTGTGCCTTTTCGCATAGCGCATGGAACAGGGAGCAAGGAGGCATGAGTCTTTCAGAAGCATTCGCTGATTTGCGCTTAGCGCTTTGCCCTTTGCTATTTGCATATTCAGCTCGCCCATTCGCCTTGATTTGCGCCCTTCAACTGGGCTAGAGTCCGTCCTGGTCAACAAGTTCGGTCAGCGATTATTTTTGATTCCTTCACCGGGTGATTACTTCATGCTTGAAGACCTCTTGTCCAGCGGCAAAGCAGCAAATTTGCATCGCCTGATATTTCTCGCGCTCGTATTGCTGCTGCTATTGGATCCAGCGCGAGTGAGATCCTTCAACCTACCCCCACTCTCGATGAAAGTTAATGACCTTGCTGCCGTGCTTAATCCAATTTACAGTGCGGATCTTGACTGGCGATTGGCCCGTTTCGCCGAGAAAACCGGTTATGCCATCTATATTGTGGTTATGGATGGAGACTACCGCGAAAGCTTGTTGAGCATCGGGACAGAAGCATTCGAGCTCAATCAACTGGCGGATAAAGGTTCGGCTGGAACGGTGCTGCTTCTTATCGCTACACAAGACGCGCGCGTGGCCATTGCGACCAGCAAAAATCTGCACAGAATGTTCTCGCGATTTCAGGTAGAAAGAAATATCGAAAATATCCTCCAACAGAATGCAAAACAGCCGGAGATGGCGGTGGAGTGTGCCCTCGACGCTATCTTGAATCGAATCGACCGTTGGTTTTATGTGCTGGATCCACCGTCGCCGGCTTTCGGTTCCTCCCTTTTGGTTCGTTCGCCGATGGCCGAAATGATTCTTTTGCCGGCGGCGCCGCTTTTAGGTCTGATGACAGGGCTTGTATTGATGGCGTTTACTTCAGCCGGAACACTGCCATGGCTGGCCCGCTTCTTCGTCTCGGGTTACTTGGGCTGTTCTATTGTCGTAGTGATGACGTTTATGATCAGGCAGCCCGGAGGCATTTTGCCAGGAATGTTTTTCTATGCCACCGCTATGGGCTTTACAGTGAGTGGAACCGTTGGCGCGTTAAAGCCATTTTGGTTTACTGACACGTTCAAAGGCAAAAAGTCCGATGAATGGTGGGCAGGCCCCGTCCATTTTTGGCGGGGTTAGATGAAGCTACCCTGCATTATTCACGCACGGGGGCGATCGAGAAGCGAGCCCTCCACAGCGAGGCAATGGGTCTGTCCTTTGGGGCGGCCCTTCGACTTTGCTCAGGACAGGCCCGCAAACTGCGTGTCTGGAGCGAACGCCAGAGAAAAAGGCGAACGCCGAGCTGATCACTAAAGACGGCATTGAAACTGTTCGTCCCCGTGCCTCGCTCTTCCAGGCTCACCTCTCGATCGACATAGTGTCATCGTTCTGCCTCTAATCGTGAATAATGCGGGCTGGTCGTAGCGGCATGTTTTGGATTCTGTGTGCGCAACCGGAGGGTCGTTAAGATGCAACGGAGTTTTGCTGTTTTGTGTTTACTGCTGAGTGTGGCTGGGTGCTCGGAGAACTATACCCATGACGAGAAGTTGGCGGCAGAGCAGGCCGTTGAGTTCGCCAAGGTCGCATTCATACAACATGATTTCGACAGAAGTTATCTCCTATTGGCCGATAAGGCACGGGCCTATGTGCCACTGGAGAAATTCAAAGAAAAAGTAACCTACATGCATCCTAACGGCTATCCCCTCAAAGTCGCGGTTGTGGCTGCAGCACCTATTAAGGGAGAAAAAATTGTCCACGTAGCTTTGCACGGCGATGGCAGCGGCGGAAAACAGTTCGATTATACGCTGACCCTAGTGGGAACGGCTCAAGCCGGCTACCGAGTGACGACATTCAGTGGCGGTGCGCCCTCTTCATTACCACCCGGCTGATGGTATATCTGACTGGGAACTTCGTTACACTTCGTCAAGCCGAGGATGGCGGGGGCTGACTTCTCCGTCTCTAACTTCTCAGAATCACTGCCGGGAACATAAGCAAGTAGGGGTCGCAATTTTAGGGAGACCGGGAGTTGGGGGTGCTTATTTTACTCGCAGTCTTTTCAATTCCGCCTGCGCGGCAGCCAGGACGGTCACGTTGCCCGAGCAATCGCTCGCGACGGAGCGTAGTTGGGGGACTGCGTCCTTGATATTACCGCGCCTCAGCTTAGCCTGAGCGGCGAAGAGTGAAAAAGGGGTCACGTCCGCTTTTTGTTTTTTGTTAACGCCTCTTCAATTCTCCGTACTCTGCGGACAAGCCGCTTCTCTTTGGCAACTCGCCCCTTCATAAGTAAATAGGCCGAACTCGCCGAAGACGTTTTATCGAGTCCTACCGCCTTACCGATTTCCTCGTGCCTGTGGCCTCCCAAATGCCGGCCGAGATAGATCGCTACCATCCGCGCCTCGTTCTCCCCGCCGCGCTTTCGCCGCTTTAACTCCTCGACCCCCTTACCGTACTCCCTTGCCGTTGCCGCCACGATCTCTTCGAGTTCTACCCCAAAGATCCGCCGCGATTCCGGCTTCTCTTGGTCCACTCGGGCTTTGTCCCCGAGCCGTTCTTTGACCCTTCCGATGAATTCCTTGCTCCCCAACACCGGCTTGTGGTACGGGCCCTGGTAAAACTCCCCTATCTCTTCTTCGATCTCCTCATGCATGAAGCGCTGATATGCTTTGAGTCCACCGAACCGAGACATCACCGAGCGCGTATCGAGCCAGTCCGGGCATTGCTTCTTGTTCAAATACCCCCAATGGCTGCTCCAGCGGTACCGGTCTATGTCCGATACCACTGCGGCACCCAAGGGGTTTT
>JBGPIK010000288.1:0-8947 GCA_041484845.1 Binatia bacterium | reverse complement strand
GGGATCCCGGGCCAGCGTGATGCCGGCTGTCAGATAGGGGCCGGCGTCATCTTGATGATGGACGATTTGCGGCATGGCGCGCAGATCCACCTGGTCTCCCTTTAAGATGACTTCCTTGACAGGTCCGGTATCAACTTCCTTGGGTGGAACGGGACGCTCGATTCTGCGCAGATAGTCGGCTACTGCGCCGCGTGGCTCGCTGCCGATCGCCGAAGCCAGGCGCCGACGCGCGGCGTGCACATTGGTCACGACAGGAAATTTGGTGCCCTTGACGTTTTCAAAGACCAGTATGGGAAACCGCCTCTCCTGTTCCAGCTTGGCGACCAGCGCCGTGATCTCGAAGCGAGGATCGACCTCCTTACTGATCGTTAAGACCTCCTCTGGAAATTCCTGACGGACTGTTTCAATGAAGCTACGAAGATCCTTCACGATGCGATTTCCCTCCAACAAAATTTCTCGACGGGTTCGAGATCGGTTCTCAAGTCTTGCGGCACGAGATCGGCTGATTCTTACTCGACGATTTTCGGGCTCTCCTCATCCAGAAATTGATGACTGCAATATGGGCAGAGGAGTTGGATTTTCTTGTGCCGGAGCTCCTGCCAATGACAATAAAACTCGCCCCGGCATTTTGGACAGGTCACCCAAAAAATTTTTGCCATGACTTCTTCTCCCAGTCTTAGACCTTTGGCATCCGGTCAACCACCACGCGTGAGATGAAATCTTCAAGCCGCGTTTTTTCCATCGCCGTTCCCGGTACGGCTACGCGGGCCTCAAAGGGTCGCTGCACCGGCCGGGTAGCGTCGATGATCATTTTGGCGGTCATGATGTTGTCGGTCTGCGAAGGATCCAGAGTGTTTCCTTTGACGTTTCTTATGATGTCAACGTCCTGGTCGGCTTGCACGCGAGTTGCCACCGCCCACATGACTTCTTCTTCGTTGTAAATGTTAATATCGGCGTCCACGACCACGACATGTTTGACGAAGTCGCACCCGCCCAGCGCGGCCAGTGCTGCCTGCTTGGTCTCGCCGTCCACCTTTTTGTCGATGGAGATATAACAATTGAAGCGGCAGCAGCCGGAAATGGGAAAGTGAA
Source organism: Binatia bacterium (assembly GCA_041484845.1). GTDB lineage: Bacteria > Desulfobacterota > Binatia > UBA9968 > UBA9968 > JBGPIK01. The sequence goes on along the minus strand of JBGPIK010000288.1, from coordinate 7,855 downwards.
CCGCTTTGGTTGTCGGCACGATGCCGCGAATGAGATTGAAAAGGCTACCCTCTTTGGGAATGCCGCCCACCACCCAGGTGTCCCGGTGACCCGTAAAAATGTGCTGAAAGATGGCATCACTGCGATGGGTGATGGCAGAAACTTCGATGATGTTACGCAACCGTTGTGGACCGTAATATCCGGTAAACTCGCCGAAGGGGCCTTCGATCTCTTTGACGTTGGGAATAATGTGCCCCTCGATCACCATCTCGGCATCGGCCGGCACCAAAAAATTCTCTCCCAAGGTCTCCGAAGGCGTGAGGCGGAGCGGCGCTCCCATGATGGCGCCAACCCGGGCGTAATCGTCGACACCGAATGGCGAGACATTCAGCGCGCCGAGATAAAACGCCGGGTGATGGCTGATGACGATGGCAACGGGCGTCGGCCGGTTTTTCTCTTCGTGCTTACGGTGGATCTGCCAGTTGTGTCTGGGGGACATGTGCAGTCCAAGTCGCCTCGGACCTTTCACCATGGTGCGCTGAAAAGCAATGTTGTAAAAGTCTCCGTCGCGGTCTTTCACCACCGGCGTCATGTCGATGTACGGGGCCGGGTCCATGGCATGATGCCGAACCACGGGCAGCTCGTGAAGGTTTGCTTCGTTGCCGCGCTTGATCACTTGCTTGACCGGCGCGGTGCGCGCGGGTACTTTTACCGGCGCAAGCAACATATCTTCGCGGCGCGCGTACTCCAGGCTCAGCGGCAGACCTTCTTCCTCCGGCTGCATACCCAGCGCCAACGCACAGCGCTGGCGGGTGGCGAAAACATTGCTCAGCAGGGGGAAAGCGGACGGTTTGCCCTCCATGTTCAGCGGCTTTTCGAAGAACAGGACGGGGAATCTTTTCTCATCCTCGAGGTGCTGCAGCAGGGCGGTGACTTCAAAACGCGCCGGTGCAATCTCCCTCTCGACGCGGTGGTAGTCGTGCGGCAGGGAAGCTTTCAGCTGTTCAAGAAAGCCGCGCAAGTTTTTTTGTTGTTCGGCTGCGGCCTTTCTTTCGGGCACCAATTCAACCTTGGCGGTCCCCGTTTTTTTTGGCATTGCTTTCATGGCGTGACGTAGCTCTTCAACAGCTCCGACTTGAGAGTTTTCCCAGTCATTCCTCTAGGCAGATCCTTCAGGATCGTGACATGACGGGGATACTTGTAGTGGGCCAGATGCTCCTTGCTATAAGCAATGATTTCTTCGCTGCGCGCCTGCGCCATCGGTTTCAAAATTACAAATGCCGCGATCTCTTCGCCCAGCTCGGCATGGGGAATGCCCACAACGGCGGCTTCAGCGATTGCGGCATGAGAAAGCAATACGGCTTCAATCTCTTGAGGAAAAACAGAATAGCCTCCTCGAAGAATCCTTTCGCGTTTTCTCCCGACGAGGCGAACAAAACCACCGGGTAAGACAGTGCCAAGATCGCCAGTCCGATACCAGCCTTCGGATAAGACCTCGCGCGTTTCATCCGGATGATCGAGATAGCCTTCCATCGCGGAGGGGGACTTGATTAGCAATTCGCCCACTTCTCCTTCGGGCAACGCTCTTTCCTGTTCATCGACCACGCGTATTTCTACTCCGGGAACGATTCTACCGGCTGCGCTGGGCGAATGCTCTTGATCGTTGGCAAAGCAGGAAATCGGGCGCGGTACTTCAGTGGCGCCGTAGCCGCATAGAATGCGGACGCCGGTCGAGTCGCGCCATTCTTTGCACAGCTCATCGGAACAAGGCGCGGCGCCGGAAGTCGTCACCCGCAAGCTCGACAGATCGACGTTACAGAACGACGGCGAGCTGAGAAGACGCCGGAACATGGTGGCGACCCCGGGGAAGGCCGTCACCCGGTGTCGCGCTATCGCTTCAAGGACACCCTCAGGCGTGAAACGTTCGATCAATGCCACCGTGCCGCCGAGGAGCAGGGGCGCGAGCAGCCCGGCGTAAAGCCCGTAGTTGTGGGAGTAAGGAAGCACTCCCAAAACCACGTCCTCCGCGCTCAGATCCATCACGACTCGGCCCCATGTCTCATTGCCGAAGAGCACGGCTGGGTGAGTGAAGACGGCGCCTTTAGGTCGCCCGGTACTGCCGGAGGTGTAGATGATGACGGCGGGCGACAGAGCATGCTCGGGAGTGACCCACGTGCCCTCTTCCACAACGACATCCCGGAAGACTCCATTGGGCCGGAGATCGGCGAGCAGCTCGTCAACCTCTTCCTGTTTCAGTTCGGGGCTCAGTGGAGCCGCGGTGGCATCGACCTTGAGGACGCCTAAAAAAGCGACGACAAAACTCCAGTGGTTGGGAATGAGAATGGCAACTCTGTCTCCGGCCCCGATCCCTTGCGCCGTGAGGTGGCGCGCGAAGCCCGACGCGCGCCTGTCCAGTTCGGCCCAAGTGAGGCTCCCGCCGTCCCAAACCAGCGCGGTCTTGTCGCCTAGGCGACGTGCATTGCCTTCCAGAATAGGGGCAAGATTGTCGTCCATCTCCCTGCCCTAACGATAGCTTAGCTTTGCGTTTGAGCGCTCTTGATTTCCAGGCCGGCGAGCTGTGCCAGCGCTCTCTTCACGTAAACCTTGGTCATGCGTTTGCGATACCAATAATCCATGTCGGTGTTGTCGACCGGGCGGGAAACCTTGGCGGCAGTCTCGGCGACCCTGTCGATGATCTCGGGAGTGATTTTTTGGCCTCGTAGAATCGAGTCTGCTTCCACATATACCGGCGCCGAAGCAACCGCGGTCAAAACCACAGTCGCAGCGCCGCATGTTCCATCGGCCTTGAGCTGCATCGTGGCGGCGACACCCAACACCGGAAAGTCGAAAGATCCTCTGCGGCAGAGTTTCAAATAGACGCTGCGACGACCGAAGACCGATCGTGGAATCGTAATTCCCTGAAGCAGTTCGTCGTTTCTCTTAGCCAAGTACTGAATGCCATCAGGGCCATAGAGCTGAGTGAACGGAACCGCGCGGCCGCCATCGCGTCCGACAAGGTGCGCAGTGGCATCGAGACTGCATAGGACCGGAGCCGTATCCGATGAGAACACCGCCAAACACACTTTGCTCTTTGGCGCCACGAGGCAGATCTGACCATCCTTTTTCATACAAAAGCCGGCTGCATTGCGCCAGAAAAAAGTCTGATCGTAATAGTTGCAGCGCGTATCGACAAAAATGTTGCCGCCGATCGTCCCCACGTTGCGCAGCTGCGGACTGGAAACCAATCCGGCCGCCTGGGCGAGAGCGGGGAACAGTTCGTTCACTTGCGGATGGCGGGCGACCGCAGTCAAAGTTTCGCCGGCGCCGATCCACATCCCGTCTTTATCATCGACGCGAATTCCTTTGATCTCAGGCAAAGAGTTCAACGAGACCAAATGTCTCGGCGTGAACTGACCCCGCTTCATTTTGGGATAGAGATCGGTGCCGCCCGCTACGACCATGGCATCATTGCCCAGGTCAGCCATCAATCGGGCCGCCTCTTGGAGCGATTTAGGCCTGACGTAATTGAATTCCGGTAGTCTCAGCATATTCTCTGTCTTTCTTAACTCTTTTGCGTAACCGCGACGCCGTCGCCAAGCTGCCATTTGACGGGAGGAGGAAATTGAAACGACGGAACAGAAACTCGCTTATAGCGCCCCTCAAGCGCCCTTAACACTTTATCAGCGGTAATGGGAATCTCATCGATTCTCACGCCGATAGCGTCGTAGAGGGCGTTAGCCACCGCCGGGACAACGGGCAGCAGCGGTCCTTGTCCGGCTTCCTTGGCGCCATACGGCCCTTCGGGATCGTTGGTCTCGATTAAGATCGTCTCGATCTCCGGCGTCTCCAGCGTCGTCGGGCTCTTGTACTCGAGAATGGACGGAATTTTGTGCAAACCATTTTTTCTAAACACCTGCTCTTCCATCAACGCTTCACCCAAGGCCATGTAAACGCTGCCTTCGGTCTGACCCTCGACGAGCAGAGGATTGAAGGCTCTGCCGCAGTCGTGCGCGATCCAGATCTTTTCAATTTTGATCCCGCCTGTTTCCGGGTCGCAATCGAGCTGCACGATCGCGGTGGTAAACGTGTAGGCCGGCGTGGGGCCGACTCCGGATCCTTTGTAGTTGGCAGGATGTTTCGGCGGCGTATAGCTGCCGGTGGCGCCGAGCGTTCCGTGTTTCGCTTCGGTGGCTTCCACGCATTCGACGAAGCTCATCGCCTTTTTTGGATAACTTCGGCTGCGCACCTGCCCATCGGCCATTTCCAAATCATCGACGGGAACTTCAAGAGTCTCGCCGGCGGTTTCGAGGAGAAGCTTCTTCAATTTTCCGCAAGCCTGTATCGCCGCGTTGCCGGTCATGACGGTGACCCGGCTCGAGTAACTTCCTAAATCGACTGGCGTAAGGTCCGTGTCCGATGTGAACACCCGGACATCGCTCGGGCTCACGCCGAACTCTTCGGCTACAGCGTACACCAGAATGGAATCCGAGCCCTGTCCTATGTCGCTGGAGCCGCAAAAAGCCGTGATGCCGCCGCCCCGATCGAGGCGGATCTGCACGCCGGAATGGGGCATCTTGTTCCAATAAATCGGCAGGCCGGCTCCGCTGATGTACGCGCTAGCGGCAAAACCGACGCCTTTACCGTAAGGAAGCCGGCGAAATTTCTTTTTCCACTCAGCCCGTGCCGCAACCTTTTCGATGCACTCCTTCAGCCCGCACGAGCTGATTTTCAGACCATTGACCGTCACCATGTTAGGTTCCACGATCTGCTTGAGCCTGAGATCGATGGGATCGATGCCGAGTTTTTCGGCGATTTTGTCCAGGTGAATTTCCAACGCGAACCGAGGCTGTGGCGTTCCATGGCCGCGCTTGGGTCCGCACGCGGGCTTGTTGGTAAAAACCCGCACTCCCTCAAACTTATAGGCCGGCAGTTTGTACGTTACGGTTTGCAGTGCGCCGGTATAGTAAACGGATGCCAACCCGTAACTGCTGTAACCTCCGCCATCAAGAAAAGATCTGAAGTGCATGGTCTGGAGGGTGCCGTCTTTTTTGACGCCAGTTTTGATCCACATTTTCACCGGATGTCTCCCGCGATGCACGTAGAAAGTTTCTTCGCGCGTGAGAGTGAACTTCACCGGTCTGCCCGTGATCATGGCGAGCTTGGCGGCACAGATCTCGTGCGAAAAGGGATCGCTTTTGCCGCCGAAACCACCGCCCACCGGAGTGGCGATCACCCGGATGCGACTCATGGGCAAGCCCAATACTTTTGCCAGGGCGCGATGGAGATAGTGGGGCGTTTGCGTTGACGACCAGAGCGTTAGCTTGTCTCCGGGTCCATACTGTCCGATGGCGCAGTACTGCTCCATCGGCAGGTGGGTGTTACCTTGATAGAAAAAAGTGTCCTCGAAAATATGGTCCGCTCGTTCAAAGCTGTGCTCGAATTCTCCGAACTCGAAAGAAACCGCTTTTTGAATATTAGCGCGCCGATTCCACGTGTGGATCCGGTCGCTCTCCTCGGTCGCCGCCAGCGCTTCCTCGATCGAGAGAATGGGCTTGAGTAGCTCGTAATCCACTTCGATCAACTGGATCGCCCGCTCCGCAATCGCTTCTGTCGATGCGGCGACGGCCGCCACGGGATCTCCGACGTGCCGGACTTTTTCCACGGCGAGCGCCTCTTCGTCTTCCGTCGCCGGCATGATGCCGAATTTCTGCGGCAGCTCGGCGCCGGTCAGCACCGCATAGACGCCTTCGAGCTGGAGGGCTTTCTCTGTGCGGATGCCGTGAATGCGCGCATGCGGATGAGGACTCCTGAGCAGTTTAGCATAGCTCATTCGTGGCAGATCGAAATCATTGGCAAAACGCGTCTCCCCGGTGCACTTCCCCATCGCGTCCACTTTGGGGAGCGGCTTGCCGATCACTGAATAATTAACCTTGCTCATCGAACTTCCTTTCCCTTGGCAACGATCTCCACGGCTTGCAGAATCTTGGTATAGCCGGTGCAGCGGCAGAGATTGCCGGCCAACGCCGCGCGAATTTCTGCGCGGCTGGGATGGGGATTCTTTTCTAAAAAGGCTTTCGCCGTGAGGAGAATCCCCGGCGTGCAGTAGCCGCACTGGGCGGCGCCGAGATCGGCAAAGGCTTTCTGAAGCGGATGGGGTTTATCACGCTCCTTCAACCCCTCAACGGTCAGAATCTCAATGCCTTCCACCTCCACACCCAAAACTAAACAGGAAAGAACCGGTTCGCCGTTGACAAGCACGGTGCACGTGCCGCATTCGCCCAGCTCGCAACCATGCTTGGTCCCGGTCAAGTGCATATCCTCGCGCAACACTTCCAAAAGCGTCTTGTTGATTTCGGTGGCGACTTCTTGGTCTTCGCCGTTGACTCGCAAATGAAGAATCTGTTTCATGACTTGAAAAACCTTCTAGCTTTAAGCTCAAACCGCGGCAGGGTCCCGCAGGAAACCACCTCGACGTAAGGACGCAGTCCCAGCCGCTCGCGGAAAGTCCGGGCGACTCTCTCATCGAGGGCCGTCACTGATTGACAGTCGGCTCGAGGCTCCACGGTTAGTTTGATCTCGCGCAGCTCCTCTCTCATAAAAGTTTCAATTTTAAATTCCTCGATTTCACTAAACTCTCTCATGACGTTTTCGATGGCGCTCGGGAAGACATTGACGCCCCGTATCACAGTCATATCATCTATTCGACCCAATACTCCACCCTCCAAAAGGGCGAAGGGACGGCCGCACGGGCAGGGTCTGAAGCTTGGCTGAACCAGGTCGCCAGTTCTGTAGCGGATGATCGGGCTACCCAAGCGGCCGAGGTTGGTAATGATTAATTCGCCTTTTCCTCCGTCTCCGACCGGCTCGCCCGTCTCCGGATCGATCACCTCGGCGATGAATTCGCTCTCGTTGATGTGAAGGCCGCCCGGTTGATTCTCACATTCAAAGCCATAGGCGCCTACTTCAGTGGCGCCGGGATGATCGTAACATTTCGCGCCCCAACCTTCTTCGATCCTTCTCTTGGTGCTCGGAATGCTGGCGCCTGGCTCGCCGGCGTGAATCGTAATCCGCATCTGCGAACCTTTCGCAAGATCGATGCCGGCCTTTTGCGCTTCGGCAGCCATATGAAGCGCGTAAGTGGGCGTGCACACCAGCACCGTTGCCTGATAATCGACAATGGCTTTGATGCGCTGCATGGTCGTCTGGGCGCCTCCGGAAATCGCCAATGCGCCTAGTGTGCGCGCGCCCTCCCAAGCGGACCAAAAGCCGATGAAAGGTCCAAAAGAAAAAGCAAAGTAAATTCGATCTCCGGGCTTAACGCCCGCGGCTTCAAAGATGGTTTTCCAGCACTCTCCCCACCAGACCCACGATTCCTCGGCGTCGAGCCAGTACATCGGCTTTCCTGTGGTTCCCGAGGTTTGATGGACGCGAGTGTAGCGCTCAACTGGAAAGCTCAGTGCCGTACCGAAAGGAGGATTGGCTTGCTGATCCGCAACCAGCTCGCTTTTGATCGTGTAAGGGAATTTGCTGAACTCCGCGAGCGAATCTGCAGTCGTAAATCCTCTGTCAAGCAGCTTGCGGCGATAGAACGGATTACCCGGAAGTTCCGTCTTGAGCATTCGCGATATTTTTTCAATCTGCCGCGCCTCGATGGCTTTGCGGCTCGCTGACCTGTCCATTGCCGTTTTAGTCTCCAATCGCAATTAACTTCTCATGCCCGCGGGCCAATGGTCCAGGTCCCGAGTCGGTGACTAGATAAGGACGCGAGATGAGCGCGCTGCCCGACTGCTCGCCGGTAAAACAGGCCCGGAGCGTCAACACCATGCCGGCTTTGATCGGCTCTTTTGTTGCGCTGCTCAAAGACGGCTCTTCGCTC
>JBGPIK010000287.1:0-8955 GCA_041484845.1 Binatia bacterium | reverse complement strand
GCTGGCGGGTCGAATGACGGCGCGCAATGCGTCCGCGACCTCGGGCGCCAGAGCAGGGTACACGGGAAACCGAAGCTCGGGTGCCGAACCGGCGTGAAAACACAATGGCACTTCGAGATCTTGGCAGACGGCCCAGACCGAATTGTACTCGTGGCCGTTGATGTGCGGCAGTTTGCGCAAATTCATCGGCACCGCGGGAAAAATGACGCCGCGGTGACCGTTAGCGACTGCGCGCCTGATTTCTTGCACGATCGCTTCAGGCGGCCACAGCGGGACGATGCACTGGGGGACGAAACGGTTGCTTGCGCTCGCCCAGTCCTCGATCAGCCAGTCGTTGTAGGCTTGAACACAAGCGAGTTCGAACTCGGGATCGCTATATTGGTGGAAAGAGCTCGGATCATTGGGGAACAACACTTCGCCATCGATGCCGTCGGCATCCAGCGCTTTGAGCCGTTCGCTGGGGACGTAAGCCTTGGCCGGAACGTCATCCCAGCGCTGCGGATACGAAAGGCGCGACGGATCACCCATCACCGCGGGGCAATTGCACACGCCGCGCGTCTTTAGCGGCCGGTCGTTGACGACCCAGCGCTCGACCTTGGCGCCGTTATTCTCGACTTCCATGATGTGCGGGATGCGCTCGCCGAATTTGCTCTTTGACATGCGGTCGAGAAAGGCGTTGCGGTCGGTAACGACATGGGAATCGGCGCTGATGAGGCCGTGTTTAAATTCCATATCTGTGTCTCTGATCGGTATTGAATAATTAGATGACCGCTCGCTTCAATGTCATTCTGAAACGAAGCGAAGATTATTACATTCTTCGCCTCAACGGTTCAGTCTAGCTCCGCCATTGCCGTCGCTACTGCGCCGTGAAAGCAGCGCTCGATGGCAAGCGACTCTTCGGCGCCGCGAAAAACTTGCTGCGCGCTCAACTCATCGACCACATAGCGTGTAAAAACTTCATCCAGCAGCGCCGAGTGATCGATGTCCGCGATTAAGTGGACTCGCGTGCCGATGTCCTGGTCTTTCTTCTTAATGCCCAGCTCAAGCTCTTGGCGCTTGACCAAACGCTGAGTCAACGTGCCGCCGTTGACAATCTGGTCGTTATTGCGCCGTTCGAGAATGTGCGAACAGGCGAGGCCTTCGAGCCAGGGATTTTCCCGCGCGCAGTAAAGCCACGCGTAAAAAGCGGCGCGCGCGCCGGGAATCATGTCGGACTCTTTGTTACTGCCCAAATCTTCTTCCGTCACATGCGCCTTGCCCATGCGCGGATCGTAAATCAGCTCGTCTTTTTCGTGCTCCCAAATCGCGCGTTTGACGTCGAGCGGTGCCTTGGATGACACCGCGGCCCAACAGTCGCGGCGGTTGTTGCCGAAGAACGTCATGTGCAGGTGGCGGAAGGCGAGTCGCGCCGGTGTGAGAGGCACGGTCAGCATGCGGCGGATTTCCGGTGCCGTGTACCACTGATTGGCCATTTCATCCAATCGCTTAGCTACCTCAGGCCAGCGGCTCATGATGTTTCCTCCAATAGTCTTGTGAACAGGGTGAATTGGCGCGCGTAGGGATGTACTGGAACTATACTTCGGCGCGAAAAGGGCTGTCAATCGAATAGCATGCGAGTTTGTTGGCTTAAAGGGAAGGCCACGTAGGGCTTCCATCCCGCAGTCCAGTCCAGGTACTCCAGCCCCATCATTCTCTTCTTGTAATCATAAGCGGACGGCTCCCGGTAAGCATAGCCGGGATAATAGTAGCGGTACCCTTGCTCACGCGAAAACGAGATCGAGTGGAGCATCATAAGAATGCCTAAGCTCCGTTTCGCCTGCGCCGGATTAAACATGGCGTAGACAGCCGACGTCGCAGTCTGCCCGATGTCCAGGTAGGTAACACCGAGCAATGTCTCGTTCAGGTAAATACAGAGCTCCAGATTGAGACAAGGAACTGAAGCAGGCGCTGGCGACATGAAATCGAAAAGAGAGGAGGGGATATTCTCCCGGTAGCGGAAAATATGTTTCGCAAAGAGATTCTCTCTCGCTTCATCCACGATCGCCGGTCGAATCACCGTTTTAGTATCGCGGTTCTTCGCGAGCACGCGTTTCTGGCTGCGCGTAAGCGTGAAACGCGCCAGATCGATTCGCAACGGCAGAACGGAAAATTGTTTGTCGCCATGATCCGCCAAGCGGTAGCGAAAGAAGAAGACTCCGAAGTGGCGCCATCCCTCGGCCCAGAAATGGTCCATCTTTGCCGGAGAAGCGTTTAAGCAAAGGAAACTTTGATCGTCGTTAGGGGCCATCATGGAGAGCCAAAACGAAAATGAGCTGCCTGAATTGGGTCGGAGCTGTCCGGGAATCCGCGCTTTTTTGGGATCGCATCAAGAAGGCGGCCATTTACTTGCGCAACCCGAACCGTAATTCTCCTTCTCATGCTGCGGCACTGTATTTGCCAAAGGGTTAGCGGAAGCTGGCGGGATCCTTAGCCTCACGTGGAAACCAGCCGCGGAGCCGGTGATAAGCCTTCAAGTAGCTAATCTGCCCCTCGTTGGTCATCGCGTTCTCCAACACGCTCACGATGCGGACGGCTACGGTGGGGAGTGGCTGATACTGCGGCTCGTCGAGCTGACGCGCAAGCTCTTCAGCGGTTAACGTCTCGAGGTAGGTCTTCATTCGCTCATACGTCGCATCGTGGTATCCGAGAAGTAGGTCCGTTGAGGTGCGAAACGCTCGAACTTGCTCGCGCGTGTGAGTCGCGGATCGCCCAAAATCCGCGGGCTCGGGCGGCATACCAAAGCGAGCGGCCCAACCCTCTCCGATCCATAGCTGCTCCCGGCCTGCAAGGCGCGACACGTTGCTGTCCATGATTCGGGTGAGCCGCCAGGCGAGCCAGCCGATGGGCGGATGCGGCTCCTGGATGAGCTCTGCTGCCGTGAGATCAGCCAGGGTGCGGTGGAGGGACTCGTAGACGCGCGTGAACGCATCCAGCAAGACGTCTGTCTCTGTCATGGTCAATCACCTTTCTGCTACCGTCGAGGCTCGGCCCTGAATATCACCCGGGGCCGGTTGTGTCTCCGTGAACGTTTAGCGTGAGTGATCTTTCTAGAAGCGCTTTGGAAACGTTCCATCGATCTCGATCCTCAAGTCGTTGGCGCTTTATCAAAAGGTTACAGCGATGGAGGCTCTGAAATCAAGAAACTCCCGACAATCGCTAGACGAAATGCGACCGGGTCTGGAGGTAAATTTAGCTCGGCTCTATTCCTCTCCCTTGAAATCCAACATTCCCTGAAACTCGAGGCCTTCTATTTCTTGCAGGGTCCTGCCGGCGATGCCCTGGAAGTCGCCATACATGCCGACGGTAGCTTGCATGACGCGCTCGATCTGTTCGTCGCGTTTCGCCCATTGGCGCGTGAGGACTTTTTTCTCTACGTCCAAATCTTTCTTCATCGAAGAAAAGGCTTCCACGATGGCTTCGATGCGCTGGCGGAAGCGGGGGCCGGTTAAATATTGATACACCATTTCCATTTTTGTTTGTTGGCCTTCGGAAGCTTGGCGCGCACCCGCGACTTCAATGAGTATCTGGCGCAGGGACATGGCCACAGGGAGAGCGACCTTGGGATGGGCGACCCATACGCCGTCAATGCATTCGAAAGACTCAACTTCTTTTGGCAGCGCCTGGCTGATGATAACCGCGAGTTCGGCTTTGGCGGCGCGTTGGTCTTCGCGCAGTTTGGGCAGCCACCCGTCGCTCCAATTCTTAGTTCGCTTCGATTCCCAAAGGATCGTGCCGCACTGCTGGCCGAGCGGGCCGATGACGCGCTGCAGCACGTCGCCGCCGAATTCGCCTTTGGGAACGGGTTGGATGGTATCGCGCGGAAATTTAGTGGACAGCAAGGCTTCAAGCTCAAGTTCTTGAACTTCTCCTTGAAGTTGCTGCGACCCCTGTTCGGCGCGGCGTTTCAAGTCTTCAATCTGTTTTTGCATAGCAGTGATGGTCTGGTCTTTTTCCATCACCTTAAGCTTTAGCTCTTCTTCGGCTTCCTTCTTGGCTTTCTCCCGCTCGGTGCCTAAGTCGGCTTGAACTCGCTTCTCAATGGTTAAATCCAGTTCGCGCTTGGCGTCGTCGAGTTCTCGTTGCTTGCGGATCAGCTCGGCCTGTGCTTGTTGGGCCTCTGCAAGCTTTGCATCTCGTTGTTTCAGAACCTCCTGAAGCTCGCTGATTTCCTTAGTTTTGTCCTCAAGGTCACTGCCTAGAACAAGCTTGGCTTTTTTGGCTTCTTCGGCAGCGATTCTAGCGCGCTCTTGTTGCACCTTCTGCGCGACCTGTTCATCCAGGGTATCTTTGGTTTTCTGCAGCGTCGCTTCACGTTGTTGAATAAGCTGCTCGCGCTTGGCCATGTCGGCGTCCTTTTGCGTGAGCCGTTGCTCATACTGCTTCCGGACCGATTCCAAAAGCGGCGCCGCGAGGGATTCGGTCAGTTTAACTTCACTCTTACACTGGGGACATATGACGGTCGGTTCAGCCATGAACTGCTCCTAAAGTATGCTGTGAGAGGTCGTTGTCCGGGCTCGGAGGAGGAGTTTTTTTGACACAACAATTGCCGGTCGGTTATCCTATTGTGCAAAATGGCATCCGCGTCCGGCCCGATTTTTCCGCCAGTCTCCTTTGTGCCGCTCCAAGGTATACTGCACAAGGCAAAACTACCACGCGGTCGCAGCGGCTATTCTGTGCTTTCCGTGAGTCGAGCGTAAGCAGCATAGGAGGAAAAAGCAAATGGGACGATCTGGAAAATCCCGGTTTACCGACGGGCGACTTGTTCTCCTGGATAATGCAGGACCAAGCGCAAATGAATTCTACGATGCACCAATTCGCCATTGTCGCGGTCAACGGAGGCTAACGAACGCGACGGTTTGTCAGTCTTCGGGTGCGCTGATCGCGAGAGCCATTTGGATTTAAAAAATAACGATCTCTCCGCCAATAAGTTTCCGATTCAAGTTGAAGCTCCGGGTTTCAAAGATTGTACGAAACCCGATGGCAATCCAAATCCACAGACGACAGTCATGTTGAGTGATTTGGGCGGAAATACATGCGACGGTGGAGTCTGCAACGCGACATCGGACGGCCTGGCGCCGATTCCCATGCCTGCGACTAAATAGGCGAGGAAGCTAACAATACCAAGAGAACTTTGCGGCGTTCGGCACGGGTGTTCCGTACGCAGCCGTCATCCGACGCAACGATAGACTCGCTCCGTAAGCGGCTCGGCCTTTGATGTTACGTTGGCCGACGGCAAATCTCGTGCAGGACTAGAAGTAGAGAATTCAAGTTCGCTAGGAGCCTGTCGGAGAATTAGTTGAGCAAAAAATATTTCTTTCACATTTGGCTCAGGATCAATGATCTCGTCCCGGGTAATGGTTTTGGTACCCCCCAAAACAGGCATATTTTGATTACTCCGACAGACTCCTAGCCCCGCTTCCCGGAACTTTCACCCGCTGCCTTAGCGATTTCGGGAAAGCGATTGGAGCTGTGAGCACTGCGGCGACGGGTTAAACCATGAACCACCGCAGCCACGCTCAGTATGCCGATCCATGTGATTACCCCGCTAACGATTTTCGGGTCGGTTGAGCCGAACATCCATCCCAAATCTTGCCGTCTAAAATCCCCAAAGACGCGTATCGTTTTGATGCTAAATACCCAACCGGCATGTAGTCCCATCGACAAAAACAGGGTGTTGGTGCGAACGACCGCATAGCTCAATACTAACCCAATAAGAAAGAGTCCAATGAGACCTGGAACCACGTCGGAAAGATTGAGAAAAGGCTTGAACGAAGCCACCAGGTAACGCCATCCGCCCCATGGATCATGATCGTATAATTGAAAATTGTTTTCCGGGTGAACAAAATGCGCGGCCGCATAGACAAGATTAACAATAAAGAGGGCCCGTATCGGTTTTTGTTCATCCATCATTCCTTTAAAAAAAATGCCGCGGAAAAAAGTCTCTTCCAAAAGAGCCACGGCCAAACCGGATAATAAGCCATTCACGATTGTCTTCATCGAATCGCTGAAATTCAAGCGGAAGAACGGTGTGTAAATACCTTGGATGGACATCAACGCAACCAGCAGCGCCATTGAAGCGACCGCCCAAAAAAAGCCGGTGGCGATATCGCTTGCTAGGTGAGTACGCGGTGCGAGTCCGATTTGGGTGGCAGAGCCGATTTTGAGAAAGCGGCGGCAGGGGAAAAAAAGCAAGATGGACATAACAAGAAAACAGCGATCGAAAATTCGTGAGAAGGGATAGCGATACGTCTCCCAAGCGGGTCGCGCGTTGACGAAGCGGTCCCATGACACCGCCAGCCAGGGACTCAGTAGAACCGTAATGGCAAGCGATGCCAGAAGAAATAGGAAAAGTCTGTGATACGGTTTCATGGATTTGCCGGAATTTCGACTATGATATAGCATCGAATTAATGGCAAACGTAGGACACAACAAATTATTTGGCAAAGTCGCGCTTATAACCGGCGGCAGCCGCGGAATCGGCAAGGCGCTCGCTGCGGCGTACGCACGCGAAGGCGCCCGTGTTTTTATTTGTGCGCGGAATCAACCATCGATTGACCGAGTGGTGATGGAAATCCGAAATCGCGGGGGTGAGATTTATGGCCTGGCGGGTGACGTCGGCAGAGTGGAAGATGTAAAACGAATCGTGCGCGGCGCCGCCGACCGGTACGGCGTCATCGATATCCTTGTGAACAATGCGAGCCTGCTCGGCCCGCGGGTGCCGATCGCCGATTATCCTCCGTCGGCCTGGGAAGATGTGGTCCGCGTCAATCTGACCGGGGTGTTTTTAATGACCCAGGAAGTCTTGTGCCTGATGATGCCGCGGCGGAATGGGGCCATTATCAATATCTCCTCCGGAGTCGGACGAGTGGGTAAAGCCCGCTGGGGGGCCTATGCCGCCAGCAAATTTGCGGTGGAAGGATTCACGCAATTGCTCGCCGAAGAACTGAAGGATGTCCGTATCCGAGTCAATGCCGTAAACCCGGGAGCGACAAGAACCGAGATGCGCGCGGCGGCATATCCGGATGAAGATCCGTTGACGTTACCGGTTCCAGAAGCGATTGTGCCCGTGTTTGTGTATCTGGCTTCGGATGCTTCGCGGGAGATCAGCGGACAGTCTTTAGAGGCGCGCGAATGGTCCGACCCTACCGATTGACGACCGCTTCTTTATCCTATAAGGAATTTTAATTGCTATGCCTTGGGTCAGGAAATATCCTCATTCCACGAAAGGTAATTGGATCATCGGCATTGTGGCGGGGGTCTTTTTCGGGCTCCTTTTGGGCTATGAGCGGTGGGGTTCAACCGCGGCCGTTGTTACAATTGTGGAAAAGGAGCTGAGCGCTACAGAATCCCATATCACGGACCTTGAAAACAGGCTGATCCAGCTTGAATCTCGAGTTGTATCGCAAGCGAGTAACCCGGTTATCGTGGAGGGGAAAGGGGTGGATGGAAAAACCGCCAACGATTTGACCCGGACATCTTCGAAAAGCGCAAGCGATACGGTGCGCCGACGCGCCGACACCTACTGATGAAAATGTGGTCATTGTTCGCCGCTCTTGCGTTGTTGGGATCGTTCTGCGCGCGCGCCGACGCTCAAGAAGTCAAAAAAATAAAAATCGGCTATCCGGCGATTTCCTACAATCAGGTTCATATTTGGGTTGCCAAAGACGCCGGACTTTTTCGTAAGCAAGGTCTCGATGCTGAGATCATATTTTTCCGTGGCGGACAAACGGCGACCCAGGCCCTGGTCGCAGGTGACCCGCCGATCGTAAACATCGGCCTCGTGGTCCAGGCCGGGTTGCAAGGTCACGACGCTGTGCTCATCGCTTCCTCCGAAAACACTTATAACTACTCTGTTGTGGCGCGTCCGGGAATCGCGACCGTAGAGCAACTGAAGGGGCGACGCCTAGGGGTAAGCAGTTTTGGCTCCGCGTCTCATAACGCGGCCATTATTGTGCTTAAGAAATTTGCTCTTGAACCCAACAAAGACGTGGCGCTGCTCGCGGTGGGACCGACGATGGAGCGATTGGCGGCGATTGAGGCGGGTAAAATCGATGCGACGATCCTTACTCCGTCTGAAATGCCGCGCGCGCGAAAGCAAGGCATGATCGAGGTGTTCGATATGCTGGACCTGGGCGTCGAAATTCAAGGGAACGGCTTTGCTACGACGCGGACGTTTATTCGCAGCCAGCGGGCGACGGTCCTTAGCGCGCTGAAGGCCTACGTGGAGTCGATCTATTACATTTCGAAGAACAAGGATGAGACAAAACGAATCACCGCCAAGTACATGCGCACGAACGATCAGGACGTCCTTGACGCCACTTATGACTGGTTCGTGAAGCGTGTGCCGAAACGACCCTATCCAACCCTCAAGGGGATTCAGTTTCTGCTCGACGACTTAGCCCCCAAGGTGCCCCAGGCGAAGAATGCAAAGCCGGAGCAGTTTGTCGATTTGAGTCTATTGCAGCAGTTGGACAAGGAAGGTTATTTCGCGGAGATGGCGAAAAAATACTAGCCCGCATTATTCATGCGTGCGGGCGATCGAGAGGCGAGCCCTCCAGAGCGAGGCAATGGGTCTGTGCCTTGGCGCGGCCCTTCGACTTCGCTCAGGACAGGCCTGCAAACTGCGTTTCTGGAGCGGACGCCTGAGAAAAAAGCGAGCGACGATCCGAGCACCAAAGACGGCATTGAAACTGTTCGTCTCCGTGCCTCGCTCTTCCGATCTCACCTCTCGATCGACACAGTGTCATCGTTTTTCCTCTAACCGTGAATAATGCGGGCTAGCAGCAATACTGTTCATTTAATGATTCTGATATGATTTTCGACGTTAATTTTGTTTGTGCGCGACCGGTTGCGCGGTCGGA
Source organism: Binatia bacterium (assembly GCA_041484845.1). Taxonomy (GTDB): domain Bacteria; phylum Desulfobacterota; class Binatia; order UBA9968; family UBA9968; genus JBGPIK01. The sequence continues at coordinate 55 of JBGPIK010000287.1, read as the reverse complement.
GTGGATAGTTGCCCATCTTTCGTTTGACTCCTCTGGGATTACAGCGCGATCGACT
>JBGPIK010000286.1:0-8970 GCA_041484845.1 Binatia bacterium | reverse complement strand
GGTGCTCGGTTCGCCGCTTGCGCTTTGCCACGGGCGTTCGCTCCAGCAACTCGGTTTGCGGGCTGCTCCAAGGCACAGGCTCATTGCCTCGGTCTGGAGAGCTCGCCTCTCGATTGACTCTGATGTGAGAAATGCGGGCTAGTCATAAGATACTCTGATGTAATGCAATGCGGCCATCGTATGCAACGCCTCGGGCCATAACCATAGCCGCAAGACAGGAGAGGGCAAAATGTCCAACGATCAGGCAACTGAAGAGTTGCTGAAAAGTCACCCTGGCCTTAGCCGGCTGCTCGGGTGGTGTGGCCTTGCGACACTAGCACTCGGTTATATCGCTACTCTGTTGGGGAAAATCTTTGAGGTAAAACGCTACCTCTTTGAGGCCGTAGGCCCAGACCGCCTACTCTCCATTCATTTTGGAATGGCGTTCGGTGTCGCTGCGCTGTTTATTTTTGGTTATCTGATACTGGCGGTGTGGATTTACCACCGATACTTCCGACAGCTTGAGCCGCGGAAACGCCGACTCTTTGGGGGAGCCGTTACGGCCTGTGGGCTGCTGTTTGCCGGATGTAGCGTCTATGCAGTACTTCCGCCGCCGCCAGACGTACCCGAACTCTTGGACAGAGAATCGAGTTTATGGGAGAAGGAACTACTCAGTTTGGGTGTACGTGGCGGCGGCATTCGCGGCAGCAGAGCCGACCAGTCCGGCGAGCCACAGGTATGGTCAACAGCCCAGAGCCTGACGGGGATCATGTTGAACCGTTGGCGTCCTCTTTCAGAGACAGATGCTAAACGAATTAGAGGCCACCTCGATTACCTCGACGAAATCCGAATCCCCAAGGATGAAGAAGGCTGGGGTTATATGAGTGACTTCGACTGGGGCATTACGGAGATCGCTGGTTGGGTCACACTGGCTTATCTTGCATCAACGCAACCAAACATGGTCAGTCTTGTATGGGGAGGCGATTCCGAAAAAGCGTTTCAGCGGCTCGGACAGTACCTTAAACTCCTGCAAGACCGTCAGCTGAGCAACGGCGGCTGGGCACCCATTAGTCAGAAGGACAACTTAAGATTTGCCCGCACCTACTCAACGGTTATCGCCCTATGGGCGTTGATCGAGGCCAAGAAACATCCCGAAATGGGTAAACGCATTGGAAGCGCGTTCGACGAAGCCATTGAAGGTGGCATTCGGTGGTTGCTGGCAAGATACAATGACCAAGTCAAAAGTTGGGTCCCGAACCCAGAGCGTCCGAAGCAGACGGAAAGCTTTCCCGGACTGACGGCTCAGGTGCTTTACGTGTTAGAAAGAGCCAGACCGGAGTTCGATTTCTTGCTTCAGGCTAACTCATCGTACCAACGCGCGCTTCAGGCGTATACAAGTTCGATTGCAGCTGCTGATGGCGCTTCATCGCTGGCATCGAGAGCTGCCACTAGCAACGATAGGACACCCGATTCGGACGTATATCTGCGGCCGTCGAAGGTGATTCTGGAAGGCAGTACTTTTCTTTGGTTCCCTTGGTCACTTGCGCTTTGTACGCAGCTAAGCGGCAGAGCGATCGTCGACCCCGACACGAAGCGAGCCTGTAGCCTGTTGCTTGGCAGGATTAATGACTTGATCAATTTCGCGCAGAACGATGCCGCGACCTACATAATGTCTGAAAGCCTGTTCGCGATCCACCTACAGGTGGACCAATCAATTAAATCGCAAGTCACACGACCGGCGGGCAACTCTTGAGATAAGGCAACATTATTGAATTTTCCTGGCTACTAATCGGAGATACCCCAGAACCTTTTTCTCCGACAAACTCACACCCAATTTCCACGCCCTCTGTTCCGATTGGGGGGCGTGTGCCATGGCGGGAGTTTGCGCAAGTCGGATCAGCTTACAAAACAACTCCATAAGTTCTGCAGAGAGGTCTTCCTTATAGGATATCTTGAAACACTGGGACGACAGAATCTCCGCCCAGGTATCCAGCGTGACGAGGTAGGATTTCCAATGATCGGCAAGCTCGGCTAGGTCGCGTTTTTCCGATGCGTCTCGGGGAAGCCGTTTTACATAGGCCTCTTCCAGTGCGAGTCGCCCTCCCGGCTTTAATGACTTTGACCATTTCTCAATGAGCCTCGCTTTGTCCTGGATGTGGACCCACGCGCTTTGACCCCACAGGACATCGAACCGATGCCGCGGACGCGCTATGCGGAGAACATCTCCACGCTGGAAAGTCACTAGATGATCCAAACGCACCAGTTTGGTCAGATGACGCGCTTCTCGGTACCGTTCTTGGCTTAAATCGATGCCGTGGACCCGGCAGCCGAAAAGATAAGCCAGACATCTTGCCGATCCTCCGAGTCCGCAACCGAGATCCAGTATATCTGTAGCCGGCCCGACACCAGCCTTCCGGGCCAGTTCCTTGACGAACTTTACACCACCGATGTGGTTCTGGTCGCTGATCTCGGTGAGTGGATCCTCTGCAAGATCCATCTCGTTAATACCCGCAAGAGTACCTTTTTGATCAACGATTCTCTTGAGGATCGCTGATTCGCGCAGAGGATGCGTGCGATAGAGATCTTGAATCTCACGGGTATTCTTCATCCCAACGGCTGCAATACGAGAGCGCGCCACGTTTTCCCCGTCCCGCTTGAATCCGGATTCCGCAGTAGACATTGAGACCGACCCCCCGCTCGGTGTGAGCCCGGAACGGCAAAGACACCGAAACGAATGGTTTCAAAGTCTTGTTTGGTGCTTGGCCCGCCGCCGCGCTTTGTCTCCAGAGATTGCTCTATGCAGCGAAGCGCAGTGGCCACTAAGGGGCCCAGGCCCATTGTCTTTGCTGCGTAGGGCTTACGCCGAGCGCTCTGCCTACTTCCAACCGCGGAATTCGGGTTGAATCACCAACCGGTCTTTTAGCTGCCCGCGAAAAGTTTGCCGACACCGCCCCCGATTTTCGACCCGGCAGCGTCAAGGTTCATTGCTGAAAATTTCGACATTAGCCCCTGAAATATGTCCCGATTGTCCGTCATCAGCCAGAAAAAAAATCGTCTTAGCGATATCGTCCGCACGGGTTTTGGTTTTCAAAAAGGGCGCCGCCTTCCTTAACATCGACGTATCGACCGCTCCCGGCGCGATACTGTTCACTCGAATGCCATAAGACTTTCCCTCTACCGCCAAAATATCGCTCAGGCCCAGTACCGCGTACTTCGATACGACATACGCGCTTAACCCTTTGAATTTTTCCGGCCCACGCACTCCAGAGAGCGACGTCATGTTGATAATCGCGCCACCTTTCCCGGCAGCGATCATCTCGCGGAAGGCTTCGCGACAGCACAAAAACGCGCCCCGAACGTTTACAGCCATTATTGCTTCCCAGGTCGATACGTCCATATTTACGAAGTCCCGCACTTCAACCACAGCCGCGTTATTGACTAGAATATCGAGAGGACCAAAACTCGCCTTGGCTGTCTCAAAGAGGCGTTTCACCTGGTCTTCGTGACTCACATCCATACATACCGCCAGCGCCCGACGTGTTTTAAATTGGCGGTTTATTTCTTCTGCGACCGCCTCGACTTCGACGTCGCTGCGGCTGGCCAGTACCACCATTGCGCCCTGTTGAGCAAATAGCCTGGCCGTGGCGGCTCCAATGCCGCGGCCTGCTCCCGTCACGATTGCTATTTTGTTCTTTAAAGCATCCGGCATCTCGCGATGACCTCGCAATAATAATTAACATAGTCGTCAAGCATTTTATTCAGGCTGAAGCGCGCCTCGATTTGGCGCCGACCCTCGGACCGGTCAAGTTCCCCAAGCCGCCGAACCGCCCCGGCCATTCCTTCTACATCCATGAAATTAAGTAAAAACCCGGTCTCGCCCTCGCTGACGATTTCCGGCGCGGCCCCTCGCCTCCAGGCGATCACCGGCGTTCCGCTCGCTATGCTTTCGACCAACACCAGCCCAAAAGCTTCTTCCCACCTGCTGCAAAAAAGCAGCCCCTCCGCCTGACTCATCAAACGATATAGATTCTCTCGCTCGAGTATCCCCACATAAGACACATCGCTGTTCTCTTTGAGGGCTGGCGCGATCTTCTCGTCAAAAAATGCTTGGTCGTAAATTCCACCCGCTAGCACAAGCCGTTTTCTAGCTTGCTTAGCAATTTGGATCGCCAGGTCCGGTCCCTTTTCAGGCGACATCCGACCAGCGAAGAGCAAAAAACCGCCGCCGCCCATACCCAAGGGTATCGCAGCCGTATCGATACCATTGTAAATCACGCGATCAAAAGAAAAGTCGGCCGCGTAGGTTTGAGCGCATGCTTTTGAGACGGTAACCGCACGGCTGCTCCCGGTCTTCTCGTAAGTCGCGCGGATAATGGCATTAATATTTCGATCCAACGATGGGAGATGAACCGTATGCACTACCGGCACGGCTGAAAGTGGACCCAGTGCGAAAGCCGGCCAGTCAAAAGCATGTGCATGTGCGATATCGAAAGGAGGGTTAGCCTTGTTTATGGCTAAGAACGTTTGCAAGAAAAGCTCACCCTGCCGGAAAAACGCTTGGTCAGTCCCGGCTTGCCCGGAGCTGCGCGCCTGAAAATCCGCCGGACTTAACTCGCCTGGCTTAATCGGTACCTCCGCCACGGTCAACTTATCGGCCAGGTCGCTTTCTACCGATCCTTCAAAGCGCGATCCGCTAGCCGCGAAAAGCGTTACGTGATGACCGCGTTTCGCGAGCCCGAGTCCCAAGTCGTGCAGCAGCGCCTGCGCACCTCCCAGGAACGGCGGGGCAATCGGCGTCACAAGTGGCGCTACCAGCGCGATTCGTAACGGGCGCGAATCACGTGCGTTGGTGTGCGCTGTCACGGACGCTTCAGACAAAAAATTTAATTCGCAACTAGGTCACGGACGGCGTGCAACCTAATTCCCTTCCGGTTGATTAAGAAAGACCCGCTTGACAACACCCAATGCGCGCGACCGGATATGATCAAAGCCGTGACGTATCCAAGGACCAACCGTGTAGTGCCGCACAAAATATGGCAACTTCGTGACGGCTGTCAAGAAGAAAACCACCACGGTGTGTTGTAGCAAAAACTCCACGCTTGCAACCCGCGCATTGAACCCGGATTCCGCAGTTGAAGTTACAGTGTTGGCTGAGCAAGGTGTGAGACTGGAGTAGCGAAGGCACCGACCTGCGCTGGTTCAAAGTCTTTTTTGGTGCTTGGCAATCTGTTGCAAGCGGGTTACGGATATCACTCACGGCACCGCTGGTCTCAAACTTCTTAGAGGTCGTGGCCTATTGCTTTCGCTACGGAGGGCTCCCACCTTGCTCCCTGCGTCAACTTCTAACTGCCGAATCCGGGTTGAATACATGCCCCGCCTATCGGGGCTTGGGCCGGCGGGTCATTTCTCCCCTCCGCCCTCACTTATTATTTACTCCAGCGCGACGAAGAACGAAACGGTTTTACACATGCTTCGGCCGATGAAATTTGGCGTAGGGTTTCTCACCAGGCTCAATATCCGGGAGCTCTCCGCCGGAAAGGAACGTCCCGACTAAATTTCCACGAGTAATCGGGAGCAAAACATGGGAGGGATGAGATTCTTCGTGGTAGACCGTCATCCGCCAAGGACTCTGCCGCCACAGGCATCCGCGCGCTATCTGTTGCAGCCGGCTGTCGGCTTTTTCGTCGTCCGCTCCTTTTAGCCGCACGCCGATACGCTCACCCGCTTGAAACAGACGCGCCGTAGGAATCATCGCGAAGCTGAGATCGTAGATTTTACCCGGCTCCAGCGGCTCCCGCTTAGTGTGAGCGAGAATCGGATCCCACGGTTCCGAATCCGAGCGCAAAGCCCGCTGCGATCCTCTTAGCCAACCCCTCGTCAGCTCGTGCACGCGTCCATCGCGCTCCATGAGTAGCAGGGTGGCAAACAGGAACATCTCTTGATCACTGCTCGATCCATAAAGGTTCAAGACCACAGGACCGATCAATTCAGTGGTCTCGACGAGCGCGGGAGTCCAGTACGTCAGCTCTCCGTGCGAGAAGGTAGAATCGTTAAAGCTGTCGCACCCCTCGTTGGGCCAGAGCTCGTGCTCGCTCAGCAATCCTCCGGCATGCAAGTAAAACGGCGTCCAGCGGGTTTCCGCTAGCGGCCAGTCCTTGGCGCTCTTCCATTCCGCAGTCGGCAAGATAAACAGGCGGACGGGCGGGTCATCCATAACCCCGTTCTCGATGCCCTTTAACCAGTAGTCGTACCAGCGCAGCGATTCATATTGATATTGATAGACAGGCCGGTCCAAATAGAGCGGCGGACTGATAACCATCTTTTTTGGGCCTCGCCATTTTTTCCAGGTGCGAAACGCTCCGGGTAGATGGAGCCCATACATGCCCCAGCACGCGCCCAGGAAGGCGGGTGTGCGCGCGTCCTCGTAGTTAACGTTCCTTTCCTGGTAGTACTCGCCGTCGAGAGCATTTAAAATCACGTCGACCACGGCGGCATTTTTCCCCTTTTCAGGATTTTCCAGAGCCTGGCGCAAATCGGCCACGGCTATGATGTCCTCTTCTGCGAGCGCGGCGTCAATGGCGCGGCGATACTGCGCTTCACCCTTTTTCTCACGATACCAGTTCAGCGGTCGGGGATTATCCCAATTCAGGCTCCAGTGACGAAGAAACCCATGGGCCAGAATGCCACCGTGGTAAAAAACGTCGCGGTAAAAATCGGTCGCGCCCCACGGCGCAAAGATGGCTTTCAAATGGGGCGGATTGAGCGCTCCAACCTGCAGTTGTAGCCAGGCGAAATAAGAGACGCCAAACATTCCGACATTGCCGTCGCTCCACGGCTGATTCGCCAGCCACTGAATTGCGTCGCACACGTCCTGCACTTCCAGAGGGCCCATCATCTGATACTGCCCCTGCGATTTTCCCGTCCCGCGCACGTTAACGACGGCCTGCACATAACCGCGGCGCACGAAGAACGCCGGATCGCCGGCCTCTATATAGCCGCGCAGATTCCCATAGCCGATGGGACGAAGCGGCGCGGTCTGGACCTCGCAGTTGTACGGATGGCATCCCAGAATCACCGGGAACTTTCCCGGGGTGGCCGGACGAAAAAGGTCGCCGACCAGAAGGGTGCCGTCGCGAACGGGAATACGGATGTCGCGGTCGATGACCACGTCATACTTGCGCTCGGATGTTTTCCATTTTTGTGTGAACATGACTTGGTTCTCTCTTTCTGACCGATCCGTGGGTTACTCGCCCGACCATCATTAGCGGCTATTTCCTATTTCAGCGCTTCTTTTAACTTAGCAACGAAGGAAGCGTCAACCTGACGATCTTCAATCTCTGTGGGTCGATTCCCCGCAGCTTGCTGCGTTAAGTAGCCGATCCGAAGTCCGTCATTCCCGCATGTTTTAAGCGGGAATCCAGGCGGGTTCGGAACTGGACCCCCGATAAAAACGTTCGGGGGTGACGCCTTTAAGACAAATCTCATCGCCGAGTTCTGATACCCCGCAGCTTGCTGCGTGGTTATTCATTGGGATCTTTTCCCCTTGACGGATCGATCCGAGCCCAATACTCTGAGACCGCCGATGATCGAACTATGACTCTATCACCTAGGTTGTAACCGTGGTCGAGGAGAAATCATCATGAAGAGATGGACAATTCACCTTTGCGTTTGGGCAGCCGGCATTATCTTTCAGTTATCTTTTCTCCCTCCCCTTTTCGCCGCAACCAAGCTGCGCATCGGCTACAGCGCCATCACGGCAACTCAGGCGCCGCTCTGGACCGCCGAGGATAGAGGGATCTTCAAAAAATACGGCATCGAGACCGAGCTTATTTACCTCACCGGCGGTTCGAAGATCGCGATGGCGCTCGAATCGGATTCCATTCAGCTCGGGCGCTTCAACATCGCGTCGGGGGTCGATGCGCGACTGGCCGGCGCCGGCCTCGTCGTCATCGGGGCGTTTTACAATTACTACTATTTTCAGATCTTCGGGAAACCCACGCTCCAACGCCCAACCGATTTGAAAGGAAAAGTCATCGCCGCGAGCGTAGCGGGCTCCGCCTCCGACTACGGCGTCCGCGATGCTCTCGGCCACTTCGGCTTGAAAGAGAACGAATACAAAATCGTCTATGTCGGCGGCACCGACGCGCTCGTGCAATCACTCGTGAAAGGGATCGTCGACGCGGCGATCATTTCTCCGCCCAACGGCTTAGTCGCGCAGAAACTTGGCTTTAAGGAAATCATCAATCTGATCGAAATGAAAATGCCCTTCGGCTACAGCGGCTTGGTCGGCAAGGAGAGCTGGTTACGGCAAAATCGTGAGACGGTTCTCAACTTCTTCAAAAGTTATCTCGAAGGTTTGGCTATTCTGCGGCAGGACCGGGAGTACGCGCTCAAAGTCATCGGCAAATATGCGCGCATCAGCGATCGCGACGTTCTCATGGAAAGTTACCGCACCAGCATTCCTTTTACCCCCACCCGTCCTTACGTCACGCGGGAAATCGTCGAGAAGGCCTTGAAATTGTCGAAAAGAGACGCCGCCCGTCAGGCCGATGCGGAAAAGTTTTACGACAACAGCTTTGTCAAAGCGCTGGACGACTCGGGGTTTATAACCGCCCTTTTTGGGAATGATTGACCGGCATGAAGGCGCATCGGAACCCGCGGTTTATAAAAACTGCGCCAATGACTCAGGTAAGTTACTGTACCTTATATTGCCGGCTTAACTCCGCGAAAAATCCTTCCTTCTTAAGGGCCGCGGGGATACTGTTATCGATATGATCGTCCAGTTTTTTACTGCCGATCGCAGGTCCTATGGCCTGCAACTGTTCAAAGACATGTTCCGCGCCGGCCTGAGACGGCAGCGGGTCCAAGGGGACCACCTGCTTAAAGGCGTTGTAACCGGCATCGATAATCTTGCTCTCGCTGGTTTTAAATATTTTGCCGACCAGTTCTTTTGCGCGTTTTTCATCCGCAAATATCAAATACGTTCCCTCG
>JBGPIK010000285.1:0-9013 GCA_041484845.1 Binatia bacterium | reverse complement strand
TTGTCATAACCTGCATGCTTGAGTTCCGGCGCCCAAAATCCGCCCATCATGGAAAACGCCATCAGGTCCGTCTGGGGGGAGATGGTGGTTACGATGGTGCGGTTGCAGCCGATGGCGGGCGTGCCGCAAAGGAGACCGGCGCTGATAATAAGCAGGTTTTCCGGCGAAAAGGCGGTCACCTCGGGCGGGACCCGGTCCCACAACAGCTTGGCGTTGGTCCCCAGTCCGCCGAGATAGAGCGCGGTCTCCTCCGGATCCGTTTCCACCCGTTCGATACCGCCCCGCGACAAATCGATCTCCAGGTTGATGCCCGTTTCTCCGTACCTCATTCGCTTTCCTCTGAATGAATGATATGAATTTAACTCAGCGTGCAGCTTCTTAGTGATCCGGTACGGCGAACAAGTCAATACGAACGTTCGAAAAAAAATGACTTTTATGTATATATAAATTGCAATTTGGCAACATACGGAGGACCATTATGGGTACCGGAAAAAACATTCAGTCGATTCGCCTGCAATCAAAGCAAACCCAGCAAGAGCTGGCTCAATCCTCCGGCATTGCAGTGTCGTATCTCTCGCGTGTAGAGAACGATCGCATCGCGCCCACAGTCAGGACTCTGGGAAGGATCGCCACAGCACTTAAGGTTCCGGTTGCATCGTTCTTTGCGGCAGAAGAAGTTTTAGAAGCGTCCGACCGTTGCCCGGTAAGTCTTTCCGGCAAGTGCATCTTGGATCAGGTTTTCGCGGGTCGAGGGCAGGATCCCGCCCCAGACGTTGAAAGTTACTCGCCCCAACAATTGCAGGCGCTGCGGCTGTGCAATTTCCTATTGCATACCCGGGACAAGGAACTCTTAAGGACGCTTATAATAATGCTGAAGTCGCTGCTCGCTTTGAGTGAATCGCGCACGGCCGGTCAAAAAAAATAGGACAGGCTTGGGGTCGATCGATCACGTCATGCAAAATAGTTGTACGTAAAATAAGGCTAGATTTCTTAATTTTCCCCGCACTCAACAGCAGCGGTGTGTCCCGACTCATTCATGTGTCAATTGTCTTCTTTTGCTCGAACCACTTTTCTAAATGTTTAGCCGCCACATCTCTGCCGCCGAGACCAAACGCCAAAGCCAGCGCCAGGCAGACCGCGCCAAATACCAGAATAAAAGCCCAGATCACAATCTCCGAGGCGATATCCAAAATTTCAAAAATGCCCGCAACAACAAAGATCGTCGTGCCGACATAAGCGGCGCGGCCGATGGAGGCCGCTTGCTCCAGGTCGGCATTGGCGCATGAGGTCCGGGTAACGCTTTCGAGAAAGTTGGCAAAATAAAGTCCGAGGATCAGAACGACCAGCGCCGCGACAATTTTCGGAATATACAGGTATATGGTGTGGAGCGTGTCCGTTGCGCTGCTCAGGTTAAGCGTCTCCAGCGTCGTCACAATCGCAATCAAGAAAAGAAACCAGAATACGAGCAATCCGAGTATCTCTGAAGTCGACTGCTTGATGCCGCCTCGTTCGAGGGCTCGCTTAATTCCCGCTCGATCGGCGAGCACATCGAATTGGCAGAGCTTAAGAACGCGGATCACAATTCTTTTGATCAAATTGCAGACGGTCCAACCAATCAAGATAATGGCAACGGCAAAAAATAAATTAGGCAAGAAAACCGCAATTTTTGTGACGAAAGCGTCCCAAAAGCCGGTTACGGCTACGATGGGATTCATAAGTCTCCTCCTTGGCAGTCTGCTCTGACATTAAACTGAATACATAAGAGAGTCACGTCCAAGATGTCAACACTTATGTCTGAATTCTTGAACGGCTACGTCGAAGTTTTCCGATCTCCGCTTTCCGCCATTTTCTTTTGCCGCCTTAAGCACATCGTCTCTTGATTTCATAAGGGTCGCCCACTATAGTTCGGTGAACATTTCTGAACCGCGCAGCATTCACGCACACTTGGGAATTGTACTTTGCACTTGACCGTTCGTCAGCTAGCTAAAGCCTATGGACTGCTATGGGCGCTTAGAGATATCAGCCTCGATGTCCCCCCTGGAGAATTCGTCGCACTCCTCGGCCCCAATGGAGCCGGAAAAAGCACCCTCTTAAAACTGCTCGCCGGCCTCACCTTCCCAACGCGAGGTGAAATCGCAATCGACGGAATCGACGTTTCGAAAGCATCGACGGCGCTCCGTTCAACAGTCGGTTTGCTCTCTCCAGGCGAACATCTTTACGACAACCTTACCGTGCGCGAGAATCTTAGTTTCTTCACTTTGCTTTATAAGAAAAAGTTGGGGGCCGCCGCCCTCGATGCGGCTCTTGACGGTGTCGGTTTGAAACACAGATCCGAAGAAATCGTATCGGCGCTTTCGAGCGGTATGAAGTGCCGCCTTTCAATTGCCAAGTGGGAGCTGCTGGAGCCGGGGCTTTTGCTGCTGGATGAACCTTACGGCGTTTTGGACGGCAGTGGTGTTAATCTTTTGGAAGACTTCTTGCTCGCCCACTGCCGCAAGGGCAATATTGTTATTATGGCCTCGCATCATGTCGCACGTGTGCTCAATTTGTGCACGCGCGCGGTGATTTTGCATCAAGGTAAATTAACATTTAACGAGCCGCGCCAGCAGCCCTGGGATAGCTTCATGCGCGCTTTTGGGGAGTTCCTGCCGCACGGAGAATCATGGACTTCCTGACACAGACCTACCTTATATTGTGGAAAGATTTTCTCCTGGAGATGCGGCGCCGGGAAAGTCTGCTGACCATGTTTTTTTTCGGCATTCTTCTGCTCTTTGTATTTCATTTTTCGTTTGAAATTCCGCGCGAGAAAGTACCGGAGATGGCCCCGGGATTACTCTGGTTAGCGTTTCTGTTTACCGGTACTCTTGGACTCACGCAACTTTTCCAGGTGGAAAGGGAAAACCATTGTCTCGACGCGTTGTTGCTATCGCCTCTCGACCGCGGCGCTTTTTACCTGGCCAAGGTGCTTTTCAATATCATTTTGATGCTGCTGGTTGAGATCGTGGTGTTTCCGCTATTTTGGGTTTTATTCAATCTCGAAGCTTGGACACTTCTACCCTCACTCTTTTTCGTCGCCATGCTCGGGACCATAGGATTTTCCGTGTTGGGAACTTTGTTTTCCGCAGTGACCCTGAAAGCTCGCGCCCGCGAGCTGCTGCTACCTCTTGTCCTATTTCCGCTGATGATCCCCGTGATATTGGCCACGGTTCGCTCAATGAGCATTTTGCTCGGTGCCGGAGAAAATCAAGAGGCGCTCGCCTGGATTCGCCTCCTCGTCGGGTTTGATGTTATTTTTCTCACAGCGGGATTCCTTATCTTTGAGTGGGTGATCGAGAGCTAGCCAGTTTTCTCACGCCAATTATACTTATACAGTCCTTCCTTAGACTAGCCCTTTTCAAGTTCGACAAGATTGGGCATCATTCCGGGTCTTGCTGCCACCTGGCACGCCTCTTGCGGCGTAGGAAATAAGCGCCTAACCTGGCAGCTGATGTGCTGCCCAACTTAGGCACAGCGATTCCGGATCATATGAATCTAGCGACAAACAACGGACCCCTCACAGTTACGCCGCGCTCTCCGTTCCAGGACCTAAAAACGCAAACGCGCAAGCTCGAGCGCATCTTATTTGTGCTGGTAGGAATCATTGCCCTGCTCCCAACTTCCGTGTTTTTCGTTCTCGGCGTCCGTCACTTGCAGGCTGATGCCGAGCTTGCGGTCGAACACATCGCTTTTATGCTAGCCGGCATTCATGGCGCGAGCCCGGAACGCCCCCGCTTATCGCAGATATTAGAGGAGGAAATGCACCTTACCGGCATCGCGTCGCTTCGGCTGATGGGAGCGCGAAACAGAACGATGCTAATATTAGGGCAGTCGGCGCATTCGTTCCTCCCGATTCGCGCGCAGTTGAACCTGTCCCCATCTTTAGTGCCGTTCCAAACGATCGCCGTCGAGATGGACAGCAACCCGCTCTTATTTCAGTTGGGCCGCATCTTCGCGATCCACTTGGTGGTCGCTGCTCTCCTTATCTTGCTGATTTACCGCTTTTCCATACCCGCTCTCGACAAAGCCATCGCACAACTGGAGACGACGCAAGCGCAGCTTATTCATTCAGAGAAAATGAGTGCCATCGGCGAGATTTATGCGGGTCTCACCCACGAAATCAACAACCCACTCGGCATCATGATAGGCAAATTAGAATTGTTACTGAAATCAGCCAAAGATCGTCAATTACCCCCTGAGCTGATTCGTGATTTAGAGATTATCAATCGGAATGGCCTGCGGATTGCTGAACTGATTCGCAGTTTGCTTATTTTTGCCAGAAAGAACACTTTTAATTTCAGCTCCACAGCGCTCAACCACAGCATTAGTGAAGTGCTCGAACTCGTTGAGAAACCATTTGCTAAACAAGGAATTCGGATCGAAACCCATTTCGATTCTAAGTTGCCTTGCTGCCATGGCAGTCCGGGTCACCTCCAGCAGGTTTTTCTCAATCTTCTGAACAATGCGCGCGATGCGATGCCCAACGGCGGAACAATCACATTACGAACGTATGGCAAAGACCATTCTATTGCGGCTGAGGTTGAGGATACGGGCATAGGCATCACACCCGAGAACCGAAACCGAGTCTTTGAGCCTTTCTTTACCACGAAGGGGTTGGGCAAAGGCACCGGTCTAGGCCTTTCAGTCGCTTATGGAATCATCAAGACTCACGGCGGAGAGATAGAGGTCGAAAGCATGCCGGGGAAAGGCACTCTTTTTCGTGTAGTGGTGCCGATGGAGAGGACCGGACAATGAAACTTACTCAAGCCAAAATTCTCGCCGTGGATGATGAACCCGATATGGTTGAGACGCTGGAACAAATTCTTTCCGGTGCCGATTATGAGGTGCATGTCGCAACTGAAAGTCCCAAAGCATTTGATATGGTCGCGAAGGAACGACCCGATCTCATCATTACCGATCTCGTCATGCCTGAGCTCGACGGCATTAATTTCCTGGAGCGCGTAAAGGCCCATTATCCTCATATTCCGGTCATTCTATTGACGGGTTATGCGACCGTGGATACGGCGGTGGAGGCGATGAAGAAAGGTGCGAGCGATTACCTCTCCAAGCCTTTTCATGCCGAGGAGCTTCTCCTGAGAGTCGAGAAATGTCTCACTTGGAGCGAAACCGACGAAGAGAATCGTTACCTGCGCGACCGGATACAGCGGGAAGACCAAAATTCAACTATCATCGGCCAGAGCCGCGCTTTGTGGCAGGTTGTGCAATTGGTCGATAAAGTCGCGCCGACGGACGCTGCGGTGCTTTTGTTGGGTGAAAGCGGCACGGGCAAGGACCTCTTCGCTCGAACCATTCACAACCGTAGCATGCGCAAGGACGGTCCGTTTTTCTCGGTCAACTGCGCATCCTTGACAGAGAACCTGCTCGAATCGGAGTTGTTCGGTCACGAGCGGGGATCGTTCACCGGCGCGAGCGAAACCAAAAAAGGGATTTTCGAGGTCGCCAACAAAGGAACTCTATTCCTTGATGAAATCAGCGAAACGGGCGCCTCATTTCAGGCAAGACTTTTGCGCGTGGTGCAGGACGGACAATTTTTGCGCGTTGGCGGAACTCGTCATCTAAAAACCGATGTACGTCTTATTTCTTCGAGCAATCGGGACATCCAGCAGGCAATCGACAACGGCTCGTTTCGCGGCGATTTGTTTTACCGACTCAGCGGCATTCAAATTCACGTTCCTCCGTTACGCGAGCGCAAAGAAGATATCCCGTTGCTGGCGCGCCACTTCGTCGAAAAATACGCGCACGAATTGCGCCGCCCAGTGCCCACAATAGCCCCCGAAGCGTTACTCCTTCTAACCAACTATTCTTGGCCGGGCAATGTGCGGGAGTTAGGGAACGCTATCGAGAGAGCGGTGATACTCGGACAGGGAAGCGTGATTGAGGCAGAGCAACTCCCCAAAGAAGTCACGGCAACAGCGCGAGAAGAGCCAGAACCTGAGTTATCTTTTCACATCCCAGAAACCGGCTTGCGCTTGACGGACTTAGAAAAGAAACTGGTAGAAGAAGCGCTCGAATTGGCCGAAGGTAATCAAGTCCAAGCGGCTCGATTACTGGGTATCAGCCGCGACGCGTTCAGGAACAGAATGAAAAAGCATGGACTGTTGTAGCTCCAGATCTTTTATCACCCGCCGCTGACCTCCTCATCCCAACCTCCCCGATCTCTTTCTCTCCGCATCGCCGCGGCCCAAGTGCAAAGCTCCCAGGTGCGTGATTTCACGCACCTCGACACCTTTTTTTCTACTCCGTAAGAAACACGGGTTCGCAAAGAATTCGCAGCACCCGGGGTGACCAAGCCTCGCGTTGCGCCGCTCCGGAGACAGATATCAGAAAATCTTTAATGTTTTCATTGAACTAACCGGCAGCCGGTTAACCTCACTTTATATTGAAGCCCGACGAGCCGAATGTAATCGGAACGCGGACCGTGGCACTGAAGTTGCGCTAAGACAAAACGGGGAACTCAGAATATTTGCAACGGCATGTTTGAAGGAGGAAGCAGCGTGAAACTTAAAACAAAATTATTATATCTAGCAGCTTTTTTAGTCATTGCGTTACCATTAGTAATGACCGGAAACGCTGGGGCAGGATACTATTGGGATGGCGCAGTCCAAAACGGAGCGACCGGCGGCTGGATCACGCCCAATGATATGGTGTGTATCAATGGGGTGAGAACTGACGGTACCCTGGATGTCGTGCCCGGCGTAACAAACAGCAGACAGTGTATCTATAACAACACCGGACTAACAGGAATGGACCCGACTGATGTAACGGCTACCAGTACGTGCGGATCCAAGGGGGCATTACCGTGTAACGTCCAGGCAAATTGCACAGGTACACGCGTTAGCACGAAAGGCAGCCTTTCATGGGTCGCGGCACCGGAAAATAAGTGTTACGATTCCGCACCCTGCACCGTAGCAGGCGCTGCTGGAAACGACGGGACAAAGCATTCCGTGACCACCAGCATCTGCGTTGACGGTGCGGGAAATGGCATTCCCTTGACTGATCTCGACCGGACTGCCCAGATGTGCGCAGCTTTAGGCGGTACATGGAAACAGACATCTGCCACAGCTCCCTCGGGATTTGCCGGAACATTCCCAACCCCTGGTTATGGCGGTTCTTGCGTCGCCTACGGCAGACAGTTCAAAGGACAGGATGCCAACGGCACTCCTTTACCCTTTGGTCCGAAAGGCACAAGCGCCGTCGATGCGGGGTTCTGCTACACAACCATGAACATGACGACTGCATATCCGACTACACCTCCGATTCTTACACCACCTACACCGGCTGTAATAACTTGTCCGGTCATAGACAGTGGCAGTCACCCCAACGGGGGCTTCAATTCATCGACAGCCTATGACTGGTCATTTACCACACCCCCCAAGTATGACGGCACCGACAAGTGCACCTACGCCAAGGGCATTAAAGGTTATCCAAACTCGTCCCTTACAAAGGCTGACGGCACAACGCGCTCGAGCAGTACTTGGCTGGATCTGAGCACCTTCACCACCATGGGAGATTGTCTTGCGAACGGTGGGAGCTGGGCTAATTGGGCCGGTCAGCCGGCTTTGGGTACAACTTCAGTTGCTACCACTCCATTAGCTTCTACCATTCCAAATTGGGATTTTACTAGACAGGCTCCTGACCCTGATAATGGCTGTCTCCACTGCCACAGCAGCTTAACCCAGTACAACGGTCCTGCCGAGAGAATGAAGGACAGCTATCTAAAGCAAGGCCACAAGAACATGCTGAGAAAGGTAACTGCCGGTAAGATTTGGGCAGGGCCTAATGAGGAAGGCGTCATAACGGGTTACACCAGCGCCGCTACCGGATCACTAGACTTCACTAATGCGACGGCCAACATCAACGGCACAGACTACCCTCTCTTGTACGTCTTCGGTGACTGGATGGCCCCTGCGCCGGCCGGTCTTGACGTTATCGTTAACGTGAACGGATCAGCAAAGTATAACGGCACCAGCAATTACAGTTGCGCGGCCTGCCACACAACAGGCTGGAGCAACTCATCGGCCGGCCTTTGCAGCCTGTCCTCAAAGACCACATCATTAGACTGCACAGGCGCAGGCGGCATATGGTACCCATTAGTCGGAGTGGAGGGAATTGGTACTCCTGGTTTCACTCCAGCCCAGCCTGGGGATTCATTCCCGGGAATTACCTTTACGCAAGCCGGTAAGTGGGTCCGCGACGGTATTCAGTGCTCAAGGTGCCATAATGCCGTCGTTCCGAAAGTAGTAGACACACAGATTGCAGCAAGCCAATTTCCGTCCACCCATGTCACCGGCAGCGGAATGGGCGCGCTCGCTGACGGCGTAGGCCGGACGAACCTTTGCTTCGGTTGCCACCAGAGCATTGCCAAGACCAATAATGGTATAGGCCTGGATGCGGACCTTAGCCATCCGGAAAATATTCCCGTGAAGAATGCCGCTACGGCGCCGGCCTATGTCCCGGAGTTCAACGGCCACGTTATCGGCAACTCGTTCCTGAACAGCCCGCACGCCAAGTTCACCGGAAACATCGTGCCGAATGCACTTGGAAAGTACGATCTTGAAGACCCGACAACCTGTACAACTGATTCCAAAGGCGCGATTAGTTGTGTTGGCGGCAATAATAACAGAAACGCCGGCGCAGACGCCACCACCGACCCCCCTAGACCCGCTGTCCCCTCCAAGTACGACAGCCAATTCCAGGGCTACACCTGCTGGCAATCACCTACCAGCTCCAGCCCGGCAAAGACCATGATCGTCGGTGGAGGGATAAAAGAAATAAAGACTAAGACAGATTGTGAGACGTTGTACGGCGCCGGTTCATGGCGGACAGATAACCAGGGTACCTGCGTTACATGCCACGATGTTCATAACAGCCTCTTTGTTGAAGAAACGAGAGAAGCCGCGCTCAGGAAAGTATGTACCGATTGTCATAACAAGTCTCTCTCAAGCATAAACCATCT
>JBGPIK010000284.1:0-9036 GCA_041484845.1 Binatia bacterium | reverse complement strand
CCCAAAGAGCTTTTCCGTGCCGGTAAGGTTGACGACGGCTTCATCGATAGAAACGCCATGAACCTCTGGCGAGAAACGATCCAAGATCGCAAAGACTTTCCGCGAATATTCCGAATAAACGCCGTGGCGATTGCCCAAGAAGATCCCCTGCGGACAAAGCTTCTTGGCTTGGAATCCGGGCATTGCCGCATGAACGCCGAATTGCCGCGCCTCATAGGAGGCCGAAGTTACGACGCCGCGACCGCTTCGTCCGCCCACGATCACGGGTTTACCGCGCAAGCTCGGGTCAAGGACGCGTTCCACCGAGACGAAGAATGCATCCATGTCGATGTGGAGATACCAGTTCGTGGCCGTCGAAGATTTCACCTGGCCATGGTATAGCCCGAGACCGGCGGACGCAACTGAATACAGGGGCTGAAACTTCCTGTGTTTCTTTTAGTACCGTCGCTTGCCCGATGCACACGTTCAGCAAAATGAGGCGTAAGGTCCACCTTGGTGATCTTGATTGTTGGCGCTGAATCATTGAAATAAAAAAACAATGCCAACGGGTTGCTGACCCGCTATTCCGCGAAAGCAATTTTCTCTCTGGGACGGCACAATCGTTTGGACCCCTTGCCAAATTATTCGTGTCGCCTACCTCTGACGGCGGAGAAAAAGACCGAAAGCAACGTAAGAAAGTTTACGATATGGACCGTATGGTTGAATGACCGGATAAAAATATCCGGCGCCGTCCCCCAGCTTTGAGGGGACTCAATTTGCGCACGCGTCAACCCAGCGGCGGCGAGCCCATAGGTAAAGAGTGTGGCGGAAAGCGCTATCCCCATTGCGCCACCGGTTCGCGCCGTGGTGGTGTTCATTCCCGAAGCGACTCCGACTTTCTCCCGAGGCACGGAGCCCAATATCGCGCTTTGATTCGGCGAATTGAAGATTGCCCAGCCGAAACCGGAAAGCGCGATGGGTAAGATAATACGCGCGATGGAGGAATTTGTGTTGAGAGAAGCGATGAAGAACTGTCCCACGACAATCACGAAGGAACCCGCCGTGCAAAGCAGACGCGAGCCCAAGCGGTCGGACATCCACCCGGCAATCGGCGCGATAATCACAATTACTACCGAGCTGGCAATGATGATCCAACCCATTTGCGTGGGCGTGAAACCGCGAATCGTCTGAAGATAAAAGGGCATAAGAAAACCGATGGCCGCCTGCGAGAAGGTAATAAAAAAAAGGCTGAACATCGACGCAGTAAAGAGGCGGTTACGAAAAAGCGCAAAGCTCAGGATCGGCGTCGGACTCCTCAACTCCACCATCACGAACAACAGCAGCGCGGCGCCGGCGAGCGAAAGCGTTCCGATAACGATGGGATCATTCCAGCCGACATGCGGCAGCTGATTCATCCCGTAAATGAACAAGCTGTTGGTGAGCAACAGCAAAAAAGCTCCAGAGAAATCGATCGAAACTTGCTTAAGGTTTTCCTTGCTCTCCTCGATGGTTTTCCACGCCAGATAGGCGCCCCAGATACCGATCGGTAAATTGATGTAGAAAATCCAACGCCAGCCGATTGTATCGATCAAAAAACCGCCAAGCGTCGGACCGGTCAAAAACCCCACATGGAACGCCATCGAAACTAAACCCAAGGCCTTGCCCCGTTGTTGTGGCGGAAGCGAAACTGAAGCGATGGCTCGGCCGTTGGCGACGATCATAGATCCGCCCATGGCCTGTAATGCGCGACAAATAATCAACTGGACGGGAGTTTGAGAAATGCCACAAAATGCGGAAGCCAAAACAAAGAGCACAAAGCCGCAGCTGTAGATCCGTCGCCTACCGAACAAATCACCCAAACGTCCAACGGTAATGACTGAACCGATCAGCATCAGATCGTAAATCAAAAGTACCCACTGAATCGTTGTCAGATCGGTGTTGAAGCTTCCTGTCAGCGTCGGCAATGCGACGAGCAGAGCCCTCTGGTCTAAGCCGACGATGAACTGGCCGACGCAAACGTTCAGGAGGATAAGCCTTGCGGTGCTTGGTCTGCTCTGTGGTTCCATCTCGTTAGCTTATCCACTGCGAGCCAAAAAAAGACCCGGCTCTCGTGAGCCGAAAGTGGTTCGTGTGGAGGGGGAATTCAACAGAAACGTTTAGGCAGTTTTCCGTTGAGGCGCAGCATTATATTATCGTGAGCATGGTCGGGCTTCAAACGGTGGGCAGCAATAGGGTCGAAGCAAAAAAAAGAAGCGGATCCAGTTCGGGTTCGACCGCTGCTTCGCGAAGTCGCATCAGCAACGATAGTTAAAAAGACTCAAGCGGAGGGATTGCGCAAATTGCCGGAGATCGTTTATACCACTGACGAAAGTCGCTCTTCTTGCTCTCGAAGATCTTGCCCGGCAGTGGAATCGCTTTTCGCACCCGCGCCAGTCCTTGAGGAATTCTTTTCCGCTGAGATTTAAACTTGGGCGTCAATGCAGCGTGCTTTGGCTCCGGCTCTCGTCCATCGAGGCTACATCCCCATGGCCGAATAACAGAGCCTCCCCATCCGAATCAACCCTGACTTGATCGCCCTCTTTAAATTCCCCTTCGAGAATCTTGACCGCGAGCGGGTCCTGAATTAAACGCTGAATCGTGCGTTTGAGCGGCCGTGCGCCGTAAACGGGATCGTAACCCTTTTCGGCAAGCAGCGCCTTCGCGCGCTCGCTAATTTCAAGCTGTAACTTCCGATTGGCAAGGTTCTGACGTAGCCTTTTCAGCTGTATTTCGACGATCGATTTGATCTCCTCACGGCCGAGGCTGTTGAAGATGATAGTTTCATCGACTCGGTTGAGAAACTCCGGCTTAAACGCCTCGCGCAAGCCCTCCATGACTCGCCTTTCCATTTCTTTGCGATTCACTTCGGCGAGTTCTTGGATATACTGGCTGCCTAAATTCGATGTCATGATGATGACGGTATTCTTAAAATCGACCGTTCGCCCTTGACCGTCGGTCATACGGCCGTCCTCGAGGATCTGCAACAGAGCATTGAAGACCTCTGGATGTGCTTTTTCAATCTCGTCGAACAGAACCACAGAATAAGGGCGGCGGCGCACGGCCTCGGTAAGATAGCCTCCCTCTTCATAACCGACGTAGCCCGGAGGGGCGCCGATAAGCCGCGATACAGAGTGTTTCTCCATAAACTCGGACATGTCCAAGCGTACCATCGCCTGTTCATCGTCAAACAAGAATTCAGCGAGAGCGCGGCAAAGTTCGGTTTTGCCGACCCCCGTCGGACCTAAGAAGATAAACGAACCGATGGGCCGGTTTTCATCCTGGAGACCCGCGCGGGCGCGGCGAACGGCGTTGGACACCGCATGAATCGCACTCTCTTGGCCCACGACGCGCGCCTTGAGCCGATCTTCCATTCTTAAGAGCTTTTGAATCTCGCCTTCGAGCATTTTGGAGACCGGGATGCCGGTCCACTTTGCCACTACTTCCGCAACATCTTCCGCGTCCACTTCTTCTTTAAGCATTTTTTGATTCTTTTGCAGCTCAACCAATTTCTGATTGGCCTCCTCCAAATCCTTCTGGAGTTGCGTCAAGGTTCCATAGCGTAGCTCGGCGGCACGATTGAGGTCTCCCTGGCGTTGCGCCTGCTGTTCTTCGACCTTGGTCGCTTCGATCTTTTCTTTAAGCGAGCGGATGCGCTGGATCGACTCCTTCTCGTTTTTCCAGTGGCCTCTTAGCCCATCGGAGGTTTCTCTCAGGTTGTGAATCTCGCGCTCCAGATGAGCCAGTCTTTCCCTTGAAGCTTTGTCTTCTTCGCGCTTGAGCGCCTGCCGTTCGATTTCCAGTTGGAGTATCTTGCGCTCGACTTCATCAATCTCGATCGGCATGCTGTCGATCTCGATGCGTAGGCGCGACGCCGCCTCGTCGATCAAGTCGATCGCTTTATCGGGCAGGAATCGATCACTGATGTAACGATGAGAAAGAGTGGCCGCGCCGATGATCGCTCCATCCGTAATGCGTACGCCATGATGCACTTCGTAGCGTTCTTTCAGGCCGCGCAAAATCGCAATGGTGTCTTCAACCGACGGTTCGCCAACAGTGATCGGTTGGAATCGTCGTTCCAGCGCCGGATCCTTTTCGACCCGCTTGCGGTATTCATCCAACGTGGTTGCGCCGACGCAGCGGAGCTCGCCCCGTGCCAGCGCGGGCTTGAGCATATTCGAAGCGTCCATGGCGCCTTCGGCGGCACCCGCTCCGACCAGCGTGTGCATTTCATCGATGAACAAAATGACGTGGCCGCTGGCTTCGGTTACTTCCTTGAGCACGGCTTTAAGCCGCTCTTCGAATTCGCCGCGGAACTTTGCCCCCGCGACCAGCGCGCCCATGTCCAAAGCCACGAGTTTCTTATCTTTCAGCCCTTCGGGAACGTCACCATTGACAATTCGCAGCGCGAGACCTTCAACGATAGCGGTTTTGCCTACGCCGGGCTCGCCGATGAGCACCGGGTTGTTTTTCGTTCGGCGTGATAGAACCTGAATGACTCTGCGGATTTCGTCATCGCGCCCGATAACCGGATCGAGCTTGCCCTTGCGCGCAAGATCCGTGAGGTCGCGGCTGTACTTCTCCAACGCCTGATATTTTTCTTCCGGATTCGGATCGGTAATCCGTTGAGCGCCGCGAATGCTGACTAATGCGGTGAGAATTTTGTCTCGTGATGCTCCGAGCTCGCGCAGGAGTTTTCCCGTTTCGCCGCCATCCTGAACCATGGAGAGCAATAAATGCTCGGTCGATATATATTCATCTTTGAGTGTGTCGGCTTCGGCTTCCGCCCCGTCGATGATTTTTTTGAGACGCGGTGTGATGAAAGCCTGCCCCGCGCCACCCGTCACCTGCGGCAATCGATCCAATGTCCTTTGCAAACGGTCCGCAAGAGAGCCGACTGGCACGCCTAGCTTCTGCAGCAGCGATAAGACCACGCCTTCCTTTTGACCTAACAGAGCAAAGAGAAGATGTTCTGCATCAATTGCTTGGTGGTTGCGCTTGTCAGCCAGTGAATGGGCCTGCTGCAGGGCTTCTTGAGATTTTGTCGTTAGTTTATCGGGACGCATAACCATTCCTCGCGTATGCGAGAAACTTAAGCATCGCGAAGCGGTGTGTCAAGAAAACGCGCGAATCGAGCTACGGCCGCGGCTAAAGCCGCTAGCCAAGTGACCGTCATTAGAGAAGTGTGGAATACCGGCCGAACCCAGGATCCAAGTCAGGGTTAAATGTCTTTCTAGAAGGGATCTAGTCGCCCCGTTCCTTGGGCAGTTGAAAATACTCGAGAGCCTGCAAGGGTTCTTCGACTTCGGCACCCACCGCCAGCTCGGACGAGATCAGGGCGACGCCCTTTCCCGCGGCGATCTCGAATCGATATTCATCGGGATCCACGGCCGTTCCTCTCATCTTCTTGACTTGCAATGTGCGGATAAATCGACCGCCAACCTGATTCACTCTTAAAACGAATACGCCCGCGGCCAAAAATTCTTCGATGCCGTTCGTCAAGTCTTGATCGGATCGGCGTGGCAGATGGGAGGTAAACAAATTGGTTGTGTTCAAATTCGATTGTATGAGATGAACAAAAGCGCGGGCCAATTCTTGAATGCGGCCGGGCGAGTCCCCGGAAACGATCAAGGGTGTGACTGGGTCGACGACAAGCCGCGCCGCCTCCATTCTTTTGGCGTAAGCGGCGAGATCCGAAACGATCTTTTGGAGATCCCCTCCTTTTTCACCCGCGGAACCGGCACGCCCGCTAAAGTAGGGCGATGCATCGAGAATGACCAAACTCTTCGCGTGAACGTGGCGTTGCAAATCCCAATCCAGCGAGGCAGCGGAATGCAGGATCTCGGTAGGCCGTTCATCGGCGGTAACGTAAATGGCCTTTTCCCCCTGCTCTAGGCCACTCAGCACAAACTGCATGCACGCTGTGGTTTTGCCAGTGCCGGCCTCACCCGTAATTAAATAGGATCGATTCGGTAACAACCCGCCGTCCAACAAACTGTCAAGACCCGAGATGCCGGTCGGAATCCGCTTAAGCTCCATAAAGTCTTGCTAACGCGTGGCGGTCTTTACAATGCGGTTTCCAGAACCACTCCCTGTCCCTTGAGGATGTCAAAATCGTATTGCGCTGGTTTCACATCCGTGCAGCGCATTTTTTCAATGACTAGGCTGCGACAAAGTTTGCCGTCTTTCCAGATTATCTCTAGCACAATAGCCCCGGCGACGAGGTATTCTTCCATGCCGTGCATTACGCGCTCTCCGGTACGCGGAACCGCATAGGAGGTGAGGATATTTGTTGTTTTCATTGAACTGCGCAGAAGTTTTATCAGTAATCGAGTCTGGTCTTGCATGCGTGTGGTCGTGTCGCGCAGCAGCACAAAGGGTCCCGCCGGATCGAGGACCAGACGTTGCGCTTCGAGACGATTCACAAAGCCCGAGAGATCGCCGATGGCCTTGTGCACATCAATGTGCCGATCTTTCGACGATCCGGGGAGTGAACTCAGGTACGTGCCGGCGTTCAGGATCGTCAGTTCCTTGGTCTCCGTGTACTTTTCGAGGTCCCATCCCATGGAAGCCGCTTGTTCAAGAATGTCGATCGGATCTTCGTCAGCGGCGACATAGATGCCCTTTTCTCCGCGACGCACGCCGTCCATAAGGAACTGCAATGCAAATATGGTTTTGCCGGTTCCAGGTTCTCCGGTCACGAGTATTGAGCGGCCTTTTGGAAATCCACCTTCGATCACTCGATCGAGCCCGGCAATGCCTGTCGTAACACGGTCTGTGTTTAACATGAACTTCCTTCTATCCTATCCGTAGATCTGAACAAAGTAGAATTTTGTCACGCTGTCGATTTGCGCCTTCGCTAAAACACCGCAAGGATCTGAGATGATCGCCCGTCGCCCATTACCGCTATCCCTCAATATCTCCAGCGGTTCTTCCAACCAAAGCGGGTTCGCCATCTACCGTTCTTTGGCGCGGGAAACGAATTTTCGACATTGATCGCCGCGGCAACTAACTCATCCATCCGCTGCGAACGTTCTTTTTCTGCCGCCGTCGGTTCGAGCCTTTCCACAACAATAGCGGCAGCGCGGGTCTGCAGCAACGCCTCCTTTTCTGCCAGTCGCGTCTGTAAATCTTGAACTTGCGCGCTGAGATTTTGCGCTAATCCGTTCACGCTCGACTGCCGGTCATCGAGGGCCCATTCCTTTTGGCTGAGCTCTGCTTGCAGGAACGCAAGTTGAGCTTGGAATTCGGCCCGCATCCGTTCATTCTCGCCCCGAGCGACTTCTTCGTTCCGCCGCGCCTCCGTTTCGAGCTCAGTGAATCGCTGCCGTAACAGATCCATTTCGGACTTGGCAAGGAGCACCTCTTCATTTCGGTCTTCAAGGAGCGCATGTTTCTCTTGCGCTTCCCCGCGTAGACGTCGAACTTCCAAATGAAGGACGTTTTCGGATTGGTCTAAGAGTCGGGTCCGCTCATGCAGTTCCAATGTACGCTGTTCCAAGTCGGCTTGTGACGCGGCCAAGCGTTCCTCGTATTGTTGCTGCAGTTGCGCTGTCCTGTAGCCGCCGGTGACTTGCGCCTGCTCGGCCGCGGTTTCCAATTGGGCGATGCGCTCAATCAATGCAGTGGCTTCGGACTGTGCTTTCTGCAGTTCGCGGCTGCGATTCTGGGCAGCCTGTTGCTGTTCAAGTGCTTTTGCTTCGAGTTTCTGAACCTGGGCTTTGTGTCCCCGCGCCAGATTCTCAAGTGCAGCCTGCCGCTGAGCCAGAGCCCATTCTTTCTGCTGAAGTTCGCTCCGAAGCGTTTCCATTTCAACCTGGTGAACTGTCCGAGTCTCTTCGGCCTGATTTGCTGCGGCAGCTTTTTCCTGCTGATTTGACAGTTCGAGCTGATCTAAACGCTCCTGCAGTGCGGCTGCCTCACCTCGAGCCGTTTCCAGCAAGTGTTCACGATCTTCGACGGATCGCCGTGTTAGCGTAAGGTGCTCTTGCAGTTCACAAACTTCCATCGCCCGAGTTTGTTCGAGACCGATCACTTTCGCCCGTTGCTCTTCAAGCATCAATTCAGTATGGCGAAATTGTTCTCGAATGCTCGAGAGTTCATTGCGCAGCCGGTCCGCCGTGCTGGCGGCGTCGACCTCGACGCGCCGATTGTCGGATTCCAGTCCCGATACCTGCTCCGACAAGCGTGAGATGTGGGGCTTGAGATTTTCGATCTCGGAATTGCGAGTTTCCAGGAGCAATTGCTTTTCAGCCAATTGGAGTTGCAGTTCGCTGACCTTGGCGTTGAAATGTTCTTCCGATTGCGCTATCCGCTGCTGCGCCGCCTGGAGCATCTGGTCCTTTTCGTTGAGGCGGTTTTCGAGAGTCGCCAATTCCGCTCGAACTTGCTGGCGGATTTGGTCCGCCTGCGCGGACAGCAGTCGCTCCGTCTGTGTTTGGAGCAACTCGAGTTTTGATTTTTGCTCTAGTAGGGTAGTAATGTCAGAGTGCGCTTGCTGAAGTTCAGAGGTATGGCTGTCCAAGTGGGCGTCTTTTGCGGCGAGGCGATCCCGCAGGTCGTCAAGTTCCCCGGTGAGCCGTGTCTGGAGGCTTTTGAACGATTGCTCCTGGTCCGCAAGCGTAAGCTCTTTTTCGGCCAATGCGGTGCGCAATTCGGCGAGCTCTGTTTCAAATCTCTGGTGTAGCGCTTCAGTTTCGCGGATTGTAGCTAGTCCGGCCGCCTCTACAGTCGTTTCCAGCTCGGATACGCGGCCCCGCAGGAATGTGATCTCTGACTGTGTTCTTTGAACTTCACTGTCCTTGGTCTCAAGCAATCCGCGTGCTTGCTCATGCTGTCGTTGCAATTCTTCGATGCGGGAGCGAAGTGATTCCTCCAACGCGGTGACAGCAGCCTGCCGATCCGTCAGCGCTTGCTCTTTTGCCGCGATTTCAGAGTGCAACCCGGCGATTTCGCTCTCAAGCTCTTGACGAATGCGCTCAGAGTCTTGCGCGGCCGTGATTGATTGCCGATTCGTAATCT
>JBGPIK010000283.1:0-9073 GCA_041484845.1 Binatia bacterium | reverse complement strand
CGTTGCGTTTGCAGGCGATCAGATGGCATATCTGAATTATAATACACTAACCAGATAAAAGTCCAGCCAAAACTCGCCCGTTGGGCGAATCTCACCACATAAAAACCTCCCGTAAAAACGACAGAATTTGAAAACCTCGTGGGCTTAGAGCGGAGTTATGGACCAAGACGGCGGCAGTGCGTTACGCTCGACACCGTGCGACGGCGAATTGACTCGCCCGCTTTCTCAAGCTAACTTCCTAACCCGCGTTATTCACGCGTAGACCCGATCGAAGGGCAAGCCTTCCAGAGCGAGGCAATAGATCTCTATCTTGGAGTAGCCCTTCGACTTCGCTCAGGACAGGCCTGCAAACTGAGTTTGTGGAGCGAACGGCTGAGAAGAATGCGAGTGCCGAGCCAAGCA
This sequence comes from Binatia bacterium, assembly GCA_041484845.1. Taxonomy (GTDB): domain Bacteria; phylum Desulfobacterota; class Binatia; order UBA9968; family UBA9968; genus JBGPIK01. Next base: position 8,671 of record JBGPIK010000283.1, on the reverse strand, counting down.
CCAAAGACGACATTGAAGCTGTTCGTCTCTGTGCCTCCCCCTTCCAGGCTTGCCCCTCAATCGACACCGTGTCATAGGTTTTCCTCTGACCGTGAATAATGCGGGCTAAGCATTCAAAATGACCGGACCGTCGGATGCATCGTCGCTGTTGCTTTATCCAATGCGCGCTGTTCGCCTGTTATCTTCTTTCGAGCGCCGCGCCCGTTCGTGCCGCTTCGGAGCTTTCCGAAAAAGCCGCTCCGATCCTTATTAAAGATATTCCTTATCCCGGGGCTGCGAAGGGAGACCGGCGCCGCAGCCTCGACCTTTATCTGCCGGCCGATGCCCGGACAAAACCGCCGCTGTTGATCTTTGTTCACGGCGGCTTCTGGCTGTTGAGCGACGATGAGTTTCGCATCGGACCGGCGGTCGCCGAGGCGCTGGTGCGCGAGGGCATCGCCGTGGCGCTGCTGCGCTATCGCTTGGCGCCTCCGATCAGCCATCCAAAGCAGGCGGAAGACGTCGCGGCCGGCGTTGCTTTACTTGTTCGCGAGGCTCAGCGTTACGGCTATGACCGCAGCCGCATCTTTCTCTCCGGACACTCTGCCGGGGGGCATCTTGCGGCCTTGATCGCCCTCGATCCGAAGTACCTTGGCAAGAACGGCGCGAGTCCAAAATCGCTGGCGGGAGTAGTCGCGTTCAGTGGCCTGTTCGATTTGGCCCCGCATCGGCCGGTTTCAGAAGACCAAAAATATGCGGTTGCAAATACATTCGGCCACGATCCTGCTGTGCTGAAACAGGCTTCGCCGCTGGCGCACGTGCGCGCCGGCGCGTCGCCGTTTCTCATCTTTGGCGCGGTAAATGATCTCCCCGGCTTCTTGCCCGACGCCAAGACGTTTGCCGACGCTTTAACCCGGGCAGGCAATCCACGCGTGGAACGGTGGATTGTTCCGGAGCGCGATCACTTTACCGCGACGCGCTTAGGCGATCGGGACAATGAAGCGAGACTCCTGTTGCTGGATTTTCTTAACGTCGCGCCACTCCCACCGGAATTTAGAATTTTGCTCGACGCGAAACGGCGCTGGCGCGATCCGCCGTTCTCGACATTACCCTTCTGGCGCTACCCGAAGCTTATCCGTTCCTATCCCGTGGATCAGCGATTCGTTAATCGCATGCTGGTTGTTTACAGCAGCTTGGGGTACGAGCTTAAGGAGTGGCCGTTGGAAAAATTTTACGCCGTGGATCTTTTTGCTTTTCTCGACTCACTGCCCGCGGAAAAAGTGGGCCGCGGCGAGTATCTGATCACAACCAACATTCGCAATGAAAAACAATTCTGGAAACGGGAACAGCTCGCGCCGTACAAACCGGTGGTCGTGATCGGGCTGGACGACGAAAAAAACCTGTTCCGGCTCGGCGTCTTCTATCACGCTAATCGCGAATACTCGTGGAAAACCGGACCTCAGCCGCCCATGATGGCGCGGCCGTTAGGCGCGTTTATCTATTTTTTCAAAGAACCGCCGGACCCCTTACGCGTGCAGGCAGCGCAAAATGCGCTGACCGAAGACAGCTTCAGGCGGGTGGCCGGCGATCCGCTCGGAACGCTCAAATTCATGCGCAAGGACCTCTACGAGACGGTGACCCATCGCAACGGTTGCGTTTATTGTCATGAGCTGCGCGGCATCGGCTCGCGCAGCCATCATGTGGCCGCTGCGACCGGCGCGCCGCACGCCGGCTTTGCCTTGCCATTGGAATCTTACCCCGCGGAAGTTTGGAAAAGTTTCATTTTCGATCAGAACAGCGTCGCGAGGAAGATCGGCGCTTCGCCCAATCCCGTGGCCGAAGACGTGCGACAGCCGCTCTATGAGTGGGTGAATGCCGTGCGGGAGAAGAGGATTGCCGCTCCCGCGAAATAACGCCGGCGCACGAGTCGCGGGCGACAAACAGGCTCGGATCACGAATCGGCGCGCGCGACTCGACTCAGCGGGCTGCGCCGCTGCCCACTTCCTGCTGGGCGCGCTTAAGATAGCTCATGTCCAGATACTTTTCCGGCGGCGGATACGGACGCTGTTTGAAAAGTCTCTCGCCCATCAGATCGATCAGCCGTTGAAATCCGTCCCGATTCACCGAGCCGTCGCGGCTGAGGATGCCTTGAGAAGTATATTCTTCGACGCTCTGGCGAGTATATTTGAGCGGCAATCCGGTCCATTTAGTTACCACTGCCGCCGCCTCTTCTTTGTGTGCATGTACCCACTGCATTGCCCGCAGCATCGCCTTTAAGTAGCGCACGGTGAGCTGACTATTCGCCTCCGCCCAGCGAGTATCGACGATGAAACTGTGAAATTGCAGGTTGGGCTCGTAGTCCTGCAAGCGCGCAATCTCGGTGAAGCCGAGCTCTCTAGCGCGCGGCAGGTCGCCGCCGAGCACCATGGTCGCGGAGGTGTTGCATCCTTTGAGTGCTGCGAGACGCTGCCCTGTCGGGCCGCCTTGCAGAATGGTGTAGTCGCGATTGATCTCCAACCCATTGGCCTTGAGCATCTCGCGCAGAAAGATCGTGCTGCCCGAGACCAGGCTCACGACTCCAATAGTCGTTCCTTTCAATTCTTTGATGGTCTTGTACTTTGGACACCCGACCAGTGTGTAGGCAGCAATGGGCACGGTCCCGCCGATGATCTTCAGCGTCGCTCCGCGCTCGACGGCATTGATCGCCGGAGTGGGATCCACAATGGCCACATGCACCTGGCCGGAAATAACAGCCTGGATCAAAGTGTCCGTCGAGCCAATCAACACGACGTCGCCTTGAATACCTTCTTGGGTAAAAAAACCTTTGTCGCTGGCAGCGTAGTTGGCCGCTTGTTCCACCGTCCGTGAGACATTTCCGATCACCACCCTGTCCGCCGCGTCGGCGCGCGGGCAGTATAGAAACAAAACGACCGCAATCAGCGAGCATTTCGCGCATAGCCACAACCATTTGATTTTCATGAGGGCCTCCAGAACTAGGGTTTCTGGTAGTAATGAGCGTAAAAGTAATCCGCGATTTCTGCGCCGGTTGCCTTCCACACGCCGTCGTGCGCGCAGATGTACTCGAGAGCCTGGTCGAGATATTTGATCCGAGACGCGAGACCGATCACGAAGGGATGCAGCGGAATGGTCATCACCCGTGCCTGCGTTGCACCCTCGGCCCATAACGTATCAAACTGGTCGCAGACCATCTGGTACCAGTCCTTCGCCGTATGACCCCCATGGAAAATGACTCGAATATCGTTGAGCCCCTGTTGATAGGGGACTGCGATCATGCGCCCTGATTTGACGCGCATCGCCACCGGTTGATCGTCGCAGCCCCAGTCGCAGACGTAATCAAAGCCTTCGGCCGCGAGGTGATCCAAGGTGTTCGGGCTTTCATCTCCGCCCCCGGGGCCGAGCCAGCCGCGCGGCGCCTTCCCTGTCGCTACCGCAATCGTTTCTCTGACCTGACGAACCACGGCGCGCTCTTCGTCCGCGGGGTACTGGTTCATGCGCATATTGTTGGTTATGCCATGACCGAGCCACTCCCAATGCCTTTGGTTACCCTCTTCGATGATAGCTTTATGATGCGCGCATACATCGGCGTTTAAGAGTACGCTCGCGCGCACGCCATGCTTATCGAGCACCTCCATCATGCGAAACACTGCGATCCTCGAGCCGTAATCTCTCAGCGCGTAGCCCGTGACGTCAGGCAATGGTGAGCTCGGCACGCCCGGAATCGCTTTATCGATATGAAAGAACTCGATATTGGGAGCGACCATCAAAGCGATGCGCGCATTTTTCGCCCATTTGAACGGCTTACGTCGAATGATCGGAGAGTAATCGTAACGATCCGTTTGCATCGTGTGCTCCTGTGAAAAGTGTATTGCGTGAAACGCAAACTATGACATGCGCATCTAACGGTCAAGGACAAAACACGCAATCCAGAGGATCAAGGGTCGCGACAACGGCAGCGGAATGGATCAGGTTCTCCCCGGATTACGTTTCACTTCATCCGGGCTACGGCGCACTACGATTGCGTCGAAAGCGCGTTGTAGCCTAGATGAAGCGCACGCGGAATCCGGGGTGTCTCGTTGAATGTGAGCTACGCCCGGGCGCTAAGACCCTGAGCCCCATTGAAGTTGGCGTTCCATGAAGTCAACCACCAAGGGCCAGGAGAGTTCAGCGGCGTGCGCGTGATAGCCGGGAGCGCCGGGATCGACATAGCCGTGGCCGCCGAAAGGAAAGAAGTGCCATTCGAGCGATTGGCCGTTCTCTTTAAATGCTTGCCACATCTTTTCTTGCACCGGAACCACCGTGGTGACGTCATCGGCGCCGTAGAGAATGATCGACGGGCAGCGGATCTTCTTGGTGGCGTCGGAAGGATGAACGGGCCTCATTTCAGTGGTGGGTTCGTTACGCACCGTCGGATAGTAACCGACAAAAGCGCGCACCTCCGGCGTTGCCGCGACAAAGTGAATCGCGATCCGGCCGCCCATGCAATAACCGCATACCGCGGTCCGCTGTTTATTCACATGGGGCTGTGAAAGTAAAAATCGCCATCCCTGGGTGAGCACGCGGGTGAATTCGGGGTCCGGAGTTTTTGCCTGGATCTGCGATCCGGTTTCGATATGCGTCGCCGCGGGATACCCGAGCTGCTCGAAAACGTTGATCGCAAAGGTGCTGTAGCCTAACCGCGCGAACTTGCGCGTTTCGATTTTGATGTAATCGGTCACGCCTCCCTTGGGATGAATCAAAAACAACGCCGGTCCGGGAGTCGATCGCTCAGGATAGGCGAGAAAACCGGCGATACCGTGTTCTTTGGTATTGAACGCTGTTTCTATGATTTGCATTCTGTGTTTCCTCTCGCGGCAAAGAAATTTCAGCGAACCTAGCACGATCACGGCATGGTGGTAAAGAGGTGGTGTGTGGGGAATGCGTGTAGTACGTAAGAAATAAGGAACTAAGACCGTAAGCTTATGAGAATGCACGAGCGAGTTCGGATTGGGCGGAACGTTAGCGCTGGACATTCTTACGGCCTTGGAGTATCGAGGGCATAAGTGTGGATTAAATGTGACCGAGCCATTCGACCTAGATTAAACACGCTGGTGATAAGAGTACGCCCGCATCGATATAAAACCCCGGACGCAGACGACACGATCTCTTCGCTGAAAAAGCAAACGCCATCGAGTCGCTCCTTCGCAGCATTGATGTTGGTATGAGACGCTCTGATCGACTTCATCACAAACAAAATTTCTTGAGGGAGAGTAAAGATGACTAATTTTTACGACGGATGGCTGCAGCTGGCGGATAACTGGAGAGAACAGTCCGCCCAGGCTAGAAGGCACATTCACGAAGAAGAGCTTCAGTGGGTACGAACAAAACAGGACTACCGAGCGGCCCTGCTTTGTTCCCGGGAGAACGGATTTCTTACCACCGGCGATATCATGCTGGGGGAGATTCCGCCGCGATGGAACACGGGGAAACATTACCACGGCGAGGAAGCGATCTATATTACCAAAGGGAAAGGATGCAGCATCATTGACGGTATCCGGTACGACTGGGAAGAAGATAGCTGCTTGTTTATTCCTTTCGGCGTCGTCCACCAGCACTTCAACCTAGGGGAAGAAACGGCGCGCTATTTTTCCGTCATGGCCGTTGGCCTGGAGAAGTTCGCCGGGGTCGCCAAATTTTTTCAATTTGAGGAAGCAGGCGAGACTCACCTGCACGCCTTCGACGGTATTCCTCTCGCAAAAGTGGCGATTCATCCTGAACTGGGCAGAATTATAATGAGGAAAGAAGATCAGCCGCTTGTCCCCGGCAACAAGATGGCGGAGGTCTGGTCTAAGCAAACGGACGAATACTCCCGCAGCCTGGCCCTGGAGATGAGAACTGCCGGAGCCAAGGGGCATCGCTCGCAGATGGTGCGGCTGATGCGATGGCAGGACAGCGGCTTTAATGCCAAGGAGGTTGAGATCTCGGCGATCATGTACGACAGCCCGGGAGCGAATTCAGGAAAACACGCGCATATGGAGGCGATTCTTTATTGCCTGGAAGGCGATGGTTACTCCGTGGTGGAGAACAAGCGGATCGACTGGAAGAAGGGGACCTTGCTGCATATTCCAGGACCGCAAACCATGCACCAGCACTTCAACACGGGCACCGTGGTAGACCGATTCATCAGAGTCAATTACGCGCTGCGATCGAAGATGTTCCAGCCGATTGCAAGAAGAGTGTTTCCTTACCTCTATTACGAATTCGGCGACGAACCGGAATAGAGCCCGAAGCGGGGGACGATCATTGACGGCGTGTTCATTCGCGCGGGATAAACAACGATCTCATCTTTCGAAACTGCAGCAATGTTGGAACAATGCACCAATGATCGGCAAAAGTGGCATCTCTAAAGGGAGGGTATTCGTATGCGCCTCTTCTCGATCGCCTTTGTGGTTCTCGGTTGGCTTTGCTTTCCCGTCTCAGCTTCGTTCGCCGCTCCTGTCAAGCTGGTCATTACTTTTGCCAGCCTGAATGAAAGAACGGTTGGAGCCCTCCTCGTTGCGCACGATCAGGGCTTCTTCGCCAAACAGGACTTAGACGTGAAAATCGTCAACGTACGCAGCGGACCGGTTTCTTTGGCGGCGTTGGCAGCGGGTGAATCCCATTTTCACACGGGTTCCAGCACCGGCTCCACGCTTGGCGCCTTTGCGGGAGGACTCGATGCGGTGTTCGTAGCCGGTTTGGTCAACCGCCTGACCGGAACCTTCATGGTTGTCCCTACGATCAAAACTCCCGCCGATCTGAGGAATAAAAGAGTCGGCGTTCAGAGCATGGGAGGAGGCCTCTGGATGAATGCCATGCTGGCGCTCGATTATTGGGGACTCGACCCGAGCCGCGATAATATCAGTTTTAGGGTCATTGGCGATGAGTCGGTTGTAGCCCAGGCGATCGCCAGCGGAATTGTTGATGGCGCCTATTTGAGTTACACGTTTGCTTCCGTGTTAAAACGCCAGGGCTACAGAATGCTCGCCGATTTAGCCGATCTCAACATTCCCTATCAGAGCACAGGTCTTATGGCGCGGCGTAGTTTTGTTCAGACTTCCCCCGATGTCGTAGAGAAGGTCCTGAGAGCAGTGGTCGAGGCGATTGTGTTTATTCAAAATCCCGCCAATAAGCCCGCGGTCATGAAAAGCCTGGCCAGAGGATTGCGTCTGGACAAGGTCGAAGAAACGGCGGAAGGCTATGAGGTGATGAGAACGCTGTATGAACGGAGGATCTTTCCCAACGTTGCCGGAATTCGCAATGTGATTCGGCTCTTGGGGCCTACCAATGCGAAGATTGCGAGTCTCAAGGCTGAGCATGTGATTGACGACAGGATAGTCAAGAAGCTGGAACAGGAAGGTCTCTTCAAATAAAATCATACCGCTCTCGTGTCACCGCAGACGTTTAGCTTACGATTTTGGCAGAAGGGGTGTGCTTAGCCGCGAAAATATTGACGGCTGCATGTCGGACGTGTAAAGAATCCCTAAGGTGTACACGGGCTAGCCGCACGGCGATTCGGGAGTGAATGCGCCGCAGTTTGGTAAATTTTAAGAACCGAATCTGCGCTCCATTCACTCGGGAGCAAGAGCCCACATAAGCAAACGAAGATTTGTCTGCTTGCTGCTTCGGCGGCGATTTGGAAAGCGAGGACGTTAATGCCGGCAGTTGCCAATCCTTTTACCGCGGGACGATGGCTGGTGGAGCCGAAGCCGCAAACCGTTTGGGGAGTTCCCCACGCGAGTTGGTTTTCTGCCATGGGAGTAGGAGGGGCGCTGTTCATCAACCGGCTTGTTTTCGGGATAGAGTTGGGGCGCTTTTACGGAATGATCGTGGCCGACCTCCTCAGCATGATCGTGATCGGCGCTGGCGGAATGATCTTGATCGCCGATTTGGGAAAACCTTTGCGCGTGCTCCGAGCCTTGATGAATCCTCGCACCTCGTGGATCAGCATCGGCGCGATCTGCGATTTTATCTTCCTCACGCTGGCGGGACTTTGGGCGATCGGTGACTTCGAGTGGGGCGGAATTCACCCTTTTGCCGATCTGCCATGGGCCGGAAATTCAACTTTGGGGATTGCGTTTCAGATCGTAGCTGCCGTTGCTGCGTTCATCGTCATCATCTATCCCGGACTCGTCCTAGCTTTTTCTCCCTCGATCCCGTTCTGGAACACGACTCTGATTCCACTCCAGTTTTTGGCGTTCGCTTTTGCCAGCGCGCTAGGTCTGGTTCCCATTTTTGCTGTTATCAATCCGGCTTCTCCAGAGTTCTTGGCAGATTGCGCGAATCTAGACCTCATCGTTTTACTTTCGGCGCTGCTCCTCTTTTTAGCGCACATACTGCAGGGCGCCTACGGTCACATGGCGGCGCGAATTTCGGTAAAACGACTCATGAAAGAAGATCTCAACCTGCCGTTTGTCTGGGGAACTCTCGTCGGCGGCATTCTCGTGCCGTTGTTGTTGGTGCTTAACGGCGACGCCTCGAACAGCGAGGTACAGCTGGTGGCCCTTGCGTCAGCAGGTATTCTCACGCTTGTCGGCAACTGGTTTTCGAAATACGCGATCATCAAAGCCGGCATGTACGCGCCGTTGCTGTAAGCGGGAGCGCTCAACTGAGAGCAAAGCGCCAAGCGCAGAGAGCTCTTAGCAAAGATCCGCTT
>JBGPIK010000282.1:0-9073 GCA_041484845.1 Binatia bacterium | reverse complement strand
GCGCGCGGTGCGGATGATCGGGGCCGACGGTCTCATCTTGCACCTGAACGTTCTCCAGGAGGCAGTTCAACCCGAAGGAAATCGCAATTTCAAGGATCTGACCGAAAAAATTACCGCCGTATGCCGGGAGTTGGAAGTGCCCGTGATTGCCAAAGAAGTCGGCAGCGGCATCTCCGCGGCTGTCGCGCTGCGTCTCGCGCGCGCGGGAGTGAAGGCCATCGATGTCGCAGGCAAGGGCGGAACCTCCTGGTACGCCGTCGAAGCCACGCGGGCGGCGAAGGTCGGGAAACCGGTTGACATTGCATTTGCCGATTGGGGTATCCCCACTGAGGAGGCATTGATTGATGTACGAAAGGCTCTCCCCAAGATGAAACTGATCGCTTCGGGCGGGATTCGCACGGGGTTGGATATTGCCAAAGCAATCGCTTTGGGCGCGGACCTCGCCGCTCTCGGCCAGCCTCTCTTGGCTGCGGCTTTGGAGTCCGCGGATCACGTGGTAAAGTTCCTCAGCGCGATTATTTATGAACTCAAGATCGCCATGCTCTGTGCCGGGGCCGCCAACCTTGATGGTCTTCGGCGAGCAACGCTGGCGCGCCGGGGCAGTTAGTGCTGAGTAACGAGTGTTGAGTGCTGAGGGGAGAAAAGCCAACTTAAGGAAAAGCAATGAGCGCTGAGGGGAATTTTACTCATAGCTCAGCACTCAGTCCTCAGTACTATTTCTAATCCCATGTCTGACAACCTGAAGCGGCAAATTCTTAGCTACCTGGAAACGCACAATACAATGACATTGGCCACTTCTGCAGGAGATGTCCCGTGGGCAGCAACGGTTTTTTTTGCAAGCGACGATTTGCGCCTTTATTTCTTTTCGTCCCCTGAGTCGCGCCATTGCCAAAATCTCGCGGCCAATCCGCGCGTCGCGGTCACTGTCCAAGAGGATTATAAGGACTGGCGCGAGATCAAAGGCATTCAACTCGAAGGGAAAATAGTTTCAGTCGACTCGGTGCTGGAAAAAGCTAAAGCCATGACGATCTATGCGCGGAAGTATCCCGCCGCGATCAAGCTTTTTACCAATCCCACAAGCGGCGCATTTTACAAAGCCTTCCTAAAAGTCAAGTTTTATTGCGTCGTGCCCGAAAGGGTGTTTTATATCGATAATGAGCAGGGCTTCGGCAAAAGGCAGGAATGGGTGATTGCCAACTAGCTTAAGAAGGGCCGCCTGAAATATTTCGATTAAACTTTCCGACGATAACCGCTAATGAGTTCAAATATCCACTGCGCAAATAAATCGCACGGGTAATTACGAGCAGTCAGCGAGTACAAAGTCCCGGCGCTTTTTCTAGCCTTACTTTTAACAGAAGCCATGGAGGCGTAATATGAAGCGAATCAAAAGAGAGAAATGGCGGCTGGCGGTTTTTTTTCTTTTTGTGATCCTCTTTTTGTCGTCTCCCGGGACGGCACAGTCCGTGGATACGCCGGCACCCGCCATTCAAGGAACAGCAAGCGCGCCATCGGGCCTCACGATGGATGAGGTCGTGCGCATTGCGCTTGAAAATCACTCCAGCATTAAATCCGCGCAATATCAGATCAATAGCCAGGATGCGGCTGTGCAACAGCAAATGGCGGCCTATTACCCATCCGTTACGTTTAACAACATTTACCAAACGAATAGCCCTCGGGGAGCATCAACGGCTTTTGATACTATTTCGAGCGCGCTCAATTTGAACATGACGTTGTATAACTTTGGTAAGCGCGAAGGATCGGTGCAATCGGCTAAAGATACTCTCGAAGCGACTCGATATGGCTATAGCACCACCTCTAACAATATTGTTTTGGCGGTTAAGCAAGCTTATTTAGGCGTTCTGCAGGCTAACGCGCTACTCAGGGTCAATGAAGATACCGTCAAGGACCGTGAAGTTACACTGAGCCAAACCCAAGGCTTTTACGACGTTGGAACTAAACCAAGGAGCGATCTCACCCAGGCTGAAGCCAATCTTTATCTTGCCCAAACGAATTTGATTGTGGCTCGAAACGCCGTGGACGTTGCTTGGGCTAACCTTCGGAACGCCATGGGCGTGGATGACTACCCCACGCGGCCTTTGGCGGAAGAACTCACAGTGACACCGTTTTCTATGTCACTTGAGGAAGCTAAACAGGCGGCCTTTTCTAATCGTCCGGAGCTTCGGCAGTCCGAAGCTCTACTTAGAGCACAAGACCAGTTGATTGCCGTGGCGCGGCGCAGCCACCTGCCAGAGCTGACTTTCGATGCCACCTACAGTCGCAGCAACGTCAGTAATGGGATTGAAACCAGTTGCACCCAGCCCGGCGAGGTTCCGCCCTGTCCTGGGGGCCAGAAAGCAACAGTCACGCACCATGTCGACACTTTTCCTTTACAACCGAGCTGGCTGGTGAAATTGAGCCTGAATATCCCTATTTTTAACGGTTTTCAGACCACCTACCAGGTACAAGAGGCCCTCTCGAAGTATTATTCCATCAAAGAACAGGAAAGGGTCGAAAGACAACAAGTCGCTTTACAGGTTGAGCAAAGCTACCTTAACCTGGCTGCATCACGAGAAGCGATTCGATCCACCGAAGCGGGCGTGAAGGCGGCAAAGGAAAATCTGGATCTGCACGTGGGACGATACGAAGTGGGCTATGCTCCCATCGTCGAAGTTACGGACGCGCAAACAACCTACACCACCGCTCAGACCAATTATGTCAACGCTTTGATCGCGCAGAAATTGGCAATGGTTCAATTAATCAACGCCGTGGGAGGACAATAAGAGTTGCACGCGGAATTGGAAGCGAACCGATCAACAGCGCCGGCCGGGAGCGAAACTCGCCACAGCGAGAGTCGCAAAAGCGTGTTAAGGATTAAACCATGTCACGACTAGTGGGAAACCAATTGACGGAAGCGCTCATGAGTAGACTCCGTGGAGCGGATGTGGATGTTTATGAAGGCAAGATAATTCCTATTTTTACTCTGGACGAGGGCGGTTGGCCGCACCCCGCTTTGCTCTCCTATTACGAAGTCAGGGCGAAGGATACTTCCACCCTTGACCTGGCTCTCTGGAAAGAGAGTTCGACGGCGAACAATCTGCGGAGCAGCGGAAAAATAACTGTGATGATTAGTGACAAGGGTGTGAACTATTATTTGAAAGGTAGCGTCCAACAGTTGGAAGCTGAAATGGCAGGCGCGCCGCAGGTTTCGCGATTTCGCATGACGGTTGAGCAAGTTCTTGAAGATCAAGAACCCAATGCAGAGATAACTACCGGTTTGACTTACCGTCGCTTGAGCAAGAGGGATTCCAACGATTTTGCCGTTAAAGTCTTTCATCTTTTGTGCGAGGAAAAAAATTGAAGCGTAAAAAAATCATCGGCTGGGTTATAGGCGTTTTTCTCGTCGGCCTTGCAGGCGTCGGATTTTGGCGCTGGAGCAGCAACCCCAAAGAGGTGCCTTACATTACGGCGGGGGCGCAAAAGGGCAATGTGACGCAGATCGCCACGGCGACAGGGAGTCTTTCGGCCGTGGTCACAGTCCAGGTGGGCAGCCAGGTTTCGGGAACCATCGACAAGCTCTATGCGGATTTCAACACCCAGGTGAAGGCGGGTCAGGTGGTAGCCAGGCTCAACCAGGATAAATTCAAGGCATCTGTAGACCAGGCAAAAGCTAATCTCCTCTCGGCGCAGGCCAGTGTGGCAAAGCAAAAAGTTGCCGATGAAGACGCGCGGCGCACATTCGAGCGGAATAAAGAGCTCAAAAAACGCGGTCTCATCGCGCAGAGCGATCTGGACGCGTCGCAAACCGCCTACGATGCGGCGCTCGCTCAACTCGAAGTCAACAAAGCCCAAGTCGAGCAAGCTCAGGCGGCGGTAACCCAGTCCAGCGTCGATCTCAACAACGCCGTAATTCGATCCCCCGTCGATGGCATCGTGGTCTCCCGAAACATTGACGTGGGCCAGACGGTTGCAGCATCACTACAGGCGCCGACTTTGTTTTTAATCGCTAATGATTTAAGCAAAATGCAGGTGGACACCAACGTGAGCGAGGGTGATGTCGGTAATGTCTGGGTGGGCCAGGACGTGACCTTCACCGTTGACGCTTATCCGAGTCGCCGTTTTAACGGCAAGGTGTTGCAGGTCCGCAATGCGGCGATCATGGTGCAGAATGTCGTTACCTATGATGCGGTGGTCGGCGTAAACAACAAGGAGCTGTTGCTCAAGCCGGGTATGACGGCCAACGTAGAGTTCGTAGTCAGTCAAAAAACCGATATTCTCAAAACTCCTAACGCGGCGCTTCGCTTCAAACCCCCGGCCGATGGGCAGCAGCCGGCCCAGGTAAGCGCGCCGGGCCAAGGCGCGGGGGGTGGTACGGCGCGGAGAGCCGGGAGTTCCAGCGCGGGCCAGGGTTCGAGAGGGCGAGAGGGAGGCGGAAACAGACAAGGAACCGTTTATGTCTTGCGCGATCAGCAAGCGATACCGGTTCGGGTGCGTCTCGGTATTAGCGACGGTTCGTTCACCGAAGTTGTCGGGGGGGAGTTAAAAGAGGGCGACCAGGTCATAGTGGCAATAGGCACTCAAGCTTCATCGAGCAGGACAGCGGGGAGGAGGGGTTTCTTTGGCTTCTGATAGTCCAGCAATTCAAGAATTTTCTGATTCCCTCGGCCCGTCGCAACTTCCTGAGCAGCATGAGACTGAGCTCATTCGTATCCGTGATCTGCACAAGGTTTACAAGATGGGAGACATCGAAGTCGAGGCTTTGTGCGGCATCAACCTGACGATCGAGCGCCGCGAGTTTATCGCCGTGACGGGTTCTTCGGGCTCGGGCAAATCGACCTTTATGAATATCTTGGGTTGCTTGGATCGACCAACTAGCGGCGAATATTTTCTTGAAGGCCAGGATGTCAGCGCTCTTTCGTCGGATGAGTGGGCCTATATACGAAATCGCAAGATCGGATTTGTCTTTCAAGGTTTCAATCTTCTCCACCGCACATCCGCCGTTGAAAACGTCGAGCTGCCGATGATGTACAACGGATTTCAGGTGAAGGAAAGACGTCAGCGGGCTTTAGAGGTGCTTAAATTGGTGGGATTGGCGGAACGGTCGCATCATCTGCCCAATCAGCTCTCCGGCGGACAGCAGCAAAGGGTCGCAGTCGCGCGCGCGTTGGTCAATCGGCCGGCGTTGATATTGGCGGATGAGCCCACCGGCAATCTCGATACCAAGACAAGTGTCGAAATAATGGAACTGTTTCAGAATCTCAACAGGAAAGAGGGGATTACGGTGGTGCTGGTGACGCATGAGCCGGACATCGCCGGATACGCCGAGAGGCAAATTGTTTTCCGTGACGGATTGATCATTTCGGATACCCGCAAGCGCCAGCGTGCTGCTGAAGGAAAATCATAGCGTTGGGTGAAATCCATAGCCGGGCACGCTCCAGAGGTCAGAAGTCAGAGGTCGGCAATTTCAGAATCGACTGTTTGCCATCATCCATCTTCGATGATCAAGCTTGCGCCGTTGCCGTTGAGATCTTTTGCGCAGCCCGTCAACAGGGTGCTAATCAATCTCTTAAAAATTCAGTAACGAGAATTACAAGGAACTAGAATATGTTGATGATGGCGTTTCGCATCGCGCTACGGGCTTTGGCAAGAAACAAACTTCGCTCTTTTCTCACGATGTTGGGAATTATCATCGGAGTTGGCGCCGTTATCACCATGGTCGCCATCGGCGAAGGAGCGAAGCAAAGAGTCCAGGATCAAATCGCGAGTCTCGGCACCAACGTGCTAGTGGTTCTTCCGGGGACGCTGACGCTCGGCGGCGCCAGGACAGGTTCGGGCGGCGTGCAGACGCTTGTTGACAGTGACGCTAAGGCTATTATGAGAGAGATCCCGATTGTGTCCGCGGCTTCACCGGTCCTGCGCAGCGGCCAGCAGGTGATTGCGGGAGATCAAAATTGGTCCACCTCTGTACAAGGGGTGGCGCCGGAGTTCCAGCAGATCCGCAATTGGACAGTGAGCGAAGGGCGGTTTATCAGCGATGTCGATGTCGAGAGCACGGCCAAAGTAGCTCTTATCGGCAAGACCGTAGCCCAGAACCTCTTTGGAGAGGAGAGTCCAATGGATGCGATCATCCGAATCAAAAAGATCCCTTTTCGTATTATCGGGGTCTTGGGAGCAAAGGGCCAAACCGGATTCGGCACCGATCAGGACGACACCATTATGATTCCCTCTACGACGATGCAAAAGAGGATTCTGGGGATTACCTATGTCCAGCAGATCGTTGTTTCTGCCGCAAGCGCGGATCAAACCCAGCAGGTTCAGGACCAAATCACTACGCTCTTGCGCCAGCGTCACCGCGTGCAACCGGGCCGGGATGATGATTTCAGTGTCAGGAATCTGTCCGACATCACTGAGGCGGCATCGAACAGCGCGACGACCATGGCCGTTCTCTTGGGCAGCATCGCTTCGGTCTCTCTTTTGGTCGGCGGAATCGGCATTATGAATATAATGTTGGTTTCGGTCACCGAGCGCACGCGAGAAATCGGGATTCGCATGGCTGTGGGCGCGCGCAGCCGGGACATCATGCTTCAATTCATAGTTGAGGCAGTGGTTATGGCCGCCAGCGGCGGCCTTATTGGAATCCTCGTTGGATTGGGAAGTTCGGTTCTACTGAAATCGCTAGTGCAATTACCGGCACTGATTCGGCCGGACATTATTGCCATTGCGTTCTTCGTCTCCGGCTCTGTCGGTGTATTTTTCGGCTTTTATCCCGCGCGGAAGGCGGCAAACTTAGACCCCATCGAAGCGCTCAGATATGAATGACGGTTAGCAGTTGGAGATTTCCGCTGTTGAAACAAAATGATCCGCAGTAGTGTGGTTAAAAGGAGCGCCTTCTCGATCAGAAGCACGGCGGCACAAAATCTCGGACGGCATCAGATCGTGCCTCATAGTTTAAACGTTTGCCGCGCCGGAACTTCAGATTCCCCGGCCATTCTGTTCTATTTTAAGTCGCGTACGAGATTCCACACATCCGGGCTGCCCCATCCCGTCGGATAGTCCCAAAAGCCGGCCGATGGATAGTAGCCGTTGTTGCCGGCCGAAGTGTCGTGAAACGCGGGATAAGTCTGCGCAGGGCTATTATTTGCCAAGCCGTAAAGGCTCGGTCCCCCCGCACCTATTCGGGTACCATGCGCCTGATTGACGAGCGCAAAAATCGCCGCCCATTGCGGAGCACCGAAACTCGTTCCGCCCATCTCCCACCATGATCTATTGAAGTAAACCGAATAGCCCGTATTCGGATCGGCGTCGAAAGCCACATCCGCTGTTTGCCGCATGCCGTTCGAGTAAGCATTCAAAACACCAAGACCGGTCTGGTAGGACGGTTGTTTGAAGAAGACACTCAGGCCACCGCCGCTATCACTCCACGCGGTTTCGGACAATAGGGCTCCGCCGCTTGTAAGATTCGAGCTGGTCCCGCCCACCGCGACGACATTGGGATCCGACGAGGGATAATCCGCCGCTAAAGTTGAAGTGCCGCAGTCGTTCGAACCATTATCGCCCGATGCCGCAAACCAGGTTTGGCCTTGCGCCGCCGCTTCCGCGAAAATATTACTGTCGGCGATCAGAAATGCGTCCGGCATTTCCTGTTCGCAAAGCCCCCAGCTCGTAGAAACGACAGAAGCCCTATTATCTGAAACGATCCTAGTATAAACGCTCTCGAATGTGCTGAGCAGCGGTGTCGCTGCTTCGTAGACCACGAAGTTCGCACCGTTGGCCATGGCGCCGGCTCGCTCGAGGTCCAGCGTCGTTTCCATATCTATGTATCGGGTAATGCCACCGACGGCGACTGTCGAGTACTTTGGCGCCCGGATCCCGTAATAACTCCAGAAGTTCGACACGTCCGACGAACTGAAGCCATACGCGGTGGCGATCGCTACCGTTTGTCCACGGCCCGTGACGCCGCTGGCGTAAGCTGAATTGAAATCATAAGCGGCCGCAATCTGCTGTGGCGAATAACCCGGCGGGGTGCGGGAAAGATTTCTCAGAGACGAGTGGACTCGGGTGTGCCTGCGCAACTCAAGGTAATTTTCCATCCCTTGGACCGAAGCGATCACCGAAGCTACCGATAGGGGCAAGGCCGGATCGCGGTCGTTGGCGAAAAAAGTTTGGTTGTCTCGCGTGTAATTGTTAATCTTGACAGCGAAAGCGTCTTCCACTTGCGCGACCTTTCCCCGTGCTTCGATAAGCAGACGATTAGGGTAGGTTGCGGTTACTTGCAGCCCGTTATCCTTGAGAAAGTTGACTACGGTCTCATAATCGCCCTGGCTGGGTCCGAATTCATCGGTAAATCGCGCCGGCGTCAGAAACTGATGATACAACGGCGAGGCCGGATCATGAAGTTGCTCGATGCGTTCGTTAAGCGCCGTACGATCGGAGACCTTAAGAACTACGGCGAGATAGAGGTCCTGCCTTCTCGATACTTCGCTCACGACTCGAGAATGTTGAAGGACGGGAAGTGTGTGATTAATTATTCGCGCCCTGTCAGAGACGCTTTGGGACTCGGCTTTCGAAACCGTAAGTCCAAACATGACCAATGCCACAGCGGTGGCACCCCAAAAGCTGCGTCCAAGATCCGGCCGTTTCATACATTTACTCCTTTCCCATCACGTCGTGCAGAGCTTATTAACAACAGATGCCAGTCCGAGTATCAGTGGGGAATTCTAAGCAAACCCTATGCCCTAAGGGCATACAGGACAAGCCGTTACCAAAATGGCGTATTGCTAGGAAAAGATGATGAATTGTACCAGGAAATATTTTCGTTGGGAAATGACAAAGTGCGGCTTGATGCCACAAAAACGTACCCGTTGCCAGTGTTCATGGGTGCCCGGCGCGTGGCCGCCAAAATAGCGCTCAACAAGGAGCCGATTGCTGAGAAACGGCCGATTCTTCAATCGCTTTCGATTGCGTTAACGCAGTTCAGTCTCAAAAATTTCGCTCTGACTTGGGAATCCATTCATGTCATGGTCCTACAGAATCCACGCTCGTCACGTGGTTGCTCTTTTGTTTGAGATCCTGCTTC
>JBGPIK010000281.1:0-9093 GCA_041484845.1 Binatia bacterium | reverse complement strand
GCTGTCAGGAAAAGACCGCTTTGATTTCCGCTAGCGGTTGAGCGAATACGCCGATATAGGCTACTATAGCTATACTGATAGCTACGAATCGGGGGCCCCTGATGAAAACAGTGCAAATGACCTTAGACGAACACTTAGTCAAGGCAGTGGACAGCGCCGCGAAAAAGCTCGGAACTACTCGCTCCGCTTTTACACGCGAAGCCTTGCGATCTGCCCTTAAAGTCGTTCGAGTAAAGGAGTTGGAATCCAGACATCGCGAAGGCTACAAGCGCAAGCCGGTTAAGCGTGGCGAGTTCGATTGGGAATCGGAACAAGTTTGGGGTGATTGATGAAGAGAGGCGAGGTTCGCTGGTATGTATTCTCGCGCCCCGATAAGAAACGACCGGTTCTGATTCTGACGCGAGATTCCACGCTGGAGTTCCTCGGCGAAGTAACGGTCGCACCTATCACGTCAACCATTCGCGATATCCCGTCCGAGGTCTTGCTCACAAACGCAGACGGAATGCCCAGAGACTGCGCGGTCAATCTTGACCACGTTCAAACCGTTTCCAAGGGCAAGATCGGCTCGTTGATCACGACGTTGAGTACCGTCAAGATGGAACAAGTACGATCAAGTCTAGTATTCGCCTTGGGATTTTAGGCGTAACGAAATAGATATTCGATCGCAGTAACAACGATTGCAACGATGAATATGTCAGGACCCAATGCCAACGGCTATCAGCGTCCTCTCTCAGGTTTAGCAATCAGCGAAAGCTCTCCCGGCCCGATCACAGGCAGATAATCAACCACGGCAAGTGCGCCGCGATGCAGCGGTCCATTTAGAAACATGACACAAAACAAGAAACGTAAGAGCATTCGGATAACTATCCGTACGCTCAGGCCTGGTTGGCACGACAAGGACGAGGTTATGCTCCATGCGGTCTTCCAATTACTGGCCGATTTCGTGGAGCAAGAATCTCCTGACAGGCACATTGATTGGAGCCACAACGCCGTCCATCGCCGGGCCTGGAAAGAGATCCGCGATCTTTACCAGTGGTGGAAAAAGAAACGGCCGGCCAGACGCTCTCCCTTGGATACTAAGAAGATTGCACAGCCGCCATTGCGTTTTGAGAAGATCGCCGGGACGAAGTTCCACCGTCTAGTGACGCCCGACAAAAAGAAGTACGCAGCGTACTATCAGGCGCTCAAGCAGCATGCGCGCCTAGAACAGCAACGGCGAAATGAGGATCAGCGAAACCTTCACCGTCTCATAAATATCCGAGAGTTCCTGTGGACATAAAAGCCGGCATGGGGATCAAAACGTGCTCAGGCTTGCTGATCACTGTGGGGCTAGAATGGGGTCTTACACCTTTGCCCCGTTCCAAATTGGCTAGAAAGGAAACCCTGGTGCCGCGCTTTTACGAGCGGGAGGCCAGCTCACGCGATTGTCGTGAAGTTGGCCTCTTTGTTTGTGCAACGCACCTACGCGAAAAATAGTCGCTCGCATTTCCGCTCTAGCCTCTGTTCGCGGGACCACGCAAGATGTCATCGACGACTGACGACGGAGCAGCGATCGGTCTTCCCTGTCGATTGACAAAAACACCCAGAGAATAATCGCGCGCCAGCAGTCTCATTGTCTCCGCTTGATATATCTCATGGGTCCAAGCGGCGCGCACTTTGCCGACCTCGCAGATCCAACTCATGATTTCGATTTCATCATTGTCACGAGCCGCGCCGAAATACTCGACATCGTGACCGCCCAGGAAAACCACCCAATCTCCCAAGCGTAACTGTTCGAGCGGGTGGCCGGCGATTCGGATGGCATTGGAATACGCCTGCTCGGTCCAGTTGAGAAACACGGCGTGATGCACTCGTCCCTTAGGATCAAGCTCGTAACTCTGCACACGGCGCCTCAAGCGATAACGGTGGGCGTTCTCGATAGCGCGCGATTTATAAGCGCGGATGCCCAGATCCTCCTTGTCACCGCACGGCGCAAGCGCAATCTTGATTTCCGCAGGCAGACGCAACGGGCGCTGCGTCCGCGCGTCGATATAGACCCACAGCGCCCGGCCGCGGGCGACGCGCGCCCCATCCGTCTCGCGTGTCACGTCGTATTCACGCACAGCGGTGCACTGCCCGCACTCCGACAACCAGGTGCGCACCTGGACGTCATCGCCGTAACGCACCTGAAGATAATAACGGACTTCCAAGCGGCGGATTACCCAGCTAACGGCGTGTTCGTCGTACCACTGAAGGGAATAGCCGGCATCGCTCGACGCTTGAATAGCGGCTTCCTGCATGTATTTTACACATACCGCGTTGTTCAGATGTCCGAAGGAATCCAACTCGTCGTGGCGCGCACGAAAACGGTAGGCAAAGGCACGGGCCACAGCGGTTGCTCGGACTCTTTTCATCGTTTCGCCATAATGGAAAACCGGTGCACTAAAAAGAATCGCAAGAATGAAACAAGTTCAAACGCGCCGGAATTCTGTCGAAACCAGTGGCACTTCAATTGCCGCGGTCCGTCACCGGGCTGCTTCGGTTGCGTGCAACGAAAGCTAACCTCACTCTGACAAAATATGAGTTTTTATGAGTTCCAAGTCGTTCAACGCGTTTCAATTCGTTAATGCGTCGATGACGGGATACCATAACCCGAATGATCTTGACCATCGTTCGCAATAATGCGAACATGGCCATTAGTCGTCATGCCGAAAACAACAGTCGTCTTCTACCGGGAAGACACCGAGACCGTGCCGGTGCTCGATTGGCTGGACCGGCTGCCTGCTAAAGCGCAAGACAAGTGCCGGATACGTATTGAGCGTCTACGTGATCTGGGGCACGAGCTTCGCCGGCCGGAGGCTGATTTTTTGCGTAACGGCATCTATGAGCTACGTGTCGGACTTGGAGGCACGAACTATCGGATGCTTTACTTCTTTCACGGACGGATTGCCGCCGTCTTGGCTCACGGGCTGGTAAAGGAACGCGAAGTGCCGCCGCGCGACATCGAGGAAGCAATCCGGAGAAAACGAAAGTTCGAACTTGACCCCAAACGGCATACGTATAAGGAGTGATGATCATGGCAAAAGCTAAAAAAAGACAAACCACGGATGCCGTAGAAATCCTTCATCGCCGCTATTACGCCGGCAAACCGGAACGGCTCGCCGCTCTGGAGAGCGCGCGGGCTAATGATCATGTAGCACGCAAGATAACCGCGCTGCGTACCGAAGCCGGCCTCAGCCAACGCCAGCTGGCCCGGCTAGTCGGCACTACCGCATCAGTCATTTGTCGTCTTGAAGACGCGGAATACGAGGGCCATTCCCTGGCGATGCTGAACCGCATCGCTGCAGCCCTGAACCGCCGTGTTGAGATCCGTTTCGTGCCGGCTGAACGACGACTGCGTACGGCATAAATTGGGCGGCCCAACGGGCTGGTCACTCTCGTCACCAATTGGCCGGTCGACAGCGGTTCAAATAGTTCAAAGGTTCAATCGTTCAAGGCGATTGAACTCCTGTGAGCATCAAATCTTCAGCAACGAAAGGATTGCGTTGGTATCGAGCGTGTACGCCAATGAAGTTAATCAACGGATAGTGGTTTTCTGGACCATTCGCCGCGCATCTTATTAAGTTCCCGAATGGGGCTACGTCCCTTCCAAACGCCGCGGGCTTTCTCCCAGATCGTCTGCCGTTGTTTGGGCGTTACTAGCGGATAGATTTGAGACTTACGTTCGCCCTGTGCTCGCTTTGCCATGGGAAGATAATATATCAGCCTCCACTAGAATAAAAAATGCGCCATCCTCGGAGCGGATGGCAAGATGGAAATGGGTGTCTAAGAGACACTTCAAATTCATCTATGCAAGCCTGACCCTAGCCTACTCCCTCTGGCGTCGCATTGCGATCCCTTTCAACGTTTGGTGTCTCTTTCTTGTTGCAGCTTCTGCAAAAAAGACAGATCCAGGATGTCATCGGCTTTGACGCCCAATCCCGACAAGTTTCTATCGTTGACGATGACGTTCTCGATTGCCTTGGCGCTAATGAGCGGCAACCCCGGCGTGACCTCGCTGTACGCCCGGCGGGTTCCTTCCAGATCTTCCTGCGAGTTGGTTCTGAAATACTCGCCGAGAAAGCGAAGGGTCTTCTCTTTATTGCGCTCGTCGCGATAGAAATCCATGCCGTCCGCCAGACCGCGCATGAAGTTCATGACGGTTTCCGGCTCGGCGCGGATGAATGACGCCGTGGTCGCTATCCCTGAAATGGTGTATTCGAAATCAACCTTCGCCAGATCCACGAATACCGTCAGCCCAGTCTTGCGGGCAAGCTGCGTCAAAGGGGGTTGAAAGATCGATGCATCGATCTGCCCACTCGCAAGCGCCGTCCAGCGCTCGCCGGCGGCGCCGATGGCGATGATGATCACGTCCTTTTCCGGATTCAGTCCGATCTGTCTTAGCGCGTAGCGAGCGATGAAATCGGAGCTTGAGCCGATTTGGCTGACCCCGACTCGTTTACCCTTTAGATCCGCCGGCGAACGTATCGCTTTGTTGGCGGTTAAAATGTAATCGAGCTTGTTACCCACCGCGCCGATATATTTAAGGTCTTTGGCGCCTTGTGCCCAGGCGCTGACCACTGCCGAGGCGCCTTGCAGTAAAACGACCACGTTCTTCGCCAGCAACGCCTGCACGCCGAGAACTCCGCCACGGATGAAAATCGGCTGAAGGCGCAGGCCGTGCTTTTCAAAGGAACCCGATCGGTAAGCGACCCAAAAGTAGCTTGTCGAGCCGCCGAAAGGATAGGCGACGTTTAGCTCGCGGAGGGGTTTGGACTGGGCGCCAACAGAGGAAGTCAATAACGAGACCGCCAGGAGACACGCGGCGAGTAACTTCGTGCAGCCAAGATGCGCAAATGATTTTGAATTCTGGAATTCAATTCTTAGCTTATCGGATAAGCAATGTTCGGCGTTTGCTAGCTTCATCGTTTCCTCCGGTCCCCCAAAGCGTTTCAATTCGTTAATGCTTCGATGAAGGGATACCATAACGCGAAGGATCTTGACCACCTCCTAGAACAGATATGGCGAAATGAGGATCAGCGAAACCTTCACCGTCTCATAAATATCCGAGAGTTCCTCTGGACATGAAAGCTGGCTTGGGTACCAAAACGTGCTCGGGCTTGCTGTTCACTGTGGGGCTAGAATGGAGCGTTTAACCCGTTCCAGATTGGTCAGAAAGAAAAGACTCCGATACTGCGTCTTGGTGGTTATAAGTTAAGAGCGGATTTGACCCCTTCTTTAAGTTAATCAAAGGTGGGCGAAACGATCAAGCCATCGACGCCACACTGAAAAGCGAATTTAACCTGTAAGCGCAAAAGTCGGCACGGCCGTCGGGCTTCAGTTCGGCGGGCCTAGCTTTTTCGTGAAGAATCCGAGCCGCAAAAGGAAAAAGTTTGCTTTGATTCTTTAAGCTTGTTGAATGTCTTCTGCAGATAATTAACAGCGTTCCGTATCGCGTTATCAAAAGAAGATGGTTCCCCACAGCACGAACAAACAAACGCAGCACCTTTCGACGGATCGCTCTCGTCAAGAGCAAATCGAGACGACTGTTTGTCATTGGTGAGATCGATAACTATTTCCGCTGCAGGCAGCCTTTGCAGATATTAATATCGACAAAAGCCGGTCTGTATATTACGTTAGGCCACCTGAGGAAAACGAACGGAGGCATGATGGCAAATGTCGTCAAGAACGGTAAGAAGCTCGGAAGGGTCATTCGTAGATATCGCAACGCTATCCCAATCGAGGAGTTTTCGAAGTGGGAGGATCTCATCAGGACCAAGGTGAGGGGTTGTGGATTGTATGCCCTCTACCGAGACGAGTATCTCATGTATGTGGGCCTCGCGACCAAGAGCATTCGGACCCGAATTCGCGATCACATGGGCGACCCCAAGAAGCCGTTTACACATTTCTCGGTTTTCCTGGTAACGGGTTCAAAGACGGCTGCGCGCACACGGCGTATCCGCGACCTCGAAGCGTTGTTACTGAACGTCATCAAGCCGCGGCCCGATTGGAACAGATCCAAGACTCACTTCGTTGCCGCAAAGAAGCTCCAGATCACGGAACTCACAAACGGGCTCGCGCCTGATGCGGTGCAGGCGGCCTAACCCCATGGTGGTGAGGGGCGCGCGCCCCTCACCGTGAACGTTACGTCGCCATCTAATAAAACCGGCAATCTCGCGCCGGCCCTTGCCATTTAAGGGGAAAGTATGCCAAGAGCAAAGCCGGTTTCATTGGCATCCGATGAAGCGTCTCTGAAAGTAGAGAGCGAGGAATTTATGTTGATGGTGATCTTTGGAGCAGGAGCGTCTTACGATTCGGCGCCGTCATACGCCCCAGGTAGTCAGGACACTATAGTATTAACGGAGAAGCAGCTCTCTTATCGTCCTCCTCTTGCAGACGAGCTATTCGAAAAGAGAGACTATTTCGAGGAAATAATGCAGCGTTTTTCGGCTTGCCTTGGAGTTATAGATATTTTGCGGACTAGGACTAAAGGCGTTTCGGTTGAGCGGGCGCTGCAAGAACTGGAAGCCAAAAGCAGGAAAGATGACGAGGGATCTTCTGAGATTCTTGCGATTCGATTTTACCTTCAGCGAATGATATGGGAATGCGAGTCTCGCTGGAAGCAACTCCATAACGGCGTCACTAACTACCGCACGCTGTTATATTTGATACGGCAGTATAAAGAGAAGCAGGGACAACCCGTTTGCTTCGTGACATTCAATTACGACAGGATGCTTGAGGATGCGATTTCCACGCTTGATGCCCGAAACGTCAGAATCGCGACCATAAATGATTATATTAATTCCGATCGCTATAAAATTTTCAAGGTCCACGGTTCTGTAAACTGGGGAATAGTAATACATCCGAAAGTCCCAGTCTTTGCACCAACCGTGACACAGTTAGCCCTAACCGAGCCACTTGCCAACCGCCAACGAGAAGGAAGAAAAGATCAATCGTGTGATAAGTTTAGCCCACCTCATACTAGAGCCGGGTAGTCTAACGAACGAGTACCAGGTAATCGAAAGCCTGCCTCCGTTTACATCAGCAGGCTTCCCTCTCGTCCCAGCCGTAGCAATTCCCTTAGAAAGCAAGCAAGACTTTCTTTGTCCGGCCAATCACTTGCGCGAACTCACGTCATATATTCCACAAATAACAAAGCTGCTCATAATCGGCTGGCGTGCAACGGATGCCCCCTTTTTAGAACTACTTAGGGCGGCACCCCGCGATATGCACGTGCACATTGTTTGCGGAGGAGACGAAGCCGAAGGCTCGACCGTCGCCGCAAACATGGAAAAGGCGGGAATCAATGCACAGGCGTATTTTACAAAACGCTATTTGGGTTTCACTGATTTTGTTCGAAGTGGGAAAGCAGAAAAGTTTCTTAGCGACTGACTAAGACGTTCAAGTTGTGATCCGAGTCCCCGAGAGACGGTTAAAAGCCTCTTGTCGCTTTGATCGCCTATGTCGCATGGCTCTCAATCATCAAACCTTAAGTTTCGCGGGTCGAAATCCGCCTCTACCTTCGGCTCTTCACGGCGCCGGCCTGACGCCCGATTATTAGCGCCAACCCTGCCTCGCTGAACGGCACCGACGGACGCCATTGCAACCGCGACAATCGCGTCAATCTTCTTTGATGCCTTTTCTTTAGCGATGCGCCAGCCGCGAGGATTTTCAATGGCGACTGTGCTCAACGCCTGCTGCCGAAGTTCAGCGCTGGGATAGAGCTTTAAGTTTCTCCCGTTCAGAAGATCAAAGAGTGTTTGGCCCATGAGCGTGCAATTCGTTTTTAACACTCGCACCAGTAGCCTTCAACGTAATCGGCCAAGAGCCATCGGGCGAACGGAGACAGCTTAACTGTTTAAGCCGTTCAACTAGGCCTCGCGCCTTATCACCTACCCCAGTTCAAATCGTTCAAACTGTTTAAAAACTAGAAAATGTATCGGGAGTCTTTTCTTCGCTTATTACCAAGTGTGACAGAAATCCCGGAGGTATTCTCAGGACTTCTCCTTATCTTGAATGGTTTGTCGAAATGCGTCCAAGTAAATGGTTACTCGCGGCCCAATCGCGACGATTTCGACGCCGCCTTCACCGGGCCGATAGATAATTCGAGTTCTTCCTATGGGCAGGCTCCGGTAGCCTTCAAGCTCCTCTTTAGCGCTTTCCCGCAGTCTGGGTCCTCAAGGATGTCTGCCAGCGCAGCACGCACCTTGCGCTTTAGCTGGGGATGCATCCGCCGGATGAGATTACGAATCTCAGCCGGGATTTTGAGGGTGCGAACGGGCATGTAAAGAGTTCAGTCGGTGAAAAGCTCATCCAGCGTGTAGCGCTTCTTTGTGCGTTTGAGAGTTTGTATGCCCCTACGAATCTCTCTCATAAACTTCTCGTGCCTCATGATCTCCAGAGTTTCTTGCCAACCCTCGTATTCATCTTTGCTAACAATAATCGCAACAGGCTTTCCGTTGCGGGTAATTGTCACCACTTCATCTCGGCGCTCTACGGCATCTACCAACTCACTGAGCTTCCTCTTCACCTCCGATAACGGCATGGTCTTCATGTCCGCTCTCCTTAACTAGATTCTGGTCTGAATTGTAACCAAACTATACGCACTTTCGGTAACGGAGTCAGCGGTTGCCCGTTTTCACATTCATGTGAATGCCCGCCGACATTCGTTTTCTCGGCATGATTCGAGAGACACTAATGATTTCCCCCCACGATGGCTTCTACGCTCTTCGGGTCATCCGCCGGGCCGACGATGCTTTGTTACCTGTTTATTTGCTCCACGCTGCAGGCTTTCTGTTGGCATTTGGAATGTGAAACAACTGTACATGACCACAGTGGGAACAGGTAAAAACTTTAAATCCAGTTGAGCCAGTCGGATTTAAACCAAAATTGCGGGTGTGTGTAATTTCTTCATTAATAATCTGATTATATCCCCCTCGACCACAAATTTCACAACGCCTTTCGATTCCATCCCGTACAACCTGGGCATGACACCTGACTGCCTTCAGCACATGATCTACGCAATTCTTTAATTCATCAGCCGATTTTAAGCATTGTTCTTCATGTTCGACGATG
>JBGPIK010000280.1:0-9100 GCA_041484845.1 Binatia bacterium | reverse complement strand
CGGAAGTGGTGCAAACCTCTGAGGGATCGAAAGTGCTTTATTCATCGCGTGCGCGAACGTTGCTTGATGCGGTATATGACTGGTCGCGTTTCAACACTCTACCGCGCGCCTACGAATGGGTACGTAAAGAGCTGAAAGCGAAGCGGGTGAAGGCGGCGGAAATAATCTCCGTCACGTTGAAGTACGGCGACATCGGGACGATCCGCCGGATAGGCGCGCTGCTGGAGCGCGACGGGGTGGCGAGCCCGTTGTTAAAGAAGCTCGAAAAGGCGCTACCGAAGACATCCAGCCTGATTCCCTGGATACCTACCAAACCAAAACGAGGCACCGTAAATCGCCGTTGGGGCGTGGTTATCAATGAGCAAAGTTGAACCGCTAGCCATCACCGCTCACGAAGACGTGGCGCTGTTTCGCGAAGCTGTGCGATTCACCGCCGCGGAGAGCGGGTTTGTGCCGCGTCTGATCGAGAAAGATTATTTTTGCACCGTAATGCTTGCTTATTTATCCGGGGCAGCCGGCGATGGGCTGGTTTTCAAAGGCGGGACTTGCTTGACGAAGGTCCACTCGGAGCTTTACCGCCTGAGCGAGGACTTGGATTATACTATACCGGTTGCGGCGGACACTCCGCGGCCTGAGCGGAGTAGGCGAGTTGAGCTGATAAGGACGGCCTTGGGCAAATTGACCAGAGCGGTGCCGGTGTTTCGGGTAACTGATCCATTGCGAGGGGCGAACGCCTCTACGCAATACTTAGCGGCGGTCGGATATAGTTCAACGCTTGGTCAACAAGAAGAGACGATCAAGATCGAAGTAAGCTTGCGCGAACCTTTATTGATGCCGGTGATCGACGGCTCGGCTCGAACGATGTTGCAAAACCCACTCTCCAATAGTCCGATGGTTACGCCGATATCGGTGCGCTGTATCGACAAAATCGAAGCCTTGGCGGAAAAGTTCCGCGCGGCACTTTCGCGCCGTGAGCCGGCTATCCGTGACTTTTTTGACATCGACTATGCGGTTCGTAAGGGCGGACTGCGCACGGACGAGGCTGACTTTATCGATCAAGTCGGGCTAAAACTGGCGATCCCTGGTAACAATCCGGTGGATGTCAGCGAACGGCGGCTCGAAGCATTGCGCCGGCAAGTCGAGCCGGAGTTGAGGCCTGTGCTGCGCGATCGAGACTTTGCTGAGTTTGACCTGGACCGTGCCTTTGAGATTGGCGTGCGGATGACTAAAGCAGTCCAAGGGGCAAGGAAAAGGTGACGCGAATCTTTTCTGTGGGTCGGTAGGGGCCCTTTCTGGCGCTCGTCTATTTATATTAGACGAACGGCACGGGCATCATCGACGATGATCGACTGGGTGCTGGCGGCGCAATACGGGTTTACCGAGGCGGAGGTGGACTTCATCCCTTCGACCAAGCTCAGGGCAGGCCCTTCGATGAAACTCAGGGCATTAACTGCGACATCAAGTACAGGATGGGACGCCACGCCGAGAAAGAACAGGACTGAAAGTTGGATCCCGCCGATTTTCCTCCCACGCTCTTTTCACATCTTCCGCGCGGATCGGGATCCTATCTCGGCAGCTTATGAACGCGAATAATGAGCGGTATGGGAGCCATAAACACCGATGCGCCCTCGCAGTTCAAGCACTCGTCACCCCGGCTACGAAACCACAACATGGCTTCATGGCTATCGATCGAGTTAACGGCGTCGCTGTTCGCGACCCAATACTTGTCATAATTCGGGCTCAAACGACGATAGCGCAATCGGGTTGGTCCAAATCGAGCGACGAGACTGCGGACAATCCGGTTCGGTATAAAAGTCATTATTCTGAACGGCGGTGAGGAGCGTAGCGGAATACTTGCTTTGATAATTTTTCCAACCAGATCGAAATCAGAATAGGGTCTGACTTCGTAACCCTCGGCAGCCCAGGGCTTACAATCCCACGCCGGGAGTAGGAAAAGTACTCCATTGTCTCGTGTGACACGTCGAGCCTCATGAAACGCCTGCTCGGGATTAGGCACATGCTCGAACACCCAAATGGACCAAACTCCGTCAAAACTGTCGTCAGGAAACGGCATTGACGTGGCCGAACCAAGGATAAACTTCCTATGGTAGAAGCGGGCTACGGTGGGAGAAATATCGAGTCCGGTATAATTTCGCGCGACGTCCTGCAAATAGCCTCGGCCTGATCCGATTTCCAAGACGGGCCGATCGTCTAGGTTGAAACGCTTAACAAATGCACTCACCTGTTCTTCAATGTGGAAGGTCTTAGCCGCGGTTTCCGCTACGCGAATATATTCCGTCTCGTGTTCGGACGTTACTTGTGCTTCGGTTACAGGCTTCTGATAGGCGTCCGTGTAGTATTTTCGCGCGGCCTCCATCTCCTGCTGAGTGAGGGGCGCGTCAACGTCATAGGGGAAATGAATAGCGCCGATGGTGATGACGACAGTAAGCATCGCGACTGCGACATGTTGCAATGCTATTAAATATTTGTGGACGGTTCCCATTGGCTTAATACGGCTCCATGGCGGCAATTATAAGGTCTTAGCGTAGGCTAGACCAGTCTTTTAATCGTTTTGGGTCAATTCCCCGCAGCTTGCTGCAGGGTAGTTCCTTACCGCCGCACGTGACGCCCGGCTGGAAATTGCGATTAAGCGATTAATCCGAATTTCAGTTAACGTTTTACCACCTTGCCTTGACGTCATCATCGCATCGGACTATACGCTCCGGCTGGTTGCACGTCGCAGTTTAGATCCTTTTCTCCGTTCGCCATGCATTTGGAAGGAGCGCTTAACGATGAGACTGCCGCATCGGGACCCGATCCAATTGGGGCCGACGCCCTATGAAGGGTTTCAGAAAAAGGAAGGGATTCCCTCCGTCAAAGGCTTTTTTGTCGAAGATCTCATGGACGTCGCGGTCAAGCCGTGGGCCCGGATGGGTGTCTTCGGATCCTATTTGAATCTCGGCGAACAACAGGAGACCGACGCTTACATTTGCGAGATTCCCGCGGGCGGTCAGACAAAGCCGCAGCGGCATCTGTTCGAAACTTTGGTCTACATCCATAAAGGCCGCGGCGCGACGACGGTGTGGTTTGACGAAAGGGCCAAGCAGACATTTGAATGGAGCGCCGGCGCGATATTCGCGATTCCGCTGAATGTTTCTTATCAGCATTTCAACGCCGCCAATGAGCCGGTACGTTTCCTCGCCGGTACCAATGCGCCGCATGTGATTAATTTTTTTCACAACGAGGATTTTGTCTTTGGTAATCCTTTCGAGTTTCGCGATCGGTTTCGTCCCGAGCGCGATTTTTTTCGTGAAAACAAGCGCCTTACCGTGCGCTCCTGGGAAACCAATCTAGTGCCCGACGTGAACGAGTTTCCTCTCGACGAGTATCCTATGAAGGGCAAGGGCGTGCGCATCATGCGCTTCGGACTCGCCGGCACGACCTATGGTTGTCACATACAGGAATTTCCCGTGGGAAGCCGCAGCACATTTCATCGTCACGGCCCCGGCGCGATTGTTTGTGTCACCCAAGGAGAAGGTTTTGCCATGGTCTGGCGTGAAGGCGAAGAACGGCAACGATTTGAGGTTAAGCCCGGCTCGATCTATTCACCGGGAGATCTCATGTACCACGGCCATTTCAATACGGGGCACACGACCCTGCGTCACTTTGCCATGCGCGGCCGCAGTCCAAAGTACAGCCAAGACCGTTATCGCACCAAGCTTCATGAAATGATTCCGTTTGACGAGGAGCCGCCGGATATTCATCCGATGTATCTCGAAGACCTAAAGCGAAAGGGCGTGAAGTCGGAGATCTCAGTAGTGGAAGAGTAGGGGCGCGATTCATCGCGCCGATTCGAATGTTGCAATTTGCGTCAATTCTATGGAATGACGCGCGAATGATCGAGAAAAGCCGCCGCTCGATACGATTGAAAGAATTCGATTACTCCCAACCAGGCGGGTATTTCGTAACCATCGTGACGCACCAGCGGCGCTGCTTGTTCGGCGAGGTCGTGGACGGTGTTGTTCAGTTGAGCGAGGCCGGGCGGATCGTAAACGAAATGTGGCGCGGTTTGTCGGAACGGTTTGACAACGTATCGGCTGATTTGTTCGTGGTTATGCCCAATCATATCCACGGGATTGTTACCGTAGGGGCGCAATTGATTGCGCCCGATGGTGGCAGGGAGGGCGCGATGAATCGCGCCCCTACATTAGGTCAAATTATCCGCGCAGTGAAAGCAGCATCGACGCATAGGGTTCGGCAATTGACCGATTTGGAAATTGTCTGGCAACGCAATTACTATGAACATGTGATCCGCGATGAAGAATCTTTGAACCGCATACGACAATATATTTTGGACAATCCAATTCGGTGGGCATTGGACCCAGAGAATCCCCAGGCAACCTCCCCGGAGCGCGCCGATATCTGGCGTGTGCAGTGAACCGATGTAGGGGCGTAATTTATTGCGCCCTCCGAGCTATCCGACTCCGAAGAGAACCTGGTCCAAGCTCAGCGCGCCGCCGCCGAGAAGGGCGAGCGCGAGCATCGCAACCAGGAGGGAAAACGGGAAGTCGGCACTGCCGACAAATGATTTTTGGGAAAAATTTCTCCCCGCCGCCACCAACATGACGAACGCCTCGGCGAGCGCTGCCCACGGTGTCAGCAGTCCGACGATCAGCATGAAGCCGCCGACAAATTCAATCGTGCCGACGACGATGGCCAGCGCATAGGGAAAAGGAAGTCCCAGGCGAGTGATGCTTTGCGTAAGGCTCGCACGGCTGTGTTTTTCCTGATCGCCGCGCCCGCTCATCTTGGGATAGCCGTGCGGAATAAAAATTACACCTGTCCCCACACGCAGAATTAGCAGCGCGAGGCTGGTCGAAGTGAAAATATCGCTCATGCGGTGTTTCCTTTGCTGCGCAGAAGCGCCGTCTCCTTTGCGTCAACTTCCAACGTCTTCGGGTCAAGGGCGACTTTATAAGTTTCGCGCGCTTTTTCGATTGAGATGAACTCGTTCGCGACGTCTTTCCTTACCTTTTCGGGGTCGCGCTCTGCCGGCGAGCCCACCCCCGCGCCGCCGCCGCTGATTTTCAGAATGATGTCGCGCGGCTTGATCTCGTAAAGGCGGTGGCCGCGGATTTTTTCCTGTTTGCCATCGCGAATTAAATACGAGCGCGAGTTCGGCGTCGGCTCGCCCCCCAAAGCGCCGGGCGCCCTGACGATTTCGCCGTCGGAGCTGCCGGTGGCGATGCCCGCATCGCCGCCGACGTTTTCCACTTCCCAGTGAATGCCGGAGGCGCCGCGCCAGTTCCCCGCGCCGGCGGTGTCGGTGGCGAATTCCCAACGCCGTGTGCGCCAGGGAAAGCGAATCTCTACTTCTTCGACATTGCCTTTGTTGACCTCGCCCAACGCCCCAATGGAAGTAGCCCCTTCATATCCGTCATAGCCTCTGACCGCGCCCGCGCCGCCGTCCATGTCGAAGGATGTGACGACGTATTTCTCGTCGGTTCTTGGATCGTTGCCGAAGATGTAGTGGCCGTAGCGTTTTCCCCAGCAGGCGATGGCGCGTTCAGGCACGGCTTTCGACATGGCGCTGACGACCGACTCGATGATTTGATGGCCCATGCTCACGGGCGAAGCGCCGACGGTCGCCGGATATTGGGCGTTCAAAACCGAGCCCGGCGGCGCGTAAATCGTGATCGGCCGCATGCTCCCTTCATTATGGTA
Organism: Binatia bacterium; assembly: GCA_041484845.1. Lineage (GTDB taxonomy): Bacteria > Desulfobacterota > Binatia > UBA9968 > UBA9968 > JBGPIK01. The sequence continues at coordinate 3,376 of JBGPIK010000280.1, read as the reverse complement.
TTCGCCTAGCGCGGGATCGAGGAACATGAAGAGGGCGGAAAGGGCGTTACTGAAGGTGGAGTTAAAAACGCAGTTGACGAATCCTTTGCGCTGCTTGTCGCTCTTGGAGAAATCAACCTTGAGCGTGTCGCCTTTGATGGTAACGTCACAGCGCGCCCACACCGGCACATCGAGCTCCGTGCCGTCATCATCCGTCGCCGACTCGCCATAATACGTCCCATCGGGAATTTTCTCGATTGCCACACGCACCGCTTTTTCCGTGCGGGCCATCATTTCTTCAACGCACGCGAGCACCGTGTCCTTACCGTACTTGTCGAGCAGAGCGACGATGCGCTGCTCGCACAGACGTGTGGCGGCGATCTGCGCGTAGTTGTCGATGCGCGTGCCTTGCGGCCAGCGCACGTTGTTCAAGATCAGCTCCATCACGTCTTCGCGCTCTACGTCTCCTTCCATCACCTTGATACCGGGAATACGCATTCCCTCGGCATGAATATCGTAGGCATTGGGAAAATACCCGCCGGGATAAGCGCCGCCGGTGTCCATCTGGTGCGCCCGGCAAAAAGTAAAGAAGAGCAATTCGCCATGGTAAAAGATCGGACGGTAAAAACCCCAATCGGGAAGATGGCAGCAATAACCGTTATAGGGATCGTTAACCAGGATCACGTCGCCGGGATTCAAATTGCCTTTAAACTTGTTGATCACGTATTCGACGGAAAGTTTGCCGCCCAAGTATTGGACCGAAAGGCCGATGGGGACAGACACCGTCCTACCTGTGCCGTCCCAAACGCCGACGGAGACATCGTGCAGCTGGGCGATTAAATAATTTTGCGAGGTGCGATCGATGACGTGGCGCATCTCCTTGCAGATACTCTGAAACGAGTGCCACACCGTGGAAAGAGTCATTGGATCGACGCGGAACGTTGCCATTCTACCTCCGGGTGAGAATATAATTCTTGATTTTGTCGACCGCGCAAACGTAATTGGGCGGAACGACCACCGTGGTTGCGGCCTCTTCAATAATCGCCGGCCCGGCGATGCTGTGTCCTGCGCCCAGACGGTCGCCGTCGTACACGGCCGTTTCTTCGTAACCTTTGGACAAGCTCCAGAGGATCGAACGGCGCCGCTTGAGCACGTTCTCCACGGGCGTGCTTGCCGCTGCGATCTCAGCCAATTTGAGCGGCTCATGACGGACCGTAGCTTTGAGCAAAATGTTCAAGAACTCGACCTCGCGCTTGGCCATGTCGAAGGTGAAGAGCTCCTTGTGGCGGCGATGAAACGACTCGGTGATTTGCTCGATTTCCCGAATGCCGAGTTTTCCTGTTGGGATATCGGTGATCTCGACCTCGTGGAATTGCCCCACGTAGCGCATGTCGATGGAGCGGCGCAGCACGGTATTTTCCGGCGCGATGCCGATCTCCGCTAATACCTGCTGTGCTTCCAATTGCATCTCCGCAAAGAGTTGGTTCACGCGGTCTAAATCCAGAAGGCTTTTACGCGCAAGCAGCGAGCGCGCGAAGTTTCTTCCCACCTCCATGTTGAGCATACCGAACGCGCTATAAGTGGCGGCATAGCGTGGAATAATAACGGTGGGGATCCCCAACAGGTCGGCCACGTAGGCGCCGTGAACCGGGCCCGCGCCGCCGCCCACAACCAGAGCGAAATCGCGCACGTCGTGACCACGCTTGGTGGAGATTTCGGTCATTTTGTCCGCCATCAGAGAATTGACCGTGGTGAATATGGTCATTGCGGCGGTCGGAAGATCGATGCCTAGTGGCTCGGACACCGTGCGGATCGCTCTCTCGGCCAGTTCTCGGTTGAGCGCGATCTCGCCGCCGAGAAAATAATCCGCCGGCACGTACCCTAAAACGAGATCGGCGTCGGTGACGGCGGGTTGGGTCCCACCCCTTGCGTAACAGGCAGGTCCGGGATCAGCGCCCGCGCTTTGCGGCCCGACGCGCATAAGTCCCAGGGTATCGATCCAGGCGATGCTGCCGCCGCCGGCGCCGACGCTGGGCACGTCGACCATTTTCATCGCCACGCGCTCGTCGCCCACCCAGTTGTAATCCGTTGTCGGGATTTCGCCATTGCTAATCAAACAAACGTCGTAACTTGTGCCGCCCATGTCGACGGAAAAAAGGTTGTTGTAGCCCACTACCTGGCCGAGGCGGATCGCTCCCGCCGGCGCTGCCGCCGGGCCGGAATTGATCAGCGAAGCGGCGCGGCGCGCCGACTCATCGACCGATTGCACCAGGCCGCCGCCCGAGACCATATACAGGGTTCCCTTGAAGCCGATCTCGCGCAATTTTTGCTGTAGCGCACTCAAGTAATGCGCGGTAATCGGGCCAACGGCGGCGCTGACCACGGTAGTGCTGAAGCGTTCGTATTCGCGATAGACCGGAAGAACCTCGTGCGACGCGGTGATATAAACGCCCGGCATCTCCTGCCGGCAAATCTCCAGCGCGCGCTTTTCATGGGCCCCATTGATGTAGCTGTGCAGAAAACAAATGGCTACCGCTTCGACCTTTTCTGCTTTGAACGTTCGAAGCGCGGCGTAAACGTCTTCTTCTTTCAGCGGCGTGAGGACCTCTCCCGTATGAAGCATTCTTTCTTCCACGGGGAGGCGCAGCGTGCGCGGTACCAAGGGCTTGTAGGGAGGAACGAAGACATTGAAACGCGACGTGCGTATATTCTTGAAGCCGCGCCGCATCTCGATGGTATCGCGAAAACCATTGGTGGCTAATAAGCCGACTTTTGCGATGCGACCAGTGAGCAGGGCATTAGTCGATAGCGTTGTGCCGTGGGCGATCAGCAGGTGCACATTCGACATGAACTCTGGCAAGTCCATGTGGAAAAAGCGCGCCGCCTTCTGCAGCACGTTGGTCATGCCAAGCGTCGGATCCGCCGGCGTCGTGGGAGATTTGAAAGCATGAACCTGGCCATCGTCATCGAGCACCAGGCAGTCTGTAAAAGTTCCGCCAACGTCAGTACAACATTTCATTCACTTCACCTATTTCCAAAACCGTAAATCTGCCAATCCTTGCGCACGCGCTCGATGTGTTCCTGAGGCGGCACGGCGACGGCGGGATAAGCATGCTTGCGCGTCGCGTCGATGCCGATCTTTGAAGAGACCCGGCGTGTCGGATCTTGTTGCAAAACATCCTCGCGCGCCTGGGAGGGGTCTAGCTGTACCGCAGCCGTGCCGGGCATAATGAACGCATCCTTTTCCGGTTGGACCCGAAACGACAGGGCCCAGTTCACCAAGTTGGGATCGCGAATGTCGATATCATCGTCCACGACGACGGTCAACTTGCCGAACTGGGGCGCAAAGCTCCAGGCGCCGAACATAGCGGTCCTTGGCTGGGCGGGATGAGACTTT
>JBGPIK010000279.1:0-9121 GCA_041484845.1 Binatia bacterium | reverse complement strand
CAAGCGGTGGCTGAAGTGGTCAAGAAACAGCTCGGCTGCGGTCTCGATATCATCAACGACGGCGAAGTGGGAAAATCCAATTTTTCTCGCTACGCGCGCGAGCGTCTAAGCGGTTTTATCGAGCGAGAAGCAAAGCCGAGCGATCACGTATCCTCAATCTTCGCGCGCGACATGGTGGAGTTCGGCGACTATTTTCGCAAACGGATGGGCGGCATTCGTGGCGAAAATGTAAAGAGAGTGTTCTGCAACGGACCGCTCCACTACGTCGGCCACGCCTCACTCAAAGCGGAGATAGAGGATTTCAAAGCCGGCCTAGAGGGGCAGAAATACGAAGAGGCATTTCTCCCCGCCATTGCTCCCGGAACCATCGAGCACTGGATGAAAAATGATTACTATCCCAACGACGAAGCCTATCTGATTGCCATCGCGGACGCGATGGGCGAGGAATACAAAGCCATTGTTGATGCCGGTTTCTTATTGCAGATCGACGATCCCGATCTACCGGACGGCTGGCAATTTATGTCGCACATGGGCGTGGCCGAGTACCGAAAATACGCCGAATTGCGTGTCGACGCGCTCAATCACGGCCTAAGAGATATTCCGCCGGATAGGGTTCGTTTTCACACGTGTTGGGGCAGCTATCACGGTCCCCACAAGTACGATATCCCGCTGCGAGACATCGTCGACATCATACTGAAGGTCAAGGCGAACACTTATTCCATCGAGGCTTCCAATCCGCGCCACGAGCACGAGTGGCGGGTCTGGGAAGATGTCAAATTTCCTGCAGGCAAAGTTCTCGTCCCCGGCGTCGTCGGTCATGCCACGGATATCGTCGAGCATCCGGAAGTAGTCGCGGAGCGAATCATGCGCTACGCGAAAATCCTTGGGCGGGAAAATGTCATAGGCGGCACGGACTGCGGCCTCGGGCCACGCGTGGGCGATCCCCAGATCGCTTGGGCGAAATTTGAGGCCATGGCTGAAGGCGCGCGGATCGCAACCAAGCGCCTTTGGAACCGATAGACAGCCGAGTTTAAGGCTGAAAAAGTCTGTCTTTCAGACCGGTCAAAAAGCTCCCCGAAGCGAGGCGAGAGAAGCTGCCGCGCGAAGGAGTACTTCGCCCGCATTATTTACGGTCAGAGGAAAAATTATGACACTGCGTCGATCGAGGGGGGAGCCGAAATGCAAAGAGCAAAGGGCGAAGCGCTAAGCGTAAATCAGCGAATGCTTCTGAAAGGCTCCTTGCTCCCTGCTCCATGCGCTATGCAAAAAGGCAGAGGCCCATTGCCTCGTTCTGGAAGGCTCGCCCTTCGATCGTGTCTACACGTGAATTATGCGCGGGTTAGATAGTCGTTGGAGCGAGGCGGTTGAGCCCCGCGAAGCAGATGTGCGCATTTCAACGGTCTGGAGTCTGTCTTGACAGGTCGTAGCTGCCTTGGTAGCTTCCGCCGCGTTGGATTTCACTAACGGCTTTCCGAACCGACATACCATTTTCATGGCTAACGGCGCCAAGATCGTAATTGACCATGCCAGCAAACTCTTCCTGGAAGGAGCGGTCGTCGCCTTCCGCAACGTCGAACTGAGTATAAGAAGCAATGAAGTCCTCACGATCGTTGGCCCCTCGGGTTGCGGTAAAACCACTCTACTTCGCTGCATCGGCGGACTGTTGACCCCAAGTTCCGGCCAAGTGTTGATCGATGGTGAACCCATCCGCTCGCCGCGCGAAGGCGTCGCCATCGTGTTCCAACATTTTGGGTTGTTGCCCTGGAAAACCGTTATCGGCAACGTCGCCTTCGGTCTCAAGATCGCTGGCGCGCCACGCCAGTTGATCGCCGAGCGCCTTGATCACTACATCCGCTTGGTCGGGCTTGGCGGATTTGAAAACCATTACCCCTATCAACTGAGCGGCGGCATGCAGCAGCGCGTCGGGTTAGCGCGCGCCCTGGCGATCGATCCTGAAATTCTTCTGATGGACGAGCCGTTCGCCTCGGTGGATGCCCAGACGCGCGAGGTCCTTCAGGAAGAGTTGCTTCATCTCCACGATCGCGAACGCAAAACAATGATCTTTATTACTCACTCCATCGACGAGGCCATTATTTTAGGCGATCGAGTGGCCGTCATGGCCGCTCGGCCCGGCCGGATCAAAGAGGTTTTACCGGTCGATTTTTCCCGCCCGCGCGACCCGGCGGCGGTGCGGGCCCAAGCACGCTACACGGAGATACGAAATCATATCTGGGAGGAACTGCGTCCCAACGTAGTAATGTGATGAGCATCAGCAGAACTGAAGATCGGTCAGCCGCCGGGCCTGCCCTTACCGCGCACCAAGAGCTTGCCGCGGAGCAGCAGGCAGCCCGTGAGCGGGCGCGGGCGGTCCAGCGTCATTGGACCGCCACTCAGATGGCTATTCGCGTCATCTCCCTCGCGGTCGTGCTGAGCGCCTGGGAATATTTGGGCAGGCATACCAATCCCGTGCTGTTTACCTATCCTACCGCCGTCGGTACTGCGGCTGTCAAAATGATCGCCAGCGGTGAATTGTGGAAATATCTTTCCCAGAGCCTCATCGTGTTATTTGCCGGTCTCGGTCTGGCGATGGTCTTTGGTATCGCCCTGGGACTCATCATGGCGCGCTTCTGGGTCATCGATGTCGCCCTCGATACTTACATTACCGGGCTTTATTCGATTCCATCCGTGGCGCTGGTACCGGTCCTGGTCCTTTGGTTTGGCTTCGAGATTACCGCCAAGATCGCCGTGGTTTTTCTTTTTACTTTCTTCCCCATCGTAATCAATACACAGCAGGGCGTTAAAAACGTCGATAGCCATTTGACAGAGGTGGGCCGAGCTTTCCGCTGCAACGAGAGACAACTTTGGATTCACATTATCTTGCCGGCGGCGGTGCCGTTCATTGTGACGGGCTTACGGCTGGCGATCGGCCGCGGACTGATCGGCATGGTGCTCGCGGATCTCTATACCGCGATTACCGGTATCGGGTATCTGATTTCGCGCTACGCTAGCACCTATCGCACCGACGCGATGTTTGTGCCCATCGCAACGTTAGGCCTTTTGGGTATTACCCTGACGGGTCTGCTGCGTTTCATCGAGAAGCGTGTCGCGCCCTGGATGCATCAGCCGGAACAAGAATAGTGAAATCAAGGAGGTGGAATATGACTTGCGAAGAGAGACGTCGAAGTTCCAGTTTCACGGCGCGCGTGGCGCTGCTGATAGTGCTCGCATCGTTGGCGGTGTTTCCCGACATCGATCCGGCTGCGGCTCAAACCAAGGCCCCTTGCAAAGAGATGCGCAAACTTAAATTCGGCGTGTCGGTTTCCCCGCCCAACGTGGTGCACACACCGATCTATGTGGCGCGCGCCCTCGGAATTTTCTCGAAGTATTGCATCGATGCCGAGATCGTCGAGTTCGAAGGCGGCGCATCCGCGGCGAACCTGGCCGCCGTGACCCAGGGTCAGGCCCTGGCCACAATCAATACGACGGCGATCGCGCAGGGGCTGAAGGCCAAGCAGTTTTGGGGCATGGCGCCCCGTCTGCCGCAAGCCTATATGGTGAGCGAAGACGTCAAAACGGCGGCGGACTTGAAGGGAAAGCGGCTCAGCGCCACCGGCGGCGGCGTGGGCGGCCTCAACTGGGTGATGGGCCGCGAAGTGCTCAAGACCGCGGGCCTTACCGTCGACGACGCCCAGTTCATCTCCTCCGCGACTGCGGGAAGACTTCCGGGGCTCATCGCCGGACAGGTCAACGGCGTCGCGCTCCATCCTGAAGATGTTTATCTGGCGCAGAAGGAAAAACCGGGGCTACACGTGCTGGTGGATCTGGCGAAGTTGATGCCGAAATATTTTTTCAACGCCTACGGAGCCGCGGAGAGCCTTCTCGGCAAGGACCGCGCCATGGTGCGGGACGTGGCGACCGCTCTTATCGAAACCAATCGCCTCATCTTCAATCAAAAGGAAAAGGTGATTCCGATCATGGTTGAGGCGACCAAGAAGCCGCAGGAAGCGGTGAGTTTTTCTTACGACTATCTGATCAAGAATTGCGTCTGGAGCGTCAACACCGGCTTTTCCCGGGACCGCACCGAATGGTCGATCCAAAATGGTATCGAGAACGGCGACATTCAGCCGGATAAAAAGCCTACCTACGATCAGGTCGTCGATGTCAAGCTCGGCGCAGAGGCGCTAAAAGCGGCGGGCGGACCGACCAAGATCAAAGGCTGCGCGGATTAGAAGATTGGAGTACGGGAGTGATGGAGTAATGGAGTGATGAATTTTAAAACCCAATGCTCAAGCACTCCAATACTCCATATCGCTCGACGAGGCGAACGGAAGCAGTTGAACTCTTTTTATTTCGCCGGAGGAAACAAGTGATACCACAATACTCTTTCTCCCAGATCCGTAATCGCCTCGACGACTGGCGAGTCTTCAACAACATGGTGGATTCGCCCTACTACTGTGACGCCGTCTACGAGCACTTTTCGGAAAAAGAGTACGCGCGGCGCTACCACGCGCTAAGGGCCAAGATGCGCGAGCGCGGACTGGACTGCGTGATCGTTGCCGGCGGGCCGAACCACTGGAGCTTCGGCGGCGGCATGCTCTGGCTCTCCGGCCATTGGGAGTGGCACGCGATCGCCAACTACGTCGTCTTCCCGCTCGAAGGCGAGCCGACGCTCGTCTATTCGATGGGCGGCACGCACATCGAGGCGACGCGCAGAGAAAGCGCCATCAAAGACGTGCGCCAGTCCCGCGGCGGCCGCTTCGCCGAAGTGATGGTGGAGCGGATCAAAGAGTTGGGTTTGGAGAGCGCACGGATCGGCCTGTTGGAGATCGATCCCCGTTTCCATGATTATCTTCCGGTCAACCAGTACAACGCGCTGAGAGAATCGCTCCCCAATGCGAACTTCAGTTTCGAGTCAGGCTTCATGCATCAGCTGGTCTACAAAAAAAGCGACGAAGAGCTTCAGTGCATCCGTAAAGCGGGAAAACTCTGTGAAGCCGCGATGAAAGCACTGGTGTCTCGTTGCCGTCCCGGTGTGACGGAATATCAGCTCAAAGCTGCCGCAGCCGGCGCAATTTTAGAGGGCGGCGGAGACGTCGACTTCGTGATCATCGGCTCTACGCCGATGAAAAATCCCGCCTTGATCTTCGGCAATCCGCGCCCTTCCGGCCGCGTTCTTAAAGACGGGGATATCGTTATCATGGAGATGGCGGCCGGCTATCGGGGCTACAGCGCGCAGATCGGATCGCCGGTGTGCATTGGCGATCCGCCGAAAGACGTGCGCCGCTTCTTCGACGACATCGTGCTGCCTGGCTTTGAGAGGATGGTGGCCGTCGCGCGCCCGGGCCATCACTTAAACGAACTCGTCGAAGCTGGTCACTTTTACCGCGAGCACGGCGTTCAATCGCGGCCGATCCATGTTCATGGCATCGATTTCGTCAGTTCTGAGCCACACGTCTTCAACGACCATATACAAGCTGAGGAGTACGAGCAGGTGCTGCAGCCCGGCATGGTGCTGGTGATCGAGCCCAACGCCGTCACCGCCGACGGCATGTTCGGAATTTTCTTCGGCCACACGTTTATTATCACCGACGGCGAGCCGGAGTGCGTTGACAATTATCCGTGGGAGTTGACGGTGGTGCGTTAGGACCACACAAATCAAACAAGGAGGCAGTCACATGCTGGCGAAGCATCCCGACCCGACCGTCGCCCATGTATTGGAAACCTGGGCGCCGCGCATGATCGTTCAGGGGATCGATTACAATGACCTGATGACGACGGGCCCGCGCATCCGCACTTGGGACGACTGGTGTCGCGAGTGGTGCGTCACGGCGGCCGGGCACGAAGAGTTCGCGCTTCAGGCCGAGGCCGCGGGCAACCGCGAAAGCGCGACCGAGGCCTATCTGATGGCGTCGATGGCTTATCACTTCGGTTGCAACAATTCTCCTCATGATCTTGACCAATTTATCCCCGCGGCTAAAAAGCGAGTAGAATGCTACGCCAAGGCGGCGCCCAATTTGAATCCGCCGGCACAGCGCCACGAAGTGCCTTTTGAAAACTTTCGCATGGCCTCTTATCTCCGCGTGCCGGCGGAAATCAAAAAGCCGCCGGTGGTCGTCATTATCTCGGGCCTGGAGTCGACCAAGGAGGAAGCCCGAACGATGGAGGACGGCTTTTTGCGCCGCGGCATGGCGACGTTCACCTTCGATGGGCCGGGGCAGGGCGAAAGCTGGTTTCAAGGGGGGATGATCGTTGAATTCGAGCGCGCGACTTCGGCCGTGATCGATTACATCGCAAAAATCCCCGCCGTCGATGCGAGCCGGGTCGGCGTCTTCGGACCGAGCATGGGTGGCTATCTTGCGCCGCGCTCTGCTGCCTGCGATCCGCGCATCAAGGCCTGCGCCTTCGCTGGCGGGATGTATGACCGAACCCGCGTGCTCAATCGTCTCGAAGATCCTTTCGAGTTCGCGCGCGTGGCGCATATCTGGAAGGTCTATGACAAGCAGAAGCTGGTCGAGCTGCACAGCCACTGCACGCTCAAGGGCTTGGCGCCTAAAATCCGTTGCCCGCTGCTGGCAGTCCACGGCACCAGAGATTTCGTGCCCGTGGAGCAGGCCAAGCGGATCTACGACGAGGCCTCGGGTCCCAAGGAGTGGCTGTTACTCGAAGGCGGCAATCATGTCTGCAACAACATGCCCTTTCGCTACCGCCCGGCCATAGGAGATTTTCTTGCAAAACATTTGGGAGCGAAACCTGTCTAATAATGATAAGGAGAACACTCATGCAGAGTTCCAGCATTGTATGCCGTTTTGCAACGGCTGTTTTTCTATGCGTAACGTTACTTGTCGTAAACGCAGCGTCAGCCCAAACGTTGCCTAAGTCCGTAACCATCGGCTCCAACCCGCCGGGTACGCTCTTCTATTCCGTGGCCAGCGGATTAGCCAAGGTTATCAGCGAGGCGACGCCGATCCAGGCGCAGGTTCAACCGTATGCGGGAACCAGCACGTTCGTGCCGCTTCTCGAGAGCGGCGAGCTCGATCTGGGCGTAGTGAACGCCGTCGATATGGGCATGGTTTATCAAGGCCCCAAGCTACAGATCGGCGGAAGAAACCCGTTTCCTTATGTGCCCAATTCTCGACTAATCATGCGCGGTTCGCCGCTGAGAAGCAGCCTGATTGTTAGAAAAGACTCGCCGATCAAAACGCTGCGTGACGTTAAAGGCAAGCGCGTGACCGGTGAGTATCCGGCTCAGCTCGCCGGCTGGTACAACGTTTTTGGCTCCATCTCAAACGGCGGCTTGACTTGGAACGACGTCAAGGTCGTACCGGTACCGGCAATCAACGAAGGTGTCGATGCTCTGGTCCAAGGGCGTGCCGATGTCACGACACACGCCATCGGCTCTGCCAAGTTGAAGGAAGCCGACGCAACAGTCGGAATTCGATTTATTTCGCTGGACTGCTCGCCACAGGGCGAGGCGCGTATAAAAAAGGCGGTGCCCGGCTATTATCTTTCGACAGTCAAAGCCGGTTCATCTGCCGGTATTTTGGAAGACATCTGTGCCTACACCTACGACATCTATTTTATCGGCCATAAGGGCCTTCCCGATGCCATGGTTCACGCTACGCTGAAAGCGATCTGGGACAACATCGCAAAATTGCCCGCGCTCCATCCCAGCTTTGTGGAATGGACCAAAGAACGCGCCGTGGACCCGGAGGTCACTATGCCCTACCATCCGGCGGCGGTGCAGTTTTACAAGGAGCAAAAGATCTGGTCTGCCAAGATGGATGTGACGCAAAAGAAATTGCTGGCGTTGAACCCGTAAATCAACATCGATTTCGCAACAGGAAATCCGCGTGAGCGACGACGCTTCATCTTCGACAAAGTTCAGATCGCTGACCGGGCCAACCGGCATTCTTGCACGGAGTTTTTTTGCCAGTCTCACCATTCTGGGCTCATTGTGGGCTTTGGGGGTTCAGCACAACCTGCCATGGGCTTTCTTCAATCAGCAGTACCTCGGCCTTTTCCTAGCGTTGGCATTGGCCAGCATTTTCCTCGCCGTCAAAGCCAACGCGAAGGAGCCCGGAGACCACGTGCCGTGGCACGACTGGTTCTTTGCCGCGGCCGGACTCATTGTTGGTCTTTATGTGGCCATTTTTTATCCGACGATTGCCTATCGCCTCGGCGTGCTCACGCCTGAACGCACGATTCTTGGCGCACTGGCAGTTCTACTAGTGCTCGAAGCCACTCGGCGAGTAGCCGGCGGTACGTTGGCGTGGGTCGCGCTGGCTTGTATTCTCTATGCTAAGTTCGGCTATCTTTTTCCCGGGCTCCTGTACACCAAGGGCTCGTCATGGGCGCGGATCGCAACTTACCTCTACCTCGACTCGGGTGGCATCTTCGGCGTTCCGCTTGATGTCGCCGCAAGCGTTCTCGTCGCCTTCATTTTCTTCGGCCAAGCCCTCTATGCCGTGAGCGGCGACAAGTTTCTTATCGATCTTGCGCTGGTCGCCATGGGCCGATACCGAGGGGGGTCGGCAAAAGTTTCCATAGTCTCCTCGGCCCTCTTCGGCATGGTCTCGGGAAGCGCCGTCGCCAATGTAGCGGTGAACGGCGCCATCAGCATTCCTATGATGAAGCGCACCGGCTATGCTGCCCACATGGCGGCGGCCATCGAGGCCGTCGCTTCGACGGGCGGCCAGATCATGCCACCGGTGATGGGCGCGGCGGCTTTTTTGATTGCCGAGTTTTTAAACATCACCTATGGCCAAGTGGCGCTCGCCGCTGCGATCCCGGCTTGCCTGTACTACCTCGCGCTGTTCGTTCAGGTCGATCTAGAAGCGGCCAAGCACGGTCTCGCCGGGCTGCCGGCCGACGAAATTCCAAAATTTCGCGAGGTGATGCGGCGCGGCTGGATTTTCTTGATCCCTCTCGCCATCCTGATCTATGCGCTAATGATCGAAGATTGGGATGCTGGAAAGTCGGGAATGGCGGCGGTCATCGGCGTCTTCGTGGTCGGCGCGCTGCGTAAGGAAACGCGCCCGACACTCAAAAGCATACTTCAAAGCGTACATGAAACCGGCCGGACGATGCTGGATATCGCTGCGATCACGGCGCTCGCCGGGCT
>JBGPIK010000278.1:0-9130 GCA_041484845.1 Binatia bacterium | reverse complement strand
GTGAAGAAATCGACGGTATTGACAATGGCGAGGTCGGGGCGCAGACGAAACACCCCCGCGTCGTCGCCGGTTTCAGTCCCTACGAGCATATCGGGGTTATTAAACTTCGGTAAGCCGCGCAAAACTTGCGCGAGATCGGCGGGGCCGAGCTTGGCGGCTCAACCCGCGGCCTTGACCTCTTGCGTAAGGCGAACGGCTTTCTTCTTTCCCAGCATCATCATAGATTGACTTACTGTAGATCCTACAAAGACCTATTTCAATGCGCGGTTCGCGACTTTTCCGCCGATAGCGGCGCTTTCAGTCGTCGGATATCCCCGATCCTGAGCGTTACCCCTTCGCGGTCGAAATATTCCAAGAGAGCGATGGTATATTTGCGGCTCGAGCCGAGAAGGTCGCGAAACGTGGCAGCGCTGATTTCGCCCTTTTCCGCAAGCGACTTACAGAGTAAGGTTTTAACTTTTTCCACAGATGAAGAAGGAAAATAAAGTTCCGTTGCGACCCGAACGATTGATCTTTCCCGTTCCATCAGGCGGATCACCTCGGATAATTTGGCACGATTCACCCCAAGTTGTTTCTCCATCTCTTTCAACTCGGGCGGCGACATCGGTTGCGCGTTGAGAATTTGCTTGATGCGCTCCATCAGGGATTTTTCTTGACCTCCGAGTTGCACGCGGTGTTGCGCCAGTCGCAGCAGGTTGTCTTCCTTGGCAATACTCTTTTCAGTGATGAGGGTATCCACCATGACGCGAAAAAGTTTGGGCGAAAGCTGGAAGGGCAGCTTGCCGCGTAGTTCTTCCATATCCATTCCTGGAACCAACGTATGGCTCGCATGAAAATCTTTGAGCGCCCGAAGAAGGCTATCCTTGAGCCGCTGCCATTTGAATTCGGTTGTGTAGACCGTTTCTCCCTCGGCGTTGAATGCGTGCAATTCTTTCAGCTGACCGATACGCGCCAGCGCCTCATCTTCTTGAATATTCAGAAATTGATAGACGGGCGCGATCGGCAGCGCGCAGGCCTCACTTTCATTTAAAAAACTTTCGGTCAGCTGCGCCGTGTCGCCGGTGCAGAGCCGCTCCAACCGATCCGGCAAATCGGCCTCCCGCTTTTTGTGCGGCCTGGCCCAGGGATGAATAATCACGCCGCCGCCCAGCGTGCGGCTTGCCGTTTCATCTCTGACGATGAAATGGTCCCCGCGCAGAACGAGCAGCGGCTCTGTCGTTGTAATTTGACAAAAAGCGCGTTCCTTCGGATCGAGTTTATTCTTTGTTCCGAGCAAGATGATTTTCCCCAGGCGCTCGGCCGCGCCGATGTGAATGCGGACCCGTTGATGATTCTTGATCCCTTTGGCGGCGCCCGGCCGCACTTCCAAGCGCGCGTCGAATCGCTCCGAGGTGAAAGTGAGTTTCTCGGCGCAAATGACGTCGCCGCGAGTAAGCGCGGCGCGATCAACGCCGCTTAGATTGACCGCCACGCGCTGTCCCCATCCTGCAGTGTCCACTGCGTGGCCGTGCACTTGCAGACTGCGCACGCGAAACATCTGGTCACCCGGTAAACAGCGCACGTGCTCGCCGGTGCGGATGGTTCCGCCTAACGCGGTTCCGGTGACGACGACACCATGCCCTTGGAGAACGAAAACGCGGTCCACGGGCAAACGGAAATAACCCGCCGGCGCCGCCTTTGCGCCGCTTTTCAAGGTTCGAGAAATGAGCGCCTGTAGCTCGGGGATGCCGGCGCCGGTCACCGTTGAGACGGCGACGATCGGAGCGTCTTCCAAGGCAGTGCCGACGGTAAGAATTTTGATTTCTTCCTCGACATCGTGAATTTTCGCGGGCGGCACCAAATCGGACTTGGTGATGACGAAAAGGGCCATCTTGACGCCGAGCAGATGGACAATATCAAAATGCTCCTCGGTCTGCGGCATTACGCCGTCGTCCGCGGCCACGGTAAAGAGCACGAGATCCATGCCGTGGGCGCCGGCCAGCATATTTTTGATAAAACGCTCGTGGCCGGGCACGTCGACGACGCCCGCCGACGTTCCATCCGGAAGATCCAGGTGAGCAAAACCCAGGTCAATGGAGATACCGCGCTCTTTTTCTTCCTTCAGGCGATCCGTATCTTGTCCGGTCAGGGCTTTGATCAAGCTGGTTTTGCCGTGGTCGATGTGGCCGGCGGTGCCGATGATATAAGGCATGGCTTAATTGCGGATTTTAGATTTCGGATTTCGAACTATGGAATCGAAACGTTACCATCGATTGTCTTGTCTGTAAAATTTGGGACCACGTCTTCAGGATTGAAGGTAGTTCTAAGATCGAGGAGAAATCGGTCGTCGCGGATCCGGCCGATGATCGGCGGCTGCGCGGCGCGGAATTGTTGCCCGATGCGCGTTGCGCTCTGGGTCACATGCACGATGGCCAAGACCACGGTCGGCAGTTCTTCGGTTGGCAGGGCGCCGCTGCCGATTTGGCACGTCGAATCTTCCATCGTAACGTGAAACTCCTTGCCTAAGGCCGATTGTAGTCTTGGCAGCACTTGTTCGCCCATTTTTCGAATGTCGTCGATGGAGCGCGTAAAGGCCTTCAGGGTTGGAATAGCTTCGGTGATAGCGGGCGATTGACGGTAGAGTCGCAGCGTGGCTTCTAACGCCGCCAGCGTCAGCTTGCTGCAGCGCAGCGCGCGTTGCAGATGATTTTTGCTCATTCGGGCGATTAAATCTTTCTTGCCGACGATCAAGCCTGCCTGGGGACCGCCGAGGATCTTGTCGCCGCTAAACGTCACGAGATCGGCGCCGAGCTTGATTCTCTCGGCCACAAGCGGCTCTTTCGGCAGACCGTAAACGCTGAGATCGATGAATGCGCCGCTGCCGAGATCTTCCATCACCGGAAGCTGGCGCTGCCTTCCGAGGGCAACCAGTTGATCGAGCTCGACTTCAGCGGTAAACCCGATCACTTTATAGTTACTGGTATGGACTTTTAGGAGCAACGCGGTGTTTTCGCTGATGGCTTTTTCGTAATCCGCCAGATGAGTTCGGTTCGTGCTGCCGACTTCCTTCAGCACCGCTCCGCTCTTGGCCATGATCTCGGGGATGCGGAAGGAGCCGCCGATTTCGATCAGCTCACCGCGCGACACGATGACTTCTTTGCCTTCGGCTAAAGAATTTAATCCCAAGAGGACGGCGGCGGCATTATTGTTCACCACCGTGGCCGCTTCCGCGCCGGTCAATTCGACCAGCAGTTTTTCGAGCACCTCTTCGCGTTTTCCCCGTTTGCCCGCAGCCAAGTCGTACTCGAGGTTTATAGGATGGGCGGCGACTTCCGCCATCGCTTCGATGGCGGCCTGCGGTAACAGCGCCCGGCCAAGATTGGTGTGGAGAATCGTGCCGGTGGCGTTAATCACCCGAATATGGCCAGGCTGGCTGTCACTATAAATGCGCTGCTCCACCTGGTCTAAGATCGCGCCTTCGCTCAGCATGTCGGCCTGGCTTTTGCCCTGCCTCACCGCGGCGCGGGTATCTTCGAGAACGGCGCGGCACTTTTCGGCAACGTAATCCCGATTATAACGAAGTAAAAGAATCCCGCAGCGCTCATGGTTGAGAAGGCGATCGATCGAAGGCAGATCGCGAAGAAGATTGACGGCCTGTGCGGTCATAGGGAATGTCAGGTTTGCACAAGGAATCGGCAATTTCAACACGAACCGGAAAGGTCCCCGCGCGGCAGAGCCGCAACCAAAATGACAGAATCGGTTAGTTGGTGTAAAGGGTGGGCATGAATACAACGCACTCGACAGCAAAGAATGAGGTAGCCGGTGCATTCGTGCAGCGGCATGAATCCGATGTGATTGGAGTCTTGCACGGTTGGGATCGGCTTCGGCTGCAGGGGACACTGCGCAGCCTGTATTACCAGCCGGTCATGGAAGAGTACCTTTGGCAGAAAGGGGTGTTGTGGAAGGATTTTAAGAAGTTCGCCACCGATCTGACCAGCCGCGTGCGTCAAGCGGCAGAGAAGTTGGCTAGGCAGCATCAACGTCCGATGATCTATCTGTCTTCGAGCCGCACGCGCAAAGAGGAAGTGGCCCGTCAGATCCAACAACGCGACAAGGTTGCCAAGGGGCTGATAGCGGTCTTGAGTTGCGTCGAGCCGTGCCACACCTGGTTTTTGCGGGGCAATCGAGTGACCCGCAAGCTGGAACTTAAGCTTCAGTGGGGTAAATGCATTCACCTGTATTTTTATTGGCTGCACGAGGAGCTTGGTTTTTTGCATCTGCGACTTCAGACCTGGTTCCCGTTTCTGATTCAAGTGTGTCTGAACGGTAGGGAATGGCTGGGGCGTCAGATGGACCGAGCCCGGATGAGCTACCAGCGAGAGCAGAACTGTTATCCGTGGATTAGCGATGTCACGCGTGCCCAAGCGCTGATGGATCGGCAACACCAAAGCGACTGGCGTAAGCTTTTGGGTCCGTTGGTGAGACAATGCCATCCTCTGTATGCCGAGATCAACGCTCCCATCGAGCAGGAGTACTACTGGACGGCGGCCGAGACCGAATACGCTACCGACGTCATGTTTCGTGATCGTGAGGCGCTTAAGCGGATTTATCCCTCGCTGGTGCATCACGCCGTGATGAGTTTTGGAGCCGAACAGGTGCTTCGGTTTTGGGGCCGTCCGGGGCGGGTAGGGGTCAGCGATGAAGTGATGACCGACCGGCGTCGCGGCAGCGAGGGGGTGCGGGTCAAGCACTGGGTGAACAAGAACTCGCTTAAGTTCTACGACAAGGGCAGCATATTGCGGGTTGAAGCCACGATTAACGAGCCCAGGGAGTTTAAAAGCTTTCGTTGTGCGGAGAATAACCCCCGCAGTCCCAAGCAATGGCGTATCTTGCGCAGAAGCGTGGCCGACTTTTATCGGCGGGCTGAAGTGAGTCGGGCGGCCACTGAACGGCATCTGACGGCACTAGCTGCAGTCCATGTGCAAACCCCGCTTAAAGAACAAGCGGCTAAGGTGTGTCGGCCCGTTAGACGTCAGGGTCAGCGGTACCGAGCGCTCAATCCGTTGCGCGGAGGTGAAAGCCTGGGTGGAGGACAACGGCCTGAGTCTCAATGCCGAGAAGACCCACGTGGGAGACTGTCGGCAGCAGAGGCAGGGCTTTGAATTCCTGGGCTATCACTTCGCAGTGGGGCGACGGTGGGTGAGGTGTAAAAGTGGCAAGTCCATGCGCGATCGCATCCGGATGAGGACCAAGCGCACGCGCGGGGACAGTTTGGCGAAAATCATCGCCGAATTGAATCCGATGCTGCGCGGCTGGTTTAACTATTTCAAGCATGCCCATCCGATGACCGTTAGCCATATGGACGGTTGCGGGCGATCTTGCGAAAGCAGGAGAAGCGACCGGGCATGGGACTTTGTCGAGAAGATCATCAGCGCTGGCCCAATCAATTCTTCGCGGTCCAGGGACTGTTCACCATGGATACAGCTTGGAAGCTGGCGAGCCGATCCCGATGAGGAAAGCACCGACTGGAGAGCCGTGTGCGGGAGAACCGCATGCACGGTTCGCAGGGCGGGGACGGCCAGAGCCGTTTCCGACCCCTATCGCCAGGGGGCAAGTTATTATAAAGTTCTTTCGATACACCGCAGCTTGCTGCGGGGGTAGTTCGTTGAGAAAGATCTTAGAAACAAGGCGCGAGATTTCGAGGATAGAAGATCGAAAATCGAGGATTGGAAATTCAGCTTCCGAATTTGCTGACCTCTGGAGCTAGCAGTACCGATAGGAGAAACCCATGCAGGGCGGACATGCGATGCTCAAAACCATTCAACGGCTTGGCATCGACTACATTTTTTCTTCACCCGGGTCGGAGTGGCCGCCGATCTGGGAGGCATTGGCCCAGCAGGCGGCGCAAGGAATAACCAAGCCTGGATTTATCAACTGCCGCCATGAAGCGCTTGCCGTCGCCATGGCGGCCGGTTACACCAAGGCGACCGGCAAACCACAAGTGGTGTTGCTTCATGCCACGGCCGGTCCGCTCAACGCCGCCATGGTCATACGCGCGGCTTTCCATGAACGAACGCCGATGGTGATCTGTTCCGGCGAAGTGGCGGCCTATGGAGAAAATACACAAGTGGCGGACCCCGGCGGCCAGTGGCTCCATGACCTCACGGACCTCAATGGCTCGCCAGGCCTTCTGCGGCAGTGTGTAAAGTGGAGCGATCGCATCAGCTCGTCCGCCGTGCTCGTTCCCACCCTGGAACGGGCGATTCACATCGCTATGGAGCCGCCGGCGGGACCGGTTCTCATCGGCGTACCCTTCGAGTGCATGATGGAAGAAGTGGAACTACCCGAAGTCACTAGAGCGAACGAAGTCGCGCGCCCCATGGTGGTGGATGACGGAGCCATAGAAAAAGCCCTGAGCATGATCGCGGCAGCAAAGAACCCCATTGTTGTAACCGAACACCTGGGCAGTAATGCGCGGGCGGTGGAAAATTTAGTGCAGCTCTGCGAGCTGTTTTCCATTCCGGTCATGGAGTCTCGTCGCCCGGCTTTTGTGAACTTCCCTCGAACGCATCCGCTTCACCTCCGCTACGATCGCAAGTTTGTCGAGTCATCCGATCTGGTGTTGATGGTTGAGGCCGTGACCCCGTGGTATCCCGCCAGCAAAGGTCCAAAGGGAAATAGCAAAGTCATTTCGATTGCCGAGGAATTCCCTAACTCGCGGTTGCCGTTTTGGGGCTACAACGTGGATCTTGCGTTAGCCGCGCCACCGGCGTTCACGCTGGAGAAATTGGTCGAACGCGCCAGAGGTTTGCGCCGGAGCGACGCTGACCGGGTGCTGGTTGAAGAGCGCCTGACGCGCAGTCGCGGGCAACATGAACGCGAACACGCCAAGTCTAAGGAAGACGCGGAGCAGCACGCGAGCGACGTTCCCATCGACCCACGCTGGCTTTGCCATGCACTGGGCCGGTCAATCCCTGGCGACGCAATCATCACGGAAGAGACCACCGTCTATCGAGGGCTGATCCACGACGCGATTCCGCGGAGCGAACCGATGTCCTATTTTGCGCGCGCCACCGGCGGGTTGGGTGTGGGACTCGGTTATGCCCTGGGGGTTAAGTTGGCGATGCGGCAGCGTTCGGTCTTTGTGCTCATCGGCGATGGGGCTTTGAATTACAACCCTGTGCCATCTTGTCTCGGCGTCGCGGAAGAATACCAACTGCCGATCAACATTGTTGTCTTTAACAACGGGCGCTACTTCTCCATGGAGCTCAGCCTGCTTGGATATTTTCCCGATGGCGCAGCGAAGAAGACAGGCGTGCACTACGGCGGGCCGATCTCCCCAAGACCCGACTATCAAATGTACGCTAAGGCCCACGGCGGCTACGGCGTGCGCGTGACGCAGCCCCAGGAGATTCAAGCGGCGATCGAGCAGGCGTTGCGCTACAACGCGGAGGGGAAATTGTCTCTCATTGACGTCGTGCTGAATGACTTCAATCCGCGGCAACGATAGGGGCGACTCGGAAAGGCTCGGAGTCGCTAACGAAAGGTCTGTTTAATCTCTGTGGGTCTAATTCCTAGCACTCGCCGTGTAAAAATAATCTCCTCTCCGAAGTCCGTCATTCCCGCATGCTTTAAGCGGGAATCCAGGGGAGACCGGAACTGGACCCCCGATAAATACATTCGGGGGTGACATCTGGAGTAAGATTCTTATCGCGGTGCCGAGGTAGTTGATGCTTACGGCGAATCGGATGCCGCTTCGTGGTCCTCCATTGACATTTTCAGCCGCTGGATGAAAGAATCACCGTGCTTGGCAGGCGTGTGTTGAAAGGAAATGACGTGGCGGTTTTGAAGAGTCAGGTCGTGCCGAAAAATTCCGGCGCGGCGTTTGAAGTGAAGAAAGGGCAAAGGCTGCGAATCGCGGGCAAGAGCATCGTCGATTTCGTGGCCTTTAACCTTCACGATTTAACAGAGCGGTTCGATCAGGCCAGAACGAAGACGAATCAGGTGAAGATCTTTATCAGCACGGGCGATATATTGTACTCGAAACGAAACAACCTGCTGCTGACGATCATCGAAGATACTTTCACCGAAGGGCGGCATGATCTGCAGAAAGGCATGTGCAGCCGCAAGCGTTTCGAGATGGTCGCCAAAGGAATGTCAAAGCGAGTGTTCGCCGAAGGCGTGGACATCAATCCGAAGGCGCCGGAAGATATTCCGGGTCATGGCTGCTGGGAGAATCTCAGCGAGGCCGTGAAACCGTGGAACATTTTACCGGACGATGTTCCCAGCCCGTTCAACATTTTTCAGTGCATGCGTATCGATCCGGACACGGGTGTTATGTACGACACCCTGATACGCCCCAAGGATGAAGCGCATGTCGATTTCAGGGCGGAAATGGATTGCCTCGTGGCGGCCAGCGCGTGTCCCGAATCGGGCCGTGGACAGGCGATCCGAGTGGAGATCTACGACGAGTAAGGCCGTAGCCCCAACGGTTCACTTTGATATTTCGAACTGCAAAAGTTGACGTGACGCTTTGTGATAGGCTTCGACGCAAGCCTTTTCGGTTTTCCCTTTGATCGGTGAAACGACTCGCGCGCGAACAGCTACGCGCAGCGGGCTAACGTCGAAAGGATAAGGCGCCATTCTCACCGCGCCCGTCCCATTCGGCATGATGCGCAAATCAACCTTTTCCTCGCTGCCGTAATCAACACCGACCGGTGTGATCTTGTACTCCTTGAAAGAATTTTCCGTGGCGAAGCCGTCACAACAAAAATACAGCGACAGCAGGTCAAAAATTTGCAGCGCGGCGAAATTGCGCCACAGCTCTTGTTCAAAGCCGCTGTGGTCGCGTGCCAAGGCTTTTCTCGTTTTCGCTTGCTTTTCTTCCAGCTCTTTCTTTACCGCTTGAACGGGACCGCTTCTTTCCCGCGGTTTCATTGCCGGCTCGGTAAGGACATTGTAGCGACCGTGCCACAGCCCGGTTCGATGCATCGACACCAATAGGCCCGCGTATGGATCCTGAGAGCTGACCCAGGTGATATTTTTCGCGTACGCTGCCAATTCCACCGGTTCGAACGCCGGGATCTCTTCTCGGAAAGCGTAGGGCCGGCCCTTCTCCATGTTCATTGGCGGGTTGCCCTCCCATTCACGG
>JBGPIK010000277.1:0-9213 GCA_041484845.1 Binatia bacterium | reverse complement strand
CTCGGCCGTCTCCACCGCTCGCTCCTTCGCGTGGAACACCGACCGGAAAGCGTCGTAGTCGTCCACGGCGTCTTTTTTCGTCGCGGCATCGATGGCCGGGTTGAAGTTCAGCATGACTGCCTTTTGGTACGCTTGTATTAGTTTTCCCTCCGCTATGTTTTTGTCCCGCTCGGCATCCTTGATGGCCTTGTCGTACGGCCGGATGGCGTCCGGCTTCAAGCCGTTCGCTCCCAAAACTTCCTCCGCCGCTTTGTTGAACTCCTCCTCGGCCTTTTCGAACTTGTCCTTCGCCTCTTTCAAATTCTTCGTCGCCTGCTCGACCTTCTCCGCCGCCGACGGCTCCTGGGCGGCGTTGGTCGACGCGAGTAGCACAAACGAAATGACTAAAGCGCTAAGAGTGACGTTCCTGATTTTTTTCATGATTCTTCATTTGTTCGTTTACCTCGGACGCCCCCGGCTGGTCAAGTCGTTTTTTTCGTCCCGACTTGTTTTGCTCTTCCGATGGGTTAGTGCCGTCTTCACTTGATCACCTTGTCCGCCCGGTACAGCATCGACTGCGGAATCGTCAGGCCGATCTGCTTCGCCGTCTTCAGATTGATCACCAGTTCAAACTTCGTGGGCTGCTCCACGGGAAGATCGGCGGGCTTGGCTCCCTTCAGGATTCTGTCCACATAGTATGCGACGCGCCGGTAGCTTTCCGCGATGTCCGCCCCATAGCACATGAGCCCACCGGCATCTACATCTTCCCTGTAGACATACGTCGACGGTAACCGGCTCTTTAAGGCAAAGCTCGCGATCCGTTTTCCGTTATCAAGCATTAGCGGGCCCACGGGCACGTAGAGTCCATCCGGGCGTTGCTTGCCCATCGCAGCAAAAACCCTATCGAAATCGTCCGCACTACGTACCTCCCAAGGCTGAAGAGTCAACCCCAGCGCGCGCGCCGAGACAGGGAGAATCTCTTTCAGCTCGAGTACAGCGCTTGCACTGGCCGATTCGTAGAGAACCGCGACACGGGCAAGTTTGGGAACGGCTTCTTTGAGCAGCTCCAGCCGCTTCCCGCCTAGTTCTCCCTGAAGGGATGTAAGGCCGGTGACGTTGCCGCCAGGACGGGCAAGGCTTTCGACCAGGCCTGCCTTAACAGGATCGACCCCTTCGCCCGCCATAACAATAGGAATCGTCTTGGTCGCATTCTTGGCCGCCTGGATCGTTCCCAACCCTGCTGCTATCACGATGATGTCAACCTTGAGACGCACCAACGCGGCCGCAAGCTCAGGGGCCCGATCGTGCTGCCCCTCCGTAGAGCGGTGCTCTAAGGCGATGTTGTGTCCTTCTATGTAGCCAAGCTCGCGCAGAGCCTGCCGAATTGCCTGGGCACGGTTGGACTCACTAGCTGCATCGCGCGACGATAGATACCCTAACCGAGGG
This sequence comes from Binatia bacterium, assembly GCA_041484845.1. Lineage (GTDB taxonomy): Bacteria > Desulfobacterota > Binatia > UBA9968 > UBA9968 > JBGPIK01. The sequence goes on along the minus strand of JBGPIK010000277.1, from coordinate 7,788 downwards.
ACTTTCTTCGGCTGCTGCGCCTGGGCGGGATGAACAGCGGCCAGTATTAGAGTTGTAACTGCGAACAGAAAAAACTTTTTATTCATTGGTTGTTCCGCCGGCATGCTCGTTCTCCGTCTGCCTCCCTCGCCCGCAAACCGGAAGAGGCCGAGGGTGAGGCCTGTCACTAATCTCGCCTTCATCCTAGTCATCGCCCAAAGGGAAAAGGAACATTATTGTTATCGAGCACAGTAGTTTTCATCCACGATGACAGAGACGCTCCAAAAAAGTCAACCTTATTAAATCATCCAAACGGACTTCCATAGTATGCGCCAATGGCGTATAGTTCATCATGCGCTTCGTTGAGACTGCGGTCTTCACCCGCGCGTTGTTGAGTCTCCTTTCGGACGACGAGTACAGATCCTTGCAGCTGGCATTGATGCTTCGTCCCGATGCCGGAGATATTATTCCCGGTAGCGGCGGACTCCGAAAATTCCGCTGGAGCTTGTCGGGAAAAGGAAAACGCGGAGGCGAAGTCATTTACATGCTTTTCATTTACGCCAAAAGCCGACAAGAGGATCTAACGTCGGAGCAATTGAAAACTTTGAGAAAACTCGTCAAGGAGAATCTAAAATGAACAAGACAAACTTCGCAAAACTCGTCGCCAGCGTGAAACAAGCGGGAAAAATCCGGCGCAGGGAAATGGAAGCTTCTCGTGTATTCAACTTGAAGCCGGTGGATGTTCGAGCCATTCGAAACAAACTCGGTCTATCGCAAGGCGACTTCGCCGCAATGATCGGCGTCAGCGTGGCAACGCTACAAAACTGGGAGCAAGGCCGTCGGCGCCCGGAAGGCCCCGCCCAAGCGTTACTAAAAGTAGCGGCCGCAAATCCCCAAGCGGTTGTCGATGCTTTGGCTCGCTAAGCCGTACCGTTCCCAGTCTGTACGACGACCGACAGGAGGTTGTTAGTCGGGACGCAGCACAGCGAAATCCAGAAGTGAGAGAACACAGATCTTGTCTCCTCAATCCAAAATCCAAAAGAGGCCCCGCAGACGGCAATCTAAAATTTCTTGCTGTTGCTCGTACCTATCAAATCCCCGGCTGAGGACCCGGGTGTTAACCCGGGGGTGAAAGCCTCCGAAGGGTGGGGGGTTTTGATCTGGGTTTCGTATTTGAAGTGCCACGGGCGTAAGCCCGTGGGTATCTACTTTCACTTGATCACTCTGTCCGCCCGCGCCAGCACGCTCGGCGGAATCGTCAGGCCCATCTGCTTCGCCGTTTTCAGATTGATAACGAATTCAAACTTCGTCGGCTGCTCCACCGGCAAGTCGGAGGGCTTGGCGCCTTTAAGAATTCTGTCGACGTAGTATGCGGCGCGTTTAAAGTTTTCCGTATCGTCGGCGGAATAGGATACGAGACCACCGGCGTCCACGAAGTCACTTCCTTCGGACATTAAAGGCAGCCGGTTCTTTATGGCGAGGTCGGCAATCTGCTTTCGGTAACCGACGAGCGCCCTAGGCGCGATGAGCGCTCTTACTTGCCCCTTGACCGCATCTCGAAATGCACCCTCCAAATCAGGGTTCGGAGCTCGTACCTCCAGGGACTGAAGCTGTACCTTCAGCGCGCGCGCCGCAGTCTCGTACTCTCTAAAGACTGTAAATCCCGCAACCAAGAGGACTCCGACACGCGATGTTGTCGGGACCACTTCCTTAAGAAGTTCCAGTCGTTTTCCATTTAGTTCCTGAGTGAGTCTGGTGAGTCCCGTGACATTTCCTCCGGGACGGGCCAAACTATCGACTAGCATAGTCGCCACTGGATCATCCGCTATCACCATGACAATAGGGATCGTCTTGGTCGACTCCTTCGCTGCGCGGATCGCTGCTGAAACTGGGGAGACAAGGATATCTACCTTCAATTGCACCAGTTCGGCCACAAGGCTTGGGATACGGTCCGCTTTTCCCTCAGCGTAGCGATCTTCAACCAGGATGTTTTTTCCCTCAATATAACCGAGGTCTCGCAGTCCTCGCCGGAATGCCAAGTTGTTAGGTGTATCGGGAGCAGTGGTCGCGAGATACCCTATCCGCGGGACTTTTTTCGTTTGTTGCGCCTCGCCCAAAGAAACGGTTGGCAGTAGAACAGCAGTCAGAAGCCATATAACCGTCCTTCTGTTCATGGTTTTTCTCCATTTACATATTCCTGTTTCAGCCACAGGCTGATCCACCTTGGGCGGAGCATTGTTGCTTCTGCCTCGTTGAACTCTGTACCGGAGCGCTTTCGCTATCGTTCTGGCTGAGCACCTATCGTCACGGTTGAAGACATCGCCATAGGTTCATTTCCCATTCGCGAAAGTTTTCGCATTAGCGACCGGCCACACCGAGGTTAATATTTAAGTATCTATTAATTCGCTCTTTCTGGTCGCGGTCGCTGGTTTCTCTGGCTGCCGCCAGACGAATATCTGGAAAGAGATCTCTCGATACCCGTTAGTGGAATCAAGAGCGATGGTTCTTGGTCACGCTGGACTATAGACCGGTGAATGATCCACCTGTCAAGCAGGATGACTTTGAGTTGACAGAACAGCACCTTATCAATTAGCGTTGGCGCTCACGAGGCGTGCCATTAGATATCGATGTGATTTGGGCACGGTGGACACGGAGCGGGAGAGCGTATGAGGCAGAATAGACCTGGAAATTGGCGCATTGACGTGCACCACCACGTGGTGCCACCGCAGTATGCGGATGATTCCATGCCAATCAAACTTCCGGATGCCGAGGCGCAACTTCGTTCCATGGATCATTGGCATATTCGAACCGCCATCACTTCACTGACGCCGCGCGTGATTCTGAAAAATATGCATCGACTGCGTGAAGTGGCCCGGATCTGCAACGAGTTCCAAGCGAGAATGTTGCTGGAGCACCCCGCACGATTTGGCGCCTTCGCTCTCCTTCCTCTGCCGGACGTTGACGGTGCGCTGGAAGAATTAACCTATGCACTCGACATTTTGCACCTTGACGGTGTTGGCCTTTTTTCCAGCGTGAGCGACCGGTACTTGGGCGACCCTTTGTTCGATCCGGTTTTCGACGAGCTCGACCGGCGCAAAGCAATCGTTTTTATTCATCCGACCCACTGCGAGGCGCCCGCACAGACGCACTTGCGCGCGCCGCCTTTTGTTGTCGAGTACGTGTTTGACACCACGCGTGCTATTGTCAATCTTGTCTTTACCGGCACGGTAAAGCGCTGCCCCGATATCCGCTTTATCGTTGCTCACGGCGGCGGCGCCGTGCCGTTTCTCGCCCAGAGGATTGCAACACTCGAGGGACATCGGGGCGCCCAAGGCGTGACCGGCGTGATTCCTGAACTCCAATCGTTGTATTACGAAACGGCCAGCACCACCGCGGCCTATGCCCTGCGTTGTCTGCAAGAACTGGTCGAACCAGCGCACGTACTCTGGGGCTCGGACTTACCCTTTGTTTACGGCGAGCGGCTGCAGGAGGAAGTGCATCATTGGGAAACATACGATGGGTTCGACGACGCCGCTCGATCGGCGATCGAAGAGAAAAATGCGCTGCGGCTATTTCCGCGCTTTGCTCAGGCGGCGGGTGAATTGGGTGCCCGACCTCGATGACTCTCTCGGCTATGGTTGAAATTCCTCTGCTTCAGGCGCACAGAAAGCCCCGTCATGCCCGCGCAGGCGGGCATCCAGTGTGTGTGGGGCGGAGGGGTAAATACTCAAAACCTGGATTCCCGCTTGCGCGGGAAAGACGGAAGGGGAAGTCGACTCCTACTCAACGGTGTCAGGGCTCCCCGGTTTCGAGCCGAAGGGTGTTCAGTTGATTTTACGGGAGGTGAAACCTGTGAACGTGACCAGAAGATGGCATCGTGTTGTCCTTGGCCTCATTGTTTTTTCCGCAACGGTCGCAAGTGGGGCGCGCGTCGGCTCAGCCGCCGAGTCAACCCGCTTTCTGGTGAGCTACGGCGGCACCGCCGGATACCAGCTTCCCCTGTGGGTCAATAAGGAACTAGGGTTCAGCAAAAAGTATGGCGTCGATCTTGAAATCATTCTGATCCAGGCGGGTTCGCCGAACATTCAGGCATTGCTCGGCGGCAGCCTTCAGCTTACTCAAACGGCAGCCTCTTCGGCGCTGCTGGGCGCCGTCCGCGGCGCGCCGGTAGTGATCGTCGCGACCCTGGAAAACAAGTTGCCGATCCTGCTCATCGCGCGCCCCGAGATCAAGGAGCCGCAGCAGCTGCGCGGCAAGACCATTGGCATCAATCGCTTCGGCGGTTCCAACGACGCCGCTGTGCTGATGGCCGTCAAAGCGTGGAAAATGGATCCTAAAGATATCACCATGCTGCAGACCGGCGGAACGACGGCGCGCATGGCGGCGCTGATCGGCAAAAAGGTCGACGCGACCGTGCAGTCTTATCCGGAAATCTTTCAGGCGCGCAAGCTCGGTATGAACGTTCTGGCCGATATGGGCGATTTCGGTTTCTACACCAACACGTCAAACATCGTTACCCGCTCCTATCTGCAACAGAACCGGGCGGCGGTAAAGGGCTTCATTAAGGGGCAAATCGAGGCGATGCACTACGTCAAGACGAATAAGGAAGGGAGCCTGAAAATCCTCAAAAGGCATCTCCAGATTTCAGACCCCGAGGCCGTCGAGGGGACTTATGAGTTTTTTTCTAAACGATTACCGAGGACGCCGCGCACGGAACTGGAGGGAATCAAAAATATCTTAGCGTCAATCGACGCAGCGAACAAAGATCCGGCCGATTTCATCGATATGAGCTTAATCGACGAGATCGAAAGGGAAGGTTTTGTGAAAAAACTGTATGGCAACTAGCGCGATTTTTTCCAAGACTGTGTTGCAATGTCATCCTGAGGCGTTAGCCGAAGGATCTCGCCCTGGTGAGTAGCGGAAACTTTAGATTCTTCGCTACGCTCAGAATGACACCTATGCGATTTTCTTGATTCGACACAGTCTCTTCCAGGAGGAAAGAGGTGGGGTTGGTCCCATTATTTTTCTGATTGACAGGCTGCTGCTAAGAGAGACTTTTGCTTCTTAAGGAGGTTTCATGGCGCGCAAGGCATTGCTTCTCAATTTATTATATCCCCGCATGATTGTGGTAATTTCGGTATTCGCGAGCGAGATGTTCTTTGCGCCGGCTGCGATGTCCGCCGAGACACTCCGTGTCGCCAAGTCGGTGCCGCAGGCGTTCTCTTTCGTGCCGCTCGACGTTGGCATGAAAAATGGCATTTTCAAAAAAAACGGCCTCGAGATCGAGTCTTCAGCATTCGCTGGTGACGCCAAGATGCAGCAGGCGATGGCAGCAGACAGCATCGATATCGGCATCGGCTCCGGTCCGGCGATGGCGTTCATCGTCAAAGGGGCACCGATCAAGGCGATCGCGGCGATGGCCGGGCGCCCGCTCCTTTTGACCCTGGCGGTGAGGGCGGACGGCTCGGTCAAGTCGGTGGCCGATCTCAAAGGAAAAAAAGTCGGCGTCTCCACAGTGGGCTCACTGACCTATTGGGTGGCCGACGAGCTGTCCAGACAGCAGGGATGGGGTCCCGGCGGGATCGCGGTCACACCCGTAGGAACGTTCAAGTCGATGTTGGCGGCGCTAAAAACGAAACAGATAGACGGCATGGTGACCGATGTGGCGACAGCCTACGAGATGGAAAAGAACGGCGCAGGAAAGATCCTGTTCCGCTTCGGCGATCTCGTCAGAGACTTCCACATTCACGTAATTTTCGCCACCAACAAAGCCATCGGAAGCCGCCCGGACGTGATCCGTGCGTTCTTGAAAGGCTGGTTTGAAACCATTGGCTTCATGCGCAAGAACAAAGCCAACACCGTCGACATTGCCAAGGATATCATGGAAACCGACGCTGAGATCTCCGGCCGGGTTTACGACGAGCTGATGCCGATGTTCTCGGATGACGGGAAGTTCGATGCCAAGGCGCTGGCGGTGCTCAGCCGCTCGTACGTGGAGCTCAAGGTACTCGACAAAGAGCCCGACATGACGAAGCTTTATACGGAGGCCTTTCTTCCCAAGAAATAGTCCGCGGTGATAAGCGTCGCATCCCCGCGTTCTCGGTCGTCGCCAATCCTCACGTACCAAACACGTACGCTCCGGTTGGCTCCTCGCTCGGGCCTCGGGCTGCTCGCTTCTGACCGCGGCCTATGCTGTCGTGTTCGTGGACGATCACGATCGACGAGCACGCATTGTCGACGGTCTGATGAAATTGAACTACCCCGCAGCAAGCTAACGGGGTATCAGAACATAGCCATGAGAAATTATCTCAAAGACGTCACCCCCGAATGTTTTGATCGGGGTCCAGCTCCGGTCTCGCCTGGATTCCCGCTTAAAGCATGCGGAAATGACGGACTCTAAGAGGTCTGCGAATAGCTGTTTACGCAGCAAGGTGCTGGGAATCAAAGCCGCAGTGATTGAAATGACAACGAATGAAGTCACGATCCGGATCAGAGATGTGTCCCACCAGTTTGGCGCGGAGGGCGACGAGCACTATGTCCGGGCTCTCTTCGACACGTGCCTGGATATCTTTCGCGGCGAGCTCTTGTGCTTGATCGGACCGAGCGGTTGTGGCAAGAGCACGCTGCTCAATATTGTCGGCGGGTTGCTCGCTCCAAACACGGGTACGGTCGAGGTGGGTAACACGCCCGTGCGCGGGCCATTACCGCATGAGATTGCTTTCGTTTTCCAAGAAAATGCGCTGTTTCCGTGGACGACCGTCGTCGACAACGTGAAACTCGGCATGCTGTTTCAAGGTGTGCCGAAAGCCGAGCGCGAGGAGCGCGCCAGAGTTTCGCTTGAAGCTGTCGGTCTCACGGAATTTGCCAACCACTATCCCGGCCAACTGTCGGGCGGCATGAGGCAGCGCGCGGCGCTGGCGCGTGCGCTCAGCCTGGACACCGGAATTCTCCTCATGGACGAGCCGTTCGGCGCCCTCGACGAACAGACTCGGATGATTCTTGGCGAAGATCTCTCGGTGCTTCTAGCGCAGACCGGAAAAACCATCGTGTTCGTCACCCACAGCTTGGGCGAGGCGGTCTTTCTTGCCGACCGCATCGCGGTTTTCTCAGCGCGTCCGGGCACGATCAAGCAAATTATCGAAGTTGACGAAGCGCATCCGCGCAAACCCGAGTTCATGACTTCCGACAAATTCACACGGGTGCGCAACGAGCTCTACGCGCTGCTGCACGACGAAATCCGTAAGACGCTTGCCGCATCGGCGCGCGGATCGGAGGTATAATGGGCGAGCCCCCCAGGCGATCGAGGGAGTGGATCGGCAGCCGCGTCGTTCAGCTCGGCTTCTTGACGACTTTGATCGTGTTGTGGCACCTGGCTACCACTTCATGGGGAGTGAGCGGCATCTTGCTGCCGAGGCCCGCTGCGGTCTTGCACGAGCTGATGGGCGAGTTCAAAGCGGGTCGATTTATCGCCGATCTCAGTGTGACCCTTTCCGAGCTTCTGATCGCGTTTTCTGTTTCCGCGGTGACGGGAACTTTGACCGGCTATGGGCTCAGCCGGTCGCAATACCTCACCCGCGTATTCGACCCCTTGTTCTCGGGAATTTACGCGATTCCGGTGATTCTGTTTTTTCCCCTCTATGTTCTTTTTTTCGGCCTCGGGCCCCCATCCAAGATCGCGATGGGAATCACGATCAGCTTTTTTCCCATTGCGTTGAACACGATGGCGGGCTTTGGCAACGTCGAGAAGAAGTTTATCGTCGCTGCGCGCTCCATGGGCTGCTCGAACTCCCAGTTGTTTCGCTGGGTCCT
>JBGPIK010000276.1:0-9258 GCA_041484845.1 Binatia bacterium | reverse complement strand
TGCCGCACAAAGCGAATCGCATCGACCTCACGACCCAGCGTCTGTGATTTGCTCCTGGCAATTTAGTCCCAAGGATTTTGATTGGATACCTGTACCGACTATGGTACAGTACATCAGCAGAGCCAATGTCTAACCGCGCAGTGGAAGGTGCGACGCGACTCAAGAAAATCGCAGCCGCTTTTTATCAGACCGGCGCTGGACGGGAGCCGGTGAGGGAATGGCTTAGGTCTCTCGACGCCGAAGACCGTAAGGTGATTGGAGAAGATATTGCCACCGTTGAATACGGTTGGCCCATCGGCATGCCGGCATGTCGCCCATTAGGGCACGGTCTCTGGGAGGTGCGAAGTACGCTCCGAAATAACCGGATCGCGCGCGTGATCTTCGGAATCGTGCGGAACCAGATGGTGCTGCTGCACGCGTTCATAAAGAAAACACAGCAAACGCCGGATGAAGATCTGTCGCTCGCGCGCAAAAGACTGAAGGAGATTGAAAAATGACGAGTCGCAAGAAAAGCCGCATCGGCTCTTCGTTTGATGATTTTTTGAAGGACGCGGGTGTTTACAATGAAGTGGAAACGGTCGCGGTGAAACGGGTCATCGCCTGGCAACTCGAAGAGGCGATGAAGGCCCGACGCATGAGCAAATTACAAATGGCGCGCCGGATGAAAACAAGCCGGAGCCAGCTGGACCGGCTGCTCGATCCCTCGCATAGTGGCGTAACTCTTGAAACTCTCGCACGTGCCGCGCAGGTGCTCGGCCGCCATATCCGAGTGGAACTTGTCTAATCGTTAGGTCCAAGGGATTCCGGCTCGCTAAAATGAATGCGTTCTGCTGTAACGCGTTTAGTTTATTTGCGGCAGGTTCGAAGCGGTAACTTTCTGGATAGAAGATCTTCCCTCCTCGCCGATAGCCCAAAGCCGGTCGAGGAACATCTCATATTTCACCGTATCGACTCGAGCGGAGGTGCGTCTCGCCATGCTGATTTCTCCTTTGCCGGGCCGTCCTCAACTCACAGTGACCATGCGCCGGTTGTGAGATTCGTGGTTCTCGAACTACCACGTTATTCGTTACTACACCAGGACCATGGATCTCAACGGAACCCTTTGCAATGTAAAAACCGCTCATTCTTAGATGATTGTTATTCACTCAGCGCGGCGCAAGAGAGTTGACGGTTTTAAAGAATTAGAAAAGATTGCCGTTGTAACTACATTGCTAGGCCCCCATAGATCCTTAAACTTTCATTCTCCCCGCCCAAAGGCCAGTGTTTGCTCGCGCTATCCACGCGGTTTATACTGCGTATACTCTAAACCATGGCCACGCCTAGAAGCACCTGCCCATCGCTAAGGAGGCTGCAATGAACACCGCAAGTCCGCTCCGCGTTACTAAGATTTACGTGGTGGGACTCTTTGGTCTTTATACGCACACGGTCAATCTGAACCAGGAGGATCGTGTCACGATAATCCATGGTCCGAATGGTGTCGGTAAAACAGTCTTACTTAGGCTCGTGTACGCATTTTTTACTGGGCGGCTTAGCGAATGCCTACGGATACCGATGACCCGGCTTGAGGTATGTCTTAGCAATGGCACCACATGCGGTATCGAACCCTCCCGAGTCGATGAGCAGACGACCACCTTAACCGGTAAGGTCTACGTCCAAAATGGCGAGCAAAGAACGGAAGGGACAATAGAATTCAACCAAAAGGAAATCACAACGTGGGCTGCCAGGTTCGCGGACGACTCGCCCTACATCGCGCGAATTGAGCCAGATCGCTGGATGGACCGACGCGATAATACTCTCTACACTTCTTTCGACCTGTTAAATCACTACAGAGACAGGGTTCCCGACGAGGTACGTAGCCGGATGGTCACCGAGCCAATGTGGTTCACTGAAATCCGTAGCCAGGTTGGAGTACATATTATCGAAACCCAGCGTCTACTTCGATTTGGCCGACAAGAGCCTTGGTCCCCTCGATCCCGAGAAGTACGCGAGTTCGTCAGCACGGTTAATGAGTACGCGCGCGATCTTAGCCGCAGAATTCGAGACGCGCTCACGAATTACGCCAGAGAATCCCAGAAATTGGACCAGACATTTCCTCAACGCCTGCTGGAAGGGTCGCAAACTGCTTTTTCTGTTGATGCGCTTAAAGCCAGGATGGAAAAGCTCGAGATGAATCGTGATCGGCTTCAAAGGCTTGGCCTCCTCGACCCCTCATATGCTTATCCATTCAATCCCAATACACTTGACAATGTGGACCCGACAAAACAGAGCGCCATGACTCTTTACGTTGAGGACACGGAAAAGAAGCTCGGCGTATTCGATGACCTGGCCCTACGGATCGAAACTCTCGTCAGCAACGTTAACTCCAAATATCGGAACTCTTTTATTAGTGTTACTCGTGATGAGGGTTTGGTCGCTCAAACACGAAGCGAACAAAAGTTGGACCTAGATTCTTTATCTTCAGGCGAGCAGCATGAACTCGTGCTTTTCTACGATCTGTTGTTTCGTGTCACCCCAAACACTTTAATACTGATCGATGAGCCTGAGCTTTCATTACACATCACATGGCAAAAACGATTTCTATCAGACATCTTAGGCATTGTCCGAATCACGAACTGTGACGTTCTGCTAGCAACTCACTCCATATTCATCGCAGGTGATCGACCTGATCTTATGGTTGCACTGACGCAAGATGAAGCAGCGGAGTAAGTATGCGTTTTGATAAGACTCCGGGTGAACTTGTCGCCGAGATCTCGATGGAACGTGCTGATTCATTCAATGGCTGTCTCTTCGTCGTCGAAAGCCTCGATGATAAGAAGTTTTGGGAGCCGTTCGTGGATAGCAGCGCATGTCGGATTCTTCAGTCGTACGGAAAATCCTGCGCCCTAAAGGCTGTGCCTTTGCTTGAGAAACTGAACAGGCTGCGAGGGGTGTTGGTCGTGGTCGATGATGACCTCGATTCGATTCTCGGGCGTAGGTACCAACATGAGGCGGTCGTATTTACGGACGCCCACGACATCGAGGCGATTCTTATTCGTTCCAGCGCGACACTAAGGGTGATGGCAGAGTTTACGGACAAGGGCGACATCGCGGAATTTGAGAAATCAATCGGAGAGACGATCATCGATGGGCTCATTACAAGGGCACTACCCCTTGGACGGATACGATTGCGCGCTCAAAGAGACTCCTGGGGCGTGTCGTTCGAAAAGGTGAGCTGCTACAGTTTGTTTGACTCTGCCACCTGGGAATTCGTCGCGACGAGGCTCATCGACTTTCTGAAAAACCAGGCCCCTAATCTGGATGCCAACATCTTGAATGGCGCGATGCAAGAGGATGTTGCATCCGACCCATGGTATTTGTGCCATGGTCACGATCTTCTACAGTTATTCTGCATCGCGCTCACCGGCCCTTTGAAAGCAAAACATCTAGGGCCGAACAGTCTTCACTCCTCATTGCGATTGGCATTTACGGCTAACGACCTGAACCGTACGGCGATGTATACTGACATCGTGCGTTGGGGACAACGCACTGCCATAACACCTTTAAAAACGGACGAGCGACTTTAGATCAGGTGAACGGCAGATGATCAAACCGGACGGCGGAAAAAGGGGTCTTTTTATGCTCGCTTCGGACAACCACAGGAATTCATCGTCGATTTAAGCCCAAGTTGTTTTCCGATTTTGATCACCCAATCCTCGCTTCCGAAGAGCCGACCCCTCGCTACGCACTTGAACGGAGGTCGTCCAACTCAGATTCGCTCTCCGATCTGTTCACGAAGTCAATCCAGTCCTTGGGGCGTCCCATTGGCTAGTCATTGGGAAAATCAGATGTATTCCCTTCGCCCGGGTCGCGACGCCAGGGTCAGAATTTTACAAGTTAACTATCTTTGGAAATCGGCGCAGTTGCGAATTCTCCAGACGAGTCATTTCCACTTGCCTGCACGATTGGTCGGAATTATGCGGAACGCAAGCGTTGTTCTGCCGGTACAAAACGAATCTCAACACGCTGGTTCAAGGCCGCGGCGATTCGATTAAGCAGAAGAGTGGTGAGGGTCAGGTCTTGTATCTTGATGGCGCTCGGACTCACGATCGCCAGCACCATTGAGCGGGTTTTTTCATGTTCGCTTCGGCCGACCACAGTAATTCATCGTCGATTAAAGCCCGAGTTGTTTTGCGATTTGGATCACCCCATCTTCGCTTCCGAAGGGCCGACCGCGTTGCACACTTGAACTACGGTCGTCCAACTCAGATTCACTCTCCGATCCGGTCACGGATTCAATCCAGTCCTTGGGTCGTTCCATCGGCCAACATTTAGAAACTCAGATGTCTTTCCTTCTCCCGGGTCAGGGTGCCAGGGTCAGGATTTTTACAAATTGACTATCTTTGGAAATCGGCGCAGTTGCGAATTCTCCAGAGGAATCATTTCCACTTGCCTGCACGATTGGTCGGAATTATGCGGAACGCAAGCGCCGTTCTGCCGGTACAAAACGAATCTCAACACGCTGGTTCAAGGCCGCGGCGATTCGATTAAGGAGACATCCCGAGTACCGGCATCGGCGGATCCAGACGGTACAGCAGCGACCTATTTTACGGAGCAACAAGAAATCGATCAACCGTGTATCGAGGGGGGGATACCCGAGGTGAGGATCAGATCGAGATCGTCGATGCTGGGGCAAATAACGAGGCCGTTTTTTAACAGCAATCACCGGATTCTCACAGTGAGTGTCCCAAAAGCGGAAACGACTAACTTCATTCGTCGATTTTCTCTCATTGAAAATAAACTGGACATCGGGCATAGGTTGAGGCGGTCGATGAAAACACGAGTGAGCGTATTCCTCCTCCTCTTATGCCGAGCGGCTGCGTCCGCCCATGCGCAAGTCAGCGAGCCGGAGAAGCTCAATGCGGAGGTGATGTCGCTCTACCAGAAAGGCCACTACGACCGCGCGCTGGCGTTAGCAAAGAAGGCGCTTGATGTGGCTGAGAAAGCGGTGGGGCCTAACCATCCCACGGTGGCGACAAGCCTGAACAACCTCGCGTTGCTGTATATAACCCAAGCCAAATACGCACAGGCCGAGCCGCTCTACAAGCGCTCGCTGGCGATCCGGGAGAAAGCCTTCGGCCCGAACCATCCCGCTGTGGCCACGAGTTTGAACAACCTCGCTGAGCTCTACCGCAGCCAAGCCAAGTACGCACAGGCCGAGCCGCTCTACAAGCGCTCACTAGCGATCAGCGAGAAGGCCTTTGGCCCCGAGCATCCCGATGTGGCGACAAGCCTGAACAACCTCGCGTTGCTGTATATAACCCAAGCCAAATACGCACAGGCCGAGCCGCTCTACAAGCGCTCGCTGACGATCCGGGAGAAAGCCTTCGGCCCGAACCATCCCGCTGTGGCGACGAGCCTGCATAACCTTGCGTTGCTGTATGAAACCCAACGCCGGTACATGCAGGCCGAGCCGCTCTACAAGCGCTCGCTGGCAATCCGGGAGAAAGCCTTCGGCCCGGACCATCCCGCCGTGGCCATGAGCCTGCACAACCTCGCGTCGCTGTATGAAACCCAACGCCGGTACACGGAGGCCGAGCCGCTCTTCAAGCGTTCGCTGACAATCAGAGAGAAAGCCTTCGGCCCGGACCATCCCGCTGTGGCAACGAGCCTGCATAACCTTGCGTTGCTGTACGAAACCCAAGGCCGGTACACAGAGGCCGAGCCGCTTTACAACCGCTCGCTCGCGATCATGGAGAAGGTCTTTGGCCCGGAGCATCCCAATGTGGCGACGATCCTTGAGAACATGGCCGTACTCTATCGGAAAATCGGTCGCGCCGAGGATGCCAAATCAGTGGAGATACGCGCGGCTCGTATACGTTCAATCACCCGATGAAAGCGAATAGCAGTCTTTTCATGTTCGGTTCGCTCCGACCCGGCCGGTTTGCTCCGGAATCACCGGCCGATTTCAGCGGAATACGCAACCTGCGGCGAGACCAGCGCTAAGCATTTGGTTGTTGCGCACCAAGACAACTTGTGCCCGCAGTCCATACTTGCCAAAAAAGTCTAAGTCCTCGGCGATCCAAAGAGGTGCGACTCTCGGGGTTGCATTCGGATAGGCGATCGCAACTCGGGTTGCTGGAGAGGCGGCTTGGCTGGCATTATTCTCTGATAGAACTGCATAGGCAACTAGAACGGCCGCCAAACAAAGCTGAAGCGGGAGAGGACGTTTTGTCGAAGTGGGGAGGCAGATCATAGCAGACACCGTTTTTGGCTTGAGGATCGACCAACCCGTAACCACTGGACTGCATATCAACCTCGCGGAACGAAGAAAAGCAAAAAATCGTGTGGGACACGCACGCTGCAAAACTGACAGAGACTCGCTGACACGGACTGACAGTGAAATCTCCGCCACAATTTGTAGGTTGACTTCTCCCGCGTCAAGTGTGAGCATCAGCGGCGCGAATCTTGTTATTGCCATTGGGCAAAGAAGGATCGAGCGGCAACAGCCATACCGAAGAGGCCATGGAGGCAGGATGCTAAAATTGGCTGCTCTGATCGCCACGATGCTGGCGGTTGTATCTCATGGCGTTTGCAGCGATGCGGCCGCAATTCGGCCGAAGGTCGCTATGGCTCACGGCGCTCTGAACGCGCGCATCGCCCCCCTCTGGATCGCCCAGGAGCAGAACTTCTTTGCCAAGAACGGAGTTGATGCCGAGATCATTTTAGTCCGGCAGACTCAAGTCACTATCGGCGGCATCAGCACAGGAGAAATCCAGATCGGCTACACGTCGGGGAGCACGTTATTGGGCGCGGCCGCGGGAGGACTCGACGTGAAAATGGTTGCCGCCCTGAACGCCAGGGTCGGTTATGATCTAGTAGCGGTGCCGAGCATTAAAAGCCCCAGGGATCTTCGAGGCAAGCGCTTTGGAATCCAGGTCTTCGGGGCTGGGTTATGGATGGGGGCCATACTCGGCCTTGAACATTTGGGACTGGAGCCGCAGCGGGACAACATCAACATTCTTCAAGTCGGAGACCAGAGAGTCTTGACGCAGGCGCTGGAGACCGGTCGAATCGATGCGGCTGCGCTCGATGGTGTCTTCAGCCGGAGGCTCCAACAAAAGGGATTTGTGATTTTGGCGCACCTTAACCAGGCCAACATACCTTATATCGGTCTGGGGCTGGTGCTGAAGAGCGCATTTATACGAGAGCATCCGGAGGCAGTGGAAGGTGTTCTCAAAGGACTGGTGGAGGCCATTGCGTTTATCTTGAGCCCAAAGAACAAGCCCGCTGTTACGAAAACGATTATGAAGTACCTTAAGATTTCCGATCCGGCCGAGGCTGAAGAAGGTTATCAGGATCTCTTGACATTGGAGAGAAAGCCCTTTCCTTCCGTGGAAGGGCTGCGCAACATGCAGCGTCTTATGAAGATCGGAAATCCGAAGCTTGGGAATGTTAAGGTTGAGGAGCTGATCGATGATCGCATCTTGCGAAAGCTGGACGAGAGCGGCTTCATCGATCGGCTCTTCAGCACGTACGGTGTAAAATGAAAAGATTCACTTTAGAGTAACACGCCGCTTTTGTACGATACTCTCCGGCGACGCGATGCGCCCGATCTGTTTCTTATTGGAAGTCCAAGGCGATGCTAAGCGCGAACAGTTGTAATACCCTCGGTTGCTAGCTTTTACTGCCTGCTTGCTTCTTCACCTTCGCGGCCCTCTTCGATCGCTTCTCGGCCTTCTCGGATGAGAAAATAAACCATAGCCAGGGCTGCGATCGGATCGGCCCACCACCAGCCGAACAACGCGTTCGCTCCTAATCCTAGGAAGAGCGTAAGCGAAAGGTAGGAACACGCGAGGGTCTCTAATGCGTCCGCCCGTAACGCGCGACTTTTAATTTCAGCGGCAATTTTTTTCTTATACGATGCCAAAAACGGCATTACGATCAATGAGACGATCGCCAAAAGGATTCCCACAAGGCTTTCATCCGGCCGCTCGTGAAAGAAAAGTTTTTTACCGGATTCATAGGTAACGTAAAGCGCCAACAAAATAAAAGTGACGCCGACGAAGAGAATCGCCTTTTTCTCCGCAGCCGCCTCTTCTTCATCGTCACTCAACTCATGCTTGCGGAGACGCCAAACCAGTATCAATCCGGAAGCGACTTCCACATAGCTGTCGAGGCCAAATCCGACCAATGCGATGGAACCGGCCACGACGCCCGCAGCGATCGCAATCAGGCCCTCGAGGATGTTCCATGCTACGGTAAAATACTCGGCGATGAGTGCCTTTTTATGTCCGGTCATCGTGACACCATCGCACAAATATCCGCTGCTCTCCAGGTCGAATCTTGACTCAGGAGTGCGTTAAGATTGGTAAGCGGTTCGGAGGTTTGGACAAAGTGCAAAAGGGGTCGCGTCCGCTTTTAGCTTATAACGAAGCCTCTTCAATTCACGCGCGAATTCTCCAGAGGAATCATTTCCACTTGCTTGCACGATTGGTCGGAATTATGCGGAACACAAGCGTCGTTCTGTAGGCACAAAACGAATCTCAACACGCTGGTTCAAGGCCGCAGCGATTCGATTAAGCATCGCCAGGGAATGGCCCTCGTAGTTAGCGTCTTTAAGACGACAAATGACTGACGCTGTGGTTCCGATGAGTTTTGCCAATTGACGTTGGCTTAGGCCGTTCGCAATTCTCAGTGCGGTTAGCTTGCGAGCGACGTGGTCGTTGGCTCGTGCTTGTTCCAGAGCCACGAGTCGCTGGGGCTTGCCTGCATAGTAGCGTCGGTGGAGAATTTCAACGGCATCCGCTGTCGCTTTCCTCTTTGCTTTTGCCATGACTACTCCTTGTATGTGTGTTGATCCGGGTCGAGGTCAAAATTCCGTTTTCTTCGGATCGCTAGCTCAATAATCACGCTGTGGTACTTCACCCTCTTTTACGAGTCCGTGCGCCAGTACGGCTGCAATCCGGGGAAAAGGAGTCTTTTCATGTTCGCTTCGGACGACCACGGAAATGCATTGTCGATTCAAGCCCAAGTTGTTTTGCGATTGTGATCACCCAATCTTCGCTTCCGAAGGGCCGACCTCTTTGTGCACTGGAACGCAGGATCCAACTGAGATTCGCTCCCCAATCCGTTTACGAATTCAATCCAGTCCTTGGGGCGTTCCATTGGCCACTCATTGAGAAACTCAGATGTCTTCCCATCCGCCCGCACAAGCGGGACAAACTCAACCACTGCCACTGTGCGGCACAACTTACCGAGTTTGCTCGCAAAGCATTGCGT
>JBGPIK010000275.1:0-9290 GCA_041484845.1 Binatia bacterium | reverse complement strand
TGTCATTGCGTTCAGGACGTGGCGTTTTTCCAGCCAGCCTCGGCGGGCCTGGTCGATGCCGTACTTGATGAAGCGTAGCTGCTCGGCGCTGTGGGCGTCTGTGTTGATCGCGATCTTCACGCCGATTTCTCTGGCGCGACGGAGATGCACGGCGTTTAGGTCGAGGCGGTCGGGCTGAGCGTTTAGCTCGACGGCCACATGGTTTTCTCTTGCGGCATGAAAGATTTCCTCCAGATCGATAGCGAATGGCTCACGCTGGTTGATGAGCCGCCCAGTGGGATGGGCCAAGATTGTCACGGCCGGGTGGGCGAGGGCCTTGAGGACTCGTTTGGTCATTTCGCTTTGGGTCATATCCATCTTTGAGTGGACGGCGGTGACGACCACATCGAGCCGCTCGAGGAGATCGTCGGGAAGATCGAGCGATCCATCCGGTAGAATATCGACCTCGCAGCCGGTGAAAAGAGTGATCCCGCGGACTTTCTCTCGCGCCTCCGCGATCTCTTCGCGTTGCTTTTTGAAGTCCTCCGCGCTGAGGCCTCCGGCTACTCGAACCGCCTTGCTGTGGTCGGTGATCGCGCAGTATTGATAGCCGCGCTCTTTGCAGGCGCGCGCCATCTCTATAATCGTGCTGTTCCCGTCAGTCCACTTGCTGTGCATGTGGAGATCTCCCCGGATATCGTCGAGCGCAATCAAATTGGGGAGCTTGTGCGTTTGTGCGGCTTGGATCTCGCCGCGATGTTCGCGCAACTCCGGCGGGACCCAATCCATGTTGACAGCGTGAAAGACATCTTCCTCTTTGGCGCCGCCGATGCGCTCGCCTTCTTCCACGCCGACCTCTTCGGCCTTCTTTCCCTTCGGCACGCGGAAGATTCCGTATTCGCTGATGCGCAGGCCGCGTTCGACCCCGAGCGTGCGAACTGCCACGTTGTGAGCCTTCGAGCCCGTGAAGTAATGCAGGGCGGATCCGTAACAACGCCGCGGCAGAATCCGGAGATCGACCTGAAGGCCCGATTGGAGAATCACGGTGCCGCGCGTTGTGCCGGCTGCAACCACGCGCTCGACTTCCGGATAAGTTTGAAAGCGCTGCATGACAGCTTCCGGACTGTCAGAGGCGGCCAAAATATCAATGTCGCCGACCGTCTCCATGCGGCGACGGTAGCTTCCGGCCACTTCGAGCTGCTCGATGCCACTGCCCTTGCAGAGATATTCTATGAGGGGACGCACCAGCTGATCGGCATCCAGCAGTTTGAAGCGTTTGGGGCGTTTCCCTAAATTCTCGATCGCCTGGCGAATTTTATCGACGCTCTTCTGGCCGAATCCCCGCAGAGAGGCGACTTTACCTGCAGCGAGCGCGCGCTCGAGCTCTTTAATGGAGCTGATGCCCAGTTTATCGTAGAGCTGTTTTGTTCGTTTCGGCCCCAATCCCTCGATTTCGAGAAGCTCGTCCAGAGTAGCGGGAATCTCCGTGCGAAGCTTTTTTAAGCCCTCCAGAGTGCCGGTCTTGACGATCTCCTCGATGTGCTCGGCCATACTCTTTCCTATCCCCGGCAGCTCTTCGAGGTCTTTGCCTTCTGCCAGCAGTTGAGCGATGGGTTGGGAAAGGCTTTCGACTGTCCGAGCAGCTTTGCGGTAAGCCAAAACACGAAATAGACCTTCGCCTTCGATCTCCAGTAGGTCTGCGTATTTGCTTAGCAGATGTGCGATCTCTACATTCTCCATAGGTTATCTCCTAAGGCGGTCGCGCGTCTCAGTGGATATAGCCTCTCGCGCTCCGACTGCGATGACCGGCGGATATTAGTCCAATGACGCAATGGATGTGCCACTAAAAAGCCGTGATTTGATCGATTTTCCGTCGCGTATCTTCAGCGATATTGAAAATCCTAAACCGCCAACGTTTCATCCTTCGTCTTTAATCCGTCGGCATCACTTCCAAAAAACAACCTCGGGCTCCTTGCGGGCCGTGGGTAGCGTTTCGCCGCTAGGCATGCCCACGATGATCGGAGCGATGGCAGTCAACTCGTCCGGAATCCCGAACTCGGCCTTAATGTCGGGAGTATTCAGCGCCGGGACCGCGGAACCGATGACACATGTCCCGAGTCCTATCGAGCAGGCGGCAAGGATCAGGTTCTCTGCAGCCAGCCAGTAATCGGCGACGACGAAGGGTCCCATGGGCTTGCCGCATATAATAATGAGCGTGCCGGCGTTATAGAACATGTTGAAATCCGGGCTCGCGAAGACGTCGAGTGTGTGCCCCCCTAGATCGAGGTGGGCGCGCTTTACTTCCTCTAGGAAAAGCGGCTTTGCACGATCCGAGAGACGCTTTAGCGCACTCGCATCCTGGAGGATCGCAAATGCCCACGGCTCTAAGTGCACAGCTGTCGGGGCGCGCACGGCGGCTGCGAGC
The DNA here is from genome assembly GCA_041484845.1 of Binatia bacterium. Lineage (GTDB taxonomy): Bacteria > Desulfobacterota > Binatia > UBA9968 > UBA9968 > JBGPIK01. Next base: position 6,886 of record JBGPIK010000275.1, on the reverse strand, counting down.
AGGGTGCGGACCGTGGATTCGTCTAGTCGCTCAGGCGAGTAGGATCGCACGGAACATCGCTTGTAGATCGCCTCCATTATGCTCATGTTTACTTTGTGTTTGGTCATCGTTTTCTCCATTTGGACGACGTGTTGACGCCTGGCTTACCAAGCTTCGTCAACACGTCGGATTTGGATTGATCGGCCGTTGGGATCGAATCCTTTTGCCACAGAGAAGTCGCGGCATATTTCGTTCAGCTCACCAGCTCCGACGTTCACAGAGTGAAGGTATTCCTAGGAGAGCAACACAATTCGCACAGGCGTTGGGTGAAATGATATGTTTACTCTATGCTGGCTGGAGCTTCATGAAACGATTCAATGTACTGAATAGCGATATGCGTTGATTCTCCGTGCATGGCGTCTTTCAGAGTCACATAGTCATCCTTGATGTCTTCGAGAACACCGAGATAGGATTCCACACCGGATACCGTATAAAGGCGAATCCTTTTACCTTTGAATTTCTTAAGGATTGTTTTCATGCTCGTTCTCCCTTGATTTTATCCACAGCCGCGTCGATATCTGTGCCGGCTTATTCTACATTTATCTTTATCGTTTTTCTCTTGATCTCCTCGGCCTTAGGCAGGCGGATCTCCAGGATACCGTTTTTGAACGTTGTCCGAGCTTTCTCTACTTGAGCATCACTTGGCAGATCCAAAACGCGCAAGAACGGCCCATAAGAGCATTCCGAAAAATAGTAGTTCTCTTCTTTCAGTCCCTTGTCCCGTTTCTTTTCTCCTTTTATGGAGAGGTGATGATCGCTAAATTTGATCTGAATACTATCTTTGTCCATACCGGGAAGCTCGGCTTTCACTATGACCTCGTTCTTCTCCTCGTAGAGATCTATGTCTGGCGTGGATGCGCCAAACCTAAACGGCCTTCGTCGATGCCCATCCAAGAAAGGACGTAACGTTCCCGCGAAGAAATCCCCGAACATCCGCCGCAATTCTTCATCCCAACGAGTCATCTCGGCAATTGGCCGCAATGGGACCAGGCCTTTCGCCTCCTTTTCCGGTGTTGCCATCGCCATATTCTCCTTGAATGAAATTTTACACTCATAGGAGCAATCCCCGTGCCACAGATTCCCCATTCTAATTACGTGTGGCGCCCTCCGGCCTGTCCTTTACATAATAGAGGTAGTCATGATGCCGGATCTCGCGGCGCAATTTGTCGATGTAATCCTTTGCTATACTACGCGAGAGTTGACTCAGATCTGATGAAAACAGGTTTGCCGAATTCATAGGACGCTTTTGATTAGATCTTGGTCAGCTCATCTTGTTCGTAGAGCGGCAGGTCAACGACTCCGTCTGCGGTTAAAAGCTTTATCCCTTTGCTTTTGTCCGTTACCTCGCCGATGACCGTGGCTGCGATTCCTTGTGATCGAAGGCCCGTCAAAACCTTCTCCGCCTCGTTCGCCTGCAAGATGATGAGCAATGCGCCGGAAGCGATAAGACCCAGCGGATTGAGATGGTAGTGATTGCAGATCGCCTGGGTTTCAGGAAAAACCGGTACGATATCGGCCTGAATCAGCAAACCTACGTTGGCAGCCCAGGCAACTTCGTGAAGAGCGGTAGCCAGTCCGCCTTCAGTTGGATCGTGCATCGCATGGACACTCGCATGCTCTGACGCTACAAGAGCTTCCTTAATCACGCTAAGACCGGGATCATACATAAAGTTTCGGCAGCGCGTGAGCGTTTGCTCGCCGAAAATTTGCATCATTTCATCCACGCGTTCACGCGCGATCACAGCGGTTCCTTCAATGGCAAGCCCCTTGGTTAAGATGATCGCATCCCCAGGCCTTGCTCCGTTCGTGCGCACGAGTCTGTGCTTTTCTACCTCGCCGAGCATTTGCCCCACGACGATGGGGCGGCTCAGGCCGGAGGTGATCTCAGTGTGCCCACCGATGAGGCTCACGCCGATGCTTTTGCAGGCTTTCATTGTGTCCTGAAAAATTTTTTCGGCGAGTTCCCGGGTCGTAAGATCCTCAGGTAGCAGCAACGTAGCGAGGTACCACAATGGCCGCGCGCCCATGGTTGCAATATCGTTGGCGTTGATGTGGACTGCGTACCAGCCGATTTGATCGGCGGTAAACGTAATGGGATCAGTCTTAGCGATCAGGTAGCGCGGGCCGCCTGTATCGATGACCGCGGCATCTTCGCCAATGCCCGGGCCGACGATGACTCGCGGGTCCTTGATTTTGTTGCGCTTGAGAAGGTCCTCCAGAGTTCGGATCGGAAGCTTACCGACGGGAAATCTGGGGAAATGCTTTTTTTCCATGTTACCGTGGTTAGCTCGACGTTGGTTTCAATCTCTACGGGTACGATTCCCCTCAGCTTGCTGCGTTAAGTAAATTGCCTATACGAAGTCCGTCATTCCCGCATGCTTTAAGCGGGAATCCAGGCGGGTTCGGAACTGGACCCCCGACCCATTCGACGTGGCTCAGGGTCGTGGTGAGCACAGTCGAACCACGATAAAAACATTCGGGGGTGATGCCTTTAAGTCAAATCTCATCTCCGAGTTCTGATACCCCGCAGCTTGCTGCGGGGTTATTCAATCTTGTCTGCGATTACCCTCCTGACGCTACAGCAGCCCGTGGCGCGGCCGCGGCCTCCATCCCGAGGATCTTCAGTGTTGTTTTTAGGACCGCGTCCGGATTGAGCGAGATGCTGTCTATGCCAAGCTCGACCAGAAAAGCGGCAAAATCAGGATAATCGCTGGGAGCCTGTCCGCAGATGCCGATCTTTCTCCCTTTGTTCTGAGCGGCGCGGATCACGCTCGCAATCATGGTTTTCACTGCCGGGTTGCGCTCATCGAAAACGTGCGCGACGATTTCCGAGTCGCGATCGACTCCTAACACGAGCTGGGTCAAATCGTTGGAGCCGATGGAGAAGCCGTCAAAGATCTCGGCGAATTCATTTGCGAGAATCACGTTGCTCGGAATCTCGCACATGACATAGACCTCCAATTCGTTGACGCCGCGCTTTAATCCGTGTTTTTCCATCTCCTGGAGCACCCGCCGGCCCTCCTCAACGGTGCGGCAGAAGGGGATCATGAGCTTAACATTGCTTAACCCCATGTCGTCGCGCACTTTTTTCATCGCGCGGCATTCCAGCGCGAAGCCCGCTTGATAGCGCGGGTCATAGTAGCGCGAGGCGCCGCGGAATCCGATCATCGGATTCTCCTCGACCGGTTCGTAAGCTTTGCCCCCTAAGAGATTGGCGTATTCGTTAGTCTTGAAATCGCTCAATCGAACGATGACGTCCTTTGGATAAAAGGCCGCGCCGATCATGGCCACACCTTGCGCCAGCTTATCGACGAAGAATTGCGGTTTGTCCTCATAGCCGACCGTGAGCTGAGCGATTCGCTCGCGCAGGGCAGGGTCTTCAAGACGGTTGAAGTCAAGGAGAGCGAGGGGATGAACTTTGATGTAGTTCGAAATAATAAATTCTTCCCGCGCCAAACCAACACCATCGTTGGGCATAAAGGAGAGGCGAAAGGCCTCTTCCGGATTGCCCACGTTCATCATCACCTTGGTGTGAGGGCGAGAGAGATCGTGAAGTTTGATTTGTTGCACCTCAAATTTTAGCAAACCCTGGTAAACGAATCCCGTTTCTCCCTCGGCACAGGAAACCGTGACGGCCTGGCCGTCCTTGAGCACCTCGGTGGCATTTTCTGTGCCCACGATTGCCGGCAGTCCAAGCTCGCGGCTCACGATGGCAGCATGGCAGGTCCGGCCGCCGCGGTTCGTGACAATCGCGGCCGCCTTCTTCATGGTCGGCTCCCAGTCGGGATCGGTCTTGTCGGTGACCAATACATCCCCCTTCTGAACTTCGTTGAGATTGTGCGCGCTTTTGACTACGCGCACAGGCCCGTGAGCGATCTTTTCACCCACGCTGCGGCCGCGCACTAGCGCCGGTCCCTTTTCTTTCAGCTGATAAACCTCCACCATCTCCAGCGATTTCTGTGACTGAACCGTCTCAGGGCGTGCCTGGAGAATGAAGAGTTCTCCCGTGTGTCCGTCCTTAGCCCATTCCATGTCCATCGGCGTGTATTGGCCCCGCTTTTTGCTGTAATGGTCTTCGATCAGGCAGGCCCATCGAGCAAGAGACAGGATCTCGTCATCGGTGATGGCGAAACGAGACCGGTCGTCGGGCGGGACCGGTATGTTTTTCACCATCTTACTGCCACCGATGTCGTAGACAAGTTTAAACTCTTTGCTACCTAAGCGTTTTTGCAGAATCGGCCGAAAGCCCCGCTTGAGCGTGGGCTTGAAGACAAAATACTCGTCGGGATTGATTGAACCTTGGACCACATTCTCGCCGAGTCCAAAAGCCGCGTTGATCAGCACGACGTCCTGAGAGCCGGTTTCGGTGTCGATGGAAAACATGACCCCCGACGACGCGAGATCGGATCGGACCATGCGTTGAACTCCAATCGATAGCGCGATCTTTAAGTGGTCAAATCCCTTGTCCTGCCGATAGGAGATTGCCCGGTCAGTAAAGAGAGAAGCAAAGCAGCGCTTGCAGCTTTCCAAGAGGGCCGCATCTCCCTGGACGTTGAGATAGGTCTCCTGCTGACCGGCAAAGCTCGCATCCGGCAAATCCTCCGCAGTGGCGCTGCTCCGGACTGCGACATCAACCGGTCCATCCGCTCCTTGGCTCAGCTCGCGGTAGGCGCTCACAATCGAATGCTGGAGGTCTTCTGGGAGCGCTGCCGCCATAATGGCATGGCGAACCGCGCTGCCTCTTTGTTGAAGGTTTGCCGCGTCGCGGGTATCGAGGTCGGAAAGGATCTCCTTGATGCGCCGCTCGATTTTGCAAGCACGCACAAGGTACCAGTAAGCTTCGGCGGTGATGGCAAAGCCGTCGGGAACTTTGATTCCCTGGGACGCGAGCTCCCGAATCATTTCTCCCAGGGAGGCGTTCTTGCCGCCCACGAGCGAAATGTCGTTGATCCCGATCTCTTCAAACCACCGAATATAAGCTTGTCGCTCAGTCGTGGCTTTCATGCGTTCATTCCTTTGCGGTCAGAGTTCTTGTAGTGCCTCAGGCCTCGCTGGTATTGCGCGTCGTCCTTCTGCCGGTGAGCTTGTAGGAGGGCGTAGTCGTCATTGTTTCTTGTCCTCGGCAGAGCTTTTGTGTTTCTAAGCACCAATAGAATTAGATCTTTACAGTGTGCAATTTCAGTACCCGAGCGAACATTGCGATATGGAAGGAAAAATAAACACACGGGGATCATCTCAACGCCGAGCGGAAGCTGCGGTTATCATTTGTGGTGAACATTCGAGTTGAATCTTCGCAGTTCTGGAAAGAATAACGCTCACTGAAACGCAAAACGCTTAAGTTCACTTATTGCTGTTGGCGGGTGCTGACGCTCTGTCGCGATCTTTCTGGAGATCATAAGCTCTATTTCCGGTCAGCGGTGGGGGTATGCTTCTTGCTCTTTTATGCAGGGATCGCGTTAGTCGGTGGTGTCGTGGCTGCCAGTTAGATTGCGTTGGCTCCATCGCCAGACTGTGTGAAAACTTCGTTCATGGTTCGACTAAGCTCACCACGAACGGAAGCGAGGATACAAAAATCAACTACTTAACCGTTGGCCCTGAGCACGGTCGAAGGGATCCTATAGAGGTTTCACAGAGTCTGTCGCTCCAGTTGATTACACCGGCGACAGCGTCTCCTTCAAGGTCAGTGAGGAAATCGATCCAAGAGGGGATTCGTATGAGACAACTAAAAAGGATTATTGTTGGTCATGCGCAGGGAACGGCCGGAGAAGTAGCCGTAGGATCGGCAGTGGCGCTTGCCAATCGGTGTGGCGCTGCACTTCGACTGGTGCATGTGGTAGAGCCGCTCGACGCTTATCAGAGGATGTCGCATCCGCTCACTTCTCCATACACCCTAGAGGAGATCGCGCAAAAAACCAGAGCAAGACTGAAAGCGTTACTGGCAGGCCCGGAGCTCGGCGGCCTGCAAGTGCAATACGAGGTGCGCAGCGGCAAACCATTTGTTGAGCTCATCATTACCGCAAGGGCTTGGCTGGCAGATCTAATCGTGGTCGGCGGTGCGTCCGAGACGGGAGACCCTTTTCTCGGCAGTACAAGCGAGCGAATCGTGCGCAAGGCCCAAGTACCCGTAATGGTGGCGAAAAGGCCCCTGAGTTCCGAGGCCAAAATCCTCTTAGTCCCGACCGATTTCTCCTCTTGCGCTAGAAACGCCGCTGAGGAGGCGCTCATGCTAGCGAAGAGCTTTTCTGCCCGTGTCGTTTTCTTTCATGTTTTGGACTTGTATTTTTCACATACTATCGCATATGCACATGAGTTGGGCGTGTCCGTGCCGATTCCACCGCCTTCGCCCCAAGAGATTGAGCCCGAGTGGGAAGCTTTCCTCTCCGGGTTGCCCTTGGAGAAAGTCGACTGGGAAAAAAGCACTGGAGAAGGTCAAGCCGCTACCGCCATTGTACGCCAAGCGGAGAATATCCAAGCGGACATGATCGTGATAGGCACGCACGGTAGGAGCGGCTTGCCACATATGCTCCTGGGCAGCGTGGCCGAAAAGGTGGTGCGCACGGCGTCCTGCTCTGTACTCACAATTAGACCGGAGGCGTTTCAATTTGAACTGCCGTGAACAGACAAAATGCCTCTCGTGATGAAATTGAGATCCATAGCGTTCACGCTCAGCTGGTTAGCTGTGATGGTTTGCCTTCTTTTTCCAACTGGTCTCCATGCGGGGGTTCCCACGGATCAGACTCGCGCGACCATCGATCGGGTCTTAGAGATCCCAAACAATCCCAAGCTAAAATCTAAAAGCGCGAAGGAGGAACGACGAAGCCGCTTGCGTCAAGTTATCTATCCGCGT
>JBGPIK010000274.1:0-9363 GCA_041484845.1 Binatia bacterium | reverse complement strand
TCAGAGATGAGGGGACTGTTTCGGATGCTGGAAAAAGTAGTAGGCGCCGCAGCGAAGCTTAAGTGAGGGTCATTTTGACGTTTTGAGAATTATCAAAACGTGGAAGTTCCGCCTTACGCCTAACGACTGACGCCTTACGGCTTGTGACCTCTGACCTCTGCCTTGCTGACCTCTGACTTCTGACGTCTGACCTCTGTCGTTTAAAAGTCTTTGCGTTTTCGTCTCCTCCTTTGGTAGTATGATGGACCGCACAGTGGGAAGCGGCCGAGGACGATGCGCTAGCTTCACCCCGCACCGAATTTAAACTCCGCCAGGCCAGCCATTCTGCCGAGCAACAGTCGAATGACTCCGCATGAGATCAGGGACAGATTCAACGCGATAACCGTTTGGAAGAGGCAGCGAAAGGGCACCGCTTGTCTGCTCGGCCACCGGCGATCTGGTATGAGCTACGCACCATTTGCTACGCATGCGAGCGACATATTTCAGGGACCGGCGCGGGATCGAAGTGGTGTATGAGCAAAATAAAAAGCCTGCCCCCATTTTTTTCCTCTCGTAGGAGTCTTGATCGATGCCAACCTTGAATCTCACTGGCGAGTTCTACCTAAGTTTCACTGCCAGAACGTCAATTTACAGCGAAGCAGATAAGCTTTGTATTCAGGAGACTGTTGATCGCCTGTTGTCGGTTCAAACCAGCGCCGAGCAGCCTGGCATGCTGCTGGGAAAAATTCAGTCTGGAAAAACAAAGACTTTTCTCGGCGCCATTGCGCTCGCGTTTGATAACGGCTTCGACATTGCAATCATCCTGACCAAAGGAACCAAAGCGCTCACCCGTCAAACGATTGAAAGAGTGAGGCGGGACTTCGGTTCATTTGTGGACCGTGATCGCTTGCAGCTCTTCGACGTCATGACCGTTCCTAGCTCTTTGACGGGATACGAACTAAGTCAGAAACTTATTTTTGTCGCCAAGAAACAACCTGATAATTTAGACCGTCTATCCAAGCTGTTTGAAGAACGGTATCCCCAACTTGCCAGCAAGAGAATTCTAATGATTGACGACGAAGCTGACTATGCGAGCGTCGGCTTTCGAATGACACAACAGCAAAACGTCGAAGCCAACCGAACAACGCGACAGCTTGAACAGCTCCGAAAAACGCTCACTACCTCGGCCTTTCTCCAAGTTACCGCGACGCCTTACTCCCTCTACCTTCAACCGGATGACGTGGTCATTAATGGCATAGCCTTCAGACCCGTAAAACCGGCGTTTACCGCATTGGTTCCGGTTAACGACGCTTATATTGGCAGTGACTATTACTTTGACGGAACCGACGCCGGACGGGCCGTTGCCTCGTATATTTACCGCCCCGTAACTACAGAAGAGTTACAAATCTTGCGTAAAGAAGATCGCCGGCGGTTTCAGCTCGACGATTGTTTAACCAGCGGTGCAATTGATTCTTTACGTCGAGCCATTTGTAATTTTATTGTCGGCGCATGTATCCGCCGACTCCAGGATGAGAGTGCAAATATATCCCCAAAAAAATACAGCTTCTTGGTTCACACGGAGGCGCAAAAGGCCGCGCACGCGTGGCAAGAGAATTTGGTAACTACCTTAAGCGACTACCTGAGAGCAGCGGTGAACGAACAGCCTGATCTATTGCGCGCATTACTTATCGAGTCATACAACGATCTAGCAAATTCGGTGCAAATCATAGATCGAGACCTTCCGTCGTTGGATCTCGTACTGCGGCAAGCATTTACGGCGCTGGATCAGGATTGGTTGATGATCACAAAGGTAAACTCCGAGAGGCAAGTTGAAGAATTGCTGGATACTGATGGGCAATTGCGGTTACGAACTCCGCTTAACGTTTTCATCGGCGGTCAGATATTGGATCGTGGTGTTACAATCGCCAACCTGATCGGCTTCTTCTACGGCAGACGGCCGCAGATTTACCAGCAAGATACAGTTTTGCAGCATTCCAGAATGTTTGGCTTCCGGCCGCTCGAAGACCTCGCGGTCACGCGATTCTACACGGAGCCCGCTATTTACACAGCCATGAGACGTATGCACGAGAGCGACGTGGCGTTGCGTCAAACCATTGAACGAAATCGCGATCAGTCCGTTGTTTTCATTCAGCGGGACCCAGCTGGGCGGATCAGACCCTGCAGTCCGAACAAGATTTTGATTTCGAACACAACGACACTGCGTCCGTTCAAACGTATCCTCCCGATCGGGTTTCAAACTGATGTACGGACTCGTGTCCTTCCCATCGTCCAGGAAGTTGACAATCTGTTGGATGAAGCGATAGGCGATCAAGACTCGAATGGGCCGTTCGAGATTTCGCTAACGTTCGCGTTGGAGCTGCTACGCAAAATCGAACCTACGCTCGTTATGGCAAACGACATGGGCTATGAGTTTGACTGGGATGCGTGTCGAGCGGCGCTGGAATACATGAGCGTTGACGTACCGCCATCCAATGATCGCAATAAGGTATTTTGCTTGGTTCGGAAAGGTCGCAACATCAGTAGATTCCAGCCAGCACTCGGAGCGCCATACTTTTCGGACGCGCCTGACACCGCACAACGAGAAGGTGCCATCGCGCGCAGGGTGGCAATTAATTCGCCCATGTTGATCATGATCCAACAAAATGGCTTGGAAGTGCAAGGTTGGCGTGGAGTACCGTTCTACTGGCCCGTCATTATGGCTCAGCAAAATATTCAGTTAGCTATCTTTGCTCACGAGACCACGCCTTGAGGCTAGTGACAATTGTGAATTCACTACTCTGTACCCTCGGTTGAGGAAACCTATGCCCCTGAAAAAGAAAGCTGCCAAGCAAACGACGTCCGCAAAGAAAACGTCGGTAAGAGAATCCGTTAGTACGACGAAGTATCCGGCAAAGCGTAAGAACATTCCTCCGGCAGGTTTGGAGGCGCATGGCCGAGTCGCCGAGTCGCAGCGAATTCACTACGACTACAATCCACATCTGCCGCCGATGCTGCGATCGGCCACGGATGCGACGGAGGCGGACAAGCTGCCGGGGTTGCTGGCCATCGCGCGGCAGCGGGCACTTTCGGCGGACGAGGCGAAGTTGCTCGCCGACGCGCTGCGGCGGCACGAGCCGTGGCTGGAGTGGAGTGGAAAGCGGGAGAAGCCGTGGTTCGAGGTCGAGCCGGTAGCGCTGCACATGCACGAGCGCATCTCCACGCAGGCCATTCTGCGCGTGCTGGCACGGGAGGATGTGGAGCGCGATCTCTTTGCCGATCCGCAGCAAGATTACGCGAAGGCAGTGCAATTCTATCAGCATGATGTGGACTGGGCGAACCGCATGATCCTCGGCGACTCGCTCCAGGTCATGGCCAGCCTCGCCCGGCGCGAAGATCTCGCCGGTAAGGTGCAGATGATCTACGTGGATCCGCCCTACGGCATAAAGTTCGCTTCAAACTTCCAGCCCCAGCTCGGCCAGCGGGACGTAAAGGATCGCGAGCAGGACCTTACCCGCGAGCCGGAGATGGTTAAAGCCTACCGCGACACTTGGACGCTCGGCATCCACTCGTACCTCGCTTACCTGCGCGATCGCCTTACCCTGGCCCGCGAACTTCTCTCGGACTCCGGCAGCATCTTCGTGCAGATCAGCGATGAAAATCTGCATCGCGTGCGCTGTGTGATGGATGAGGTATTTGGCGTCGCGAATTGCTGCTCAATCATCTCGTTTCGAAAGACGGCTAGCCGGGCTACCAACCTGCTTGCAGAAGAAAACGATTATCTGCTGTGGTATGCCAAGGATAAGCAGCAGGTGAAGTTTCGGCACCTGCTTGCTGAGAAGAATCTGTCTGAACTGCGGAGCTACAAATACCTGGTGAGCGACGACGCTACCGCATCGCAATCAATTTCGGCAGAGGAGCGGGCAGACCTTTCTAGCGTGCCGAATGGTTGGGGCTTTGCTCAGTTGAGTTTTGCCGTGTCGCAAGACCCAGGCCGACCGGAAGAGCGATTGTTCCAATTTCGGGGCCGACCTTTTGACTGTGGGAGCCACCGTCACTGGAAAACAAAGAATCCTGATGGTCTTAATCGCCTCGCTGGCGCGGGACGCCTTATTGGATTGGCTTCACAACTCAACTACGTTCGCTATTTCACCGACTCGGGATATGCACCATTCGGGAATACTTGGTCGGACACTGGAAGCGCAGGCTTTTCAAATGCAGACCCGAAGATTTACGTGGTTCAAACGGACACGCAGGTTATTTCGCGCTGCCTCCTGATGACCACAGATCCCGGTGACTTGGTGCTCGACCCGACGTGCGGGAGCGGAACGACGGCGTATGTGGCCGAGCAATGGGGTCGGCGCTGGATCACCTGCGACTCCAGCCGCGTGGCGCTCGCGCTGGCAAAGCACCGGCTGATGACGGCGAAGTTCGATTACTACCAGCTCCGCTCGTTGAGCGTGGAGGACGTGGCGCGAAATCCGACCGGAACATGGCTTACCGACCCGACGGGCCGGGTCGCTAGCAAGGCGACTTTTCAGTGCGAGATGGTGCGGCACATCACGCTAAAGAGCATTGCCCGCAACACTTCGCTCGATCCCGTCTTTGCCAAGCATGAGCCAGTTCTCGCCGAGAAACTGGAGAAGCTGAACCGCGAAGTCGCTAAAGTCGGCACGCCGTTGAAGGAGAAGCTGGTCGAGAAATTAATCCACAAGCATCGCGAGGAAGGCGCGAACGCGGTGACGGATGCGGACACACGCCGTTGGCTACTGCCGGATACGCAGCGCGTGTTGATACGATCCTTCCCTGCCAGGAAGCCGCTCAAGGGCGTGACGCCGAAGCAGGCCGAGGGCTATCGTGCCTCGATTCCGAAAGGCAGTTGGAAGGAATGGGACGTGCCCTTTGACACCGATCCCGACTGGCCTAAGCCGTTGCAGGTTGCACTGACCGTATACCGCGCCGCGTGGCGGGCGAAGATGGACGAGGTGAACGTCTGTATCTCTGCCAACGACGAGATGGAGGAACTGGTGAACAAGCCCGAACCGGTGAAGAGCGTCGTCCGCGTGACCGGGCCGTTCACAATGGAAGGCGTCATTGCCGTGGAAGACGGCGCGGACACACCGATTGGCGGTGCACCAGACGAGTTGGAAACCTACGACGGCGACGCGGCGGTGGCCAATGCCGAGGCGCATCTCGACAAGATCATCCGCCTGCTCAAGGCGAGCGGGGTGGATTTCCCCACCACAAGAGAAACCCCAGCGAGAAACATGAAGTTCAGCCGGCTCGATCCGCTGACTGGCGCCTCGCTCATCCACGCCGAAGGCGAGTGGATAAACGGTGATAATCAAGAGCGCCGCGTGGCAGTGAGTGTCGGACCGGAAGTCGGCAACGTGACCGCGATGCAGGTGGAAGAGGTGATCCGCGACGCGAACCGCAAAGGGTACGACGACGTGGTCTTCGCCGGATTCGGCTTCGATGCGGCGGCGCAGGATGCAATCGAGGGTGGCAGCCATCCGAAGCTGCGCCTGCACATGGCGCTCATCCGCCCGGACGTGGCGATGGGCGACCTGTTAAAGACGCAGCCCGGCAGCCAGCTTTTCACCGTCTTCAGCGCGCCACGCGTGAAGGGGCCGACAAAGCAGAAGGATGGTGAGTTTGTCGTCGAGGTCGAGGGAATGGATGTGTATGATCCCGTGAGCAACACGCTCTTCCCAACGGACAAAGAGCGCATCGCCGCGTGGTTTCTCGACACGGATTACGACGGGCGGACGTTTTGCATCTGTCAAGCGTTTTTCCCGGACAAGAGCAAATGGTCGAAGCTGGCCAGGGCTCTCGGTGATGCCGACGTAATTGAGGAAGATGCCTTTGAAGCGCTGAGCGGTTTAACGAGTCTTCCTTTCCCGCGACCGGAGCGTCTGGGCAAGGGAGACAAGTGGCGCGTGGCGGTGAAGGTCATTGACCCGCGTGGTAACGAAGGCCTACGGGTTCTGACGATGGAGAACGGAAAGCGGGAATATGATTGAGCAGCCGATACCTATCCAGCCGGTCGAGAATCCAATCCTTTGTTCACCATACAAAGAGCCTGACCAGAATTGGGTTTACGACACGAAGACCGGAATCCCCAGCAAAACTATGGGGCGGCGTCCAGCGAGCTATTGGTTCAAATCCGAACGCACAGGAAGCGCGCAGCAACAGATGTCTTTTCTAGCCGAGGAGGAGCGCGACGACCTACCGCTAGTTAACGCGTTGCGTGATGACGTGCGACGTTGGCGAGACTCCGGTTGGGAGAATGCATCGGAGACTACGAAAAAACTTTTGCGTCACTGGTGGCGTGAAGATCGCCCGCGCCGTCTATTCTTTTGCCAAATCGAAGGCGTCGAAACGATCATCTACCTGCAGGAAATCCTCGAACAAGGAAAGAGGCTCCGATGGATACCAAAGCTTTCACTAGAGGAGTTTCACGCGCTCAAGGAGGGGCGTAACCCTCGGCCGCTAGATTGGGTTGCGAAAATGGCTCAGCATCCAAAGCTAGTCGATATTCCGAATGGGGTAGGTCTCAAACCGATACAGCGTTACGGCTGCAAAATGGCTACGGGAAGCGGCAAGACAGTAGTTATGGCGATGTTGATCGCGTGGGCGTTCTGCAATCGCGGCACAAAACCCGGTGATCCTCGGTATCCGCGCCGCGCTTTAGTCGTCTGTCCTAATTTGACGATTAAGGAAAGACTAAATGTTCTCCGTCCGCGAGACGTAGACAACTATTACGACAAGTTCGATATCGTCCCTTCCTCTCTCCGGCCTGAATTGGCCAAGGGTAAGGATGTATTGGTAACAAACTGGCACTGGTTTAGCCCGGAGGCGGAAGAGATCAAAGTTGGCGGGGTGACGGTGGGTCGGCTTGGCAGCGAAACTCCCGAAGCATTTGCGAAAGGCCGTCTTGGCAATCTGTGGGACGATGAACCGCTGATGGTACTGAACGATGAAGGGCATCATGCGTATCGACCGGCACCGGTCGGCGAGAATGAGAAGCTGACCGCCCAAGAAAGGGAAGACCGCGAGGAAGCAACAGTTTGGGTGTCGGGGCTGGATAAGATTAACGCAGCTTGCGGTATTGGGTTGTGCGTCGATCTTTCGGCGACGCCTTTTTATATTCACGGCAGTGGCTACCCGGAAGGCTCTCCATTCCCGTGGATCGTGAGCGACTTTAGTCTAGTTGATGCGATCGAGAGCGGTATTACGAAAATTCCTCGATTGCCCGCGATCGACAACACCGGCCGGCCGGACCCAAAATATTTCAAACTTTGGGAGCATATCACCCGAGATCTCAAGGCCGGGGAAAAACTGACAGGCGGGAAACCCAAACCAGAGGTAGTTTATCGCAAGGCTGAGGACGCGTTGTTGACGCTCGCGGGTGAATGGCAAGAGCGATTTGAGCTGCTCAAGGCCGCAGCACCCGGTCAAGAGCATATACCGCCGGTCATGATTATCGTCAGTGACAATACCGATATCGCTGAGCATTTTCATCGGATGATTTCTGGAGAAGAATTGATCGAAGCCGAAATACCTGACGAAGACGATGATGACGATGAAGAAGACCCACCGCGACGCAAGAAAAAACCCAAGCCGCAGAAACGATATGGCAATGGTCTTTCTGGCTTCCCAGACTTTTGGAACCACAAAGGCGCAGAAGTGACATTGCGGATAGACACGGACCTTCTATCGCAGGCAGAAAGCGAAAATCCTAAGGCCACCAGGAAAGAGGCTGCCGAGGAATTGCGGAAGATCGTCTCTACAGTAGGTAAAGCGGGAATGCCAGGCGAGCGTATACGGTGCGTGGTGAGTGTGAACATGCTGAGCGAAGGTTGGGACGCTAGTAATGTTACGCATATTCTTGGGCTGCGCGCGTTCAGCAGTCAGCTTCTTTGCGAACAAGTCGTAGGTCGCGGGTTGAGGCGGATAGACTACACTCCAGACCCAAAGACAGGACTACTCACTGCCGAGTACGTTGATATTTTCGGTGTACCGTTTTCCTTGATTCCGTTCAAAGGCCGAGAGCCGGGAAAAGGAACAGGATCGGAGGACAAGCCGAAGCATGAGGTTCTGGCACTGCCAGAGCGTAAGCAATTCGAAATTCGCTTTCCAATCGTGGAGGGGTACGTCGTCGATCTGAAACGAAATTTCCTTAAATGCGATATAGATACAGTCGAGACAACAAAGCTTGATCCTTGGAGCACACCGACCGCAGCGTTTGTTCAGCCTCAGGTCGGTTACAAGATCGGGATTCCGAGCGCACATGGTGGCTTCGGATATGAACTGGTGGATCGGGACTCCTACTACAACTCGGTGCACTCCCAAACAATAGCCTTCGAAATGACCAGAGAGATTGTGCGCGTTCTAACTGAGAACGCGCATCCAGGAAAAGAGCGCCTCAAGACGCATGGGCGTAGCGCTCTGTTCCCTCAGGTTCTTCAGATCGTACAAAGCTACATTTCAACGCGAGTGAATCTCAACGGTTGTCACCCTTCAGAGATTGGCTTACAAACTTACGCGCAACGAATTGTATCGTTGCTCGTGGCGGCAATCGAACCAGATGACGCACAGGGCGAGGCGCCGATGTTGCCGAGAACCAACAGATATAAACCCATCGCGAGTACAGCCGACGTCCATTTCAAAACCGTGAAGCCAGTTCAGGCTACTCAGGCAAGCCATTTGAACTTTGTAGCGTGCGATACGAACTCCTGGGAGCAGGCGGCGATGTTCCAGTTAGAAAAACTTGCGAAAGACAGAATCGTCGTCTGTTACGCGCGAAATGATCATCTGGAATTCAATATTCCTTACGAGCTCTACGGGATGCAGCATGTATATGAACCTGACTTCTTGGTTAGACTTGTCAACGGAGTAACGCTCGTCCTTGAAATCAAAGGTCAGTCGCACGAAGATACGGATGCAAAGCATCAAGCTGCCAAGCGCTGGGTAAGCGCAGTGAATCACTGGGGACGTCTAGGGAAATGGGCCCTTTTGGTTTGTTGGGAGCCACAGCTTTTAGCACTTAAATTGAGTGAAGTAGTATCGGCGGGCAATCGTTAACAAAGGGAATGGCTCCAGGGTCAGGTCTTGGATCTTGCGGCCGCCGGTTCAGCGATTTGCTCTCGTGTTCAGAAATAATCGTAGATCGGTGCGCCGCTCTCGAATCATTCCGTGAATCAGAGTTGACTGAGCCGGCGGACTGATCGAAGCCCGTTCAAATCGTTCGTGAATTGGGTAGAGTAGAGAACAGGCTCAGCGTTGGTTAGGTCGATCCTTGGCTTGTCTCCGCCGTTTCCAGCTTCGTGCCCGTTTAGAATCTACCGTACCACAAAGACCTGTTCTCCCTCATCAAACCGTACG
>JBGPIK010000273.1:0-9381 GCA_041484845.1 Binatia bacterium | reverse complement strand
GTGGAGACGACGACGGCCTTTTTCGCGCGGATATTCACGCTCGGCTTGGTGCTATCAATGTTGCCATCGGCGCGGAAGCCCTTTAACGGCGTCGTCTGCCCCGGCATGATTCTCGGCATGTACTGTGCGGTGATACCGATCACTCGCCCTGAATTTTGCCCCGACGCCGTTTCGCGGACGAGGCTCGTCATCTTATGGTTAAGCAAAAACCGCGCGCCTTTTGCGCGCGCGCTGTTTTCGAGCGGCCTGATGACACCTGTTCCGGGCCGGGCATTGGGGCTTTCCAGTCCCGCACCTTTGGTCCAGGTCGCATGATTTTCCCTCGGCGCTGAGTTGCCGGTGTTATGGGCGCCCTGATTATCCGGCGCGATGTCCTTAAACTTGACACCGTTTTTGACGAGAAATTCATAGGTCGCAGCGCAATGATCGGCGAAAGCGCGCATCACCGCACGATCGTTATATCGGTAATCCGGCCAACCGTTGGCTTGCACGATGGTCCAATCCGTCAAGTCGCGAAAAACCACGTCGGGGGAATCTTCGATGCCGAATTTCCTTTGCGCGCTTGTACCCCCGCCGAGCGGCAGATTGCCGCCGCTTATGATCGCATGACCGCCAACGTCATAATTGGCCTCGACAACGATCACGGATGCTCCCTCATCGACAGCCTTAATCGCGGCGGGAAGCCCGGCGGCGCCCGACCCGATCACGACTACATCCGCGACAAAATCCCATTCAGGAGAAAGCCGTGCGGCTTCGGTTTCCGTCGCGTCAACGCGCGTCGCAGCGACAGCTCTATCACCTGGCGCCGTTATCGAGGCATTATTCTTGGTTTCTTCTCGCTCCATCGTTGTATCCTCCGGTCATGATTTCCTACCGTGGTCTGATAACATCAGCAGGGCTCGTGTTTGCGACATTTTTTCGGCACAAGCGGTTTCTACCACGCATTTGCCATGGCGGGCAACGGAACCGAGCCTTCGCATTGCCGCTCGGCGCTCCTTTTTCGTGATTTATTGTTTGCTCGTCATTCCGAACGAATGCGAGGAATCTTATGGAACCAAGATGATAGACTTTCTCCGTATCCCAAATTACAGAAGTGGTAATACCGTAGGATCGGTTCAGGGCGGCGATGCCCCTGGTATCTGTCGGTAATCAAAGCGGCCAGTTGAGGCGCCTGCCGTTCGTATCTAACGGAACAAACAAACGCAATGTAAGGGCTGTACCAGGATTGCCAAAGATCGGTCTACACCCAGCCGAATCCATGCTTGGACAGCGGCAGCGAGCGAATTCGTTTGCCGGTTGCCGCAAATATCGCGTTACATACTGCCGGCAAGATAGGCGGCAGCGGCGGCTCTCCCAGCCCCGTGGGTGGGTTTTCGGTCGGTAATAAATACACTTCGATTTCGCGCGGCGCCTGAGACATGCGCACAGGCGGGTATTCATGTAAGTTGCTTTGCACCGCCCGCCCGCGATCGATGGTGATTTGATAGCCCATAAGCTGGCTCAATCCATCAATGACCGCGCCTTGAACCTGATTGATGGCGTTGCTCGAGTTAATGACCTGACTGCCGATATCGCCGACCACCCACACCTTGTTAATTTTCAATCTGTTGTCGTCACTGACGCGAACTTCCGCCACCTCGGCGAAGTAGCCCAGATGACAGAAGTGACAGCCGATGCCCATCGCTGTGCCCTTTGGTAGCTTGCGGGAAGCCCAGCCGGACTTTTGGGCTACGAGATCAAGAACGCTACGCATGCGGACTGGGTTAAACTGAGATCGTGCGCGCTCTGCGGAACTACCGCCAGCTATGGGCAGACTATCGAGTAGCGCGAGCCTGAATTGGAGCGGATCCTTGCCCGCGGCGTGTGCCAGCTCATCGATGAAGGACTGCACGACGAACGCCAGCGCGTTGCTCCCAGGAGCCCGCAGCGCGCCGGTCGGCACACCCAACGGCATAACCGAGGATTGAAACGCGAAGTTCGGAACGAAACGAGCCGGAAACTCGTCTGGAGCAAAACCAGCGCTCGGCGCGAAGCGCTCGCCCTCACCGAAAGTCACAAAATGATCGCGCCAGGCGACGAGTTTGCCAGACACATCCACCCCGGCCTTCAAAAAGTGAAATCCCGCAGGGCGGTAGAAATCATGTTGCATGTCATCTTCACGGGTGCAGAAAAGCTTGACCGGCGCGCCCACAGTTTTGGCGATCCAAGAGGCTTCGATCATATAGTCATTGACCAGGCGGCGACCGAAGCCGCCCCCGATGCGTGGAAGGTGAATTGTGATATCACTCGCGGAAATTTTTAGCGTTCTTGCAACTTGCTGTATGCCCTGCTGCGGCGTTTGGCTCGGGGCCCAGATTTCAAGCTTGCCGTCTTTGTAGTGCGCCGTGCAGTTCTGCGGCTCCAAAGAAGCATGGGCAAGGAACGGATAGAAGTACGCAGCTTCCACGACTTTGGCAGCGTTCTTCAGCGCTGCATCGACATCGCCGTCGCTGCGCAGCGATCGGGCGGGAGGTTGCTTTGACAACTCCTCGGCGCGGCGCGCGAAGGCGTCACTGCTCTGTGACGCCGTTGGCCCCTCGTCCCACGTCACCTGCAGCTTTTGCCGCGCCGTGCGCGCCGCCCACCAGTTATCTGCGACAATCGCGACACCGCTGAGCAGGCCCGTCAGATCCCTGTCGCCGTCCACGATGAACGCACGGCGCACGCCGGGCAGCGCCTTGATCGTTTCCAGATCAGCGTTAATAACCTTGCCGCCGAACACGGGACATTTCTCGAATACCGCCCAGAGCATGCCCGGCATCGTAACGTCGATCCCATACAACGGCTTGCCAGTCACGATGGCCCCGTTGTCGACACCGGAAATCGGCTTGCCTATGATCTTGTAATCCTTTGGATCCTTCAGCCGCACTTTCTTGGGATCGGGGGGCGTCAACACCGCAGCCTTCGTTGCCAGCTCGCCGTAGCTAAGGGTACGTTTCGACGGCCCGTGATGCACACGGCCCGATGACGTGGAACACTCTGATTCCGGCACGCCCCATGTCTGCGCGGCAGCCGTGATAAGCATTTGCCGTGCAACAGCCCCCACCTGCCGCATCGGAACCCAATTCCGTGGTGTAGCCGTGCTCCCGCCAGCCAACTGCGTGCCGTACTTGGATGGATCAATGTCCGCTTGTTCGATCCTCACATCTTTCCAATCAACGTCGAGTTCTTCTGCGATCAGCATAGGAAGCATGCTCTTAACGCCCTGCCCTATCTCCGGGTTTTTCGCGGTGATCGTCACCAAACCATCCGCCGTAATGCGGACGAAGGCACCGGGCGCTACCGCGTCGGAAAGCGGTTGAGCTGCCGGCTTGAAGCAGTGAGCGAGCATCATGCCGCCTCCTGCCAGTGCGGTCACGCGAAGAAAAGAGCGACGACCGATGAGCATGCTTTCCATAAAACCTCCTTACTCAGCCCGGCGACGCTTGGCGGCCGATCATAACGACGGCTTCGATTCGCTCTTGGCGATCGAGGCCGCTTTGCGAATCGCTTGGCGGATACGCAAATAAGTTCCGCAACGACAAAGATTGCCATCCATCGCTGTATCGATTTGGTCATCGCTCGGGTTTTGAGTTGTAACCAACAGCGCCGCCGCAGACATAATCTGGCCGGCCTGACAGTAGCCGCATTGCGGCACATCCAGATCCATCCAAGCCTGCTGCACCGGATGACTTCCGTCCGCGGAGAGACCCTCGATGGTGGTGATTTTTTTCCCCGCTACTGTGGAGATCGGAGTAATGCAAGATCTCGCTGCTGCGCCGTTAATGTGCACCGTACACGCGCCGCATACGGCTATGCCGCAACCGTATTTCGTCCCGTGAAGATTAAGGACGTTTCGAATCACCCACAACAGGGGCACGTCAGGAGGGACGTCTACAGTTACAAGACCCCCGTTAACAATCAGTTTGAATGCCATGACATCACCTCCGGAATGAGAATGGCTGACAAGCCACCCGCGGTAAGAATATCGCGAATCATAAGGCGATTTAAGTGTGAATTCTTGCGCGAGCAAACGAACCGTTTCTATAGTTCGGCTTTCTGAATCGGCGTTGCATATAATAACCGCCTTTCAAAAGCTGAGTTTTCTCGGACGCTCGGGCACGGCAAACTATCCGCCTTCGAGAGCTTCGCCTCTCATGAAGGCTTTCGCCAAAGAAGATTTTACGACCCGCCATGTTTTCCTACGAGTGCATCCATCCTTCTCGTCCGTTCTCACTTATGCGATTCAGGTCTCACGACATTTCACGAAATTACGTTGTGTGCCGGATTGGAGCAATTGAGAGGCCAATATCGCGCCCGACAGAGTTTGATACGCTTGCTTCGGCTGTCTCGCGCACGGCCGCAAGAAGTTCGCGTCATGAGATTAATCTTAACCGGGGGGATCGGGAAGGCTACACGGCTCCACATCAAAAATTTTACAGGGCTCGTCCTATCTAACTTCGTTTCCGGCACGTGCTCTTTTTGCGCCCCTGCGAACGCGCTATACTTCGGTCATTAGATAAGAGACCGCGTCATTCATGCAGCCGAGGAGACTTATTGATGGATTATGACAATCCCGGATGTGCGTACTGTCCGCCTACTGTTCGAACTTGCCGTGACGGAATTGGCGAAGAACACCGCCCTGGCTTCTGTCCTTCAAAACTGGGCCAAGAAACGATTGGCGCCGCGTGGAAAACCTATGAAAAAGATCCCTACGTCCGCCGCGTCGCTCAAGCCTCGGCGCTGGTGGAGAGCGAGGGATACTGCAAGTGGACACGCGTGGAAGAGATCTGTGCCTTTGCTAAAAAGATGGAATTCACCAAGCTCGGCATTGCCACGTGCATCAGTTTTGTCGACCTCGCCCATACCCTGAGCGGCATTCTTGAGAGTCACGGTTTTGAGGTGACTTCGATTTGTTGTAAGAACGGCGCCGTAGCCAAGGAAAAAATAGGCCTCCGCGATGCGGACAAGATCAGACCCGGCCAGCACGAGTCGATGTGCAACCCGATCTCCCAGGCAGAGTTCTTAAATCGCGCCGGTTGCGAACTGAACGTCGTTCTCGGGTTATGCGTGGGCCACGACAGTCTCTTTTTCCGCTACTCGCACGGCCTGGCAACCACACTGGTCGCCAAGGATCGTGTTCTGGCCCATAACCCGGTGGGCGCGCTGCAGTTGGCGGAAAGTTATTTCCTGCGCGTCTGGGGTCCCCACCGACGCCAACCGAAGCCTAAAACACCCGTAGTTAAGCGGCGTAAGTAGACCTATCCGGGCGCACGCGCTTCAGCGCGCGACCCGTCGTTTATGCTTTGCTGCAATTTGAATGTAAGCCGCCGAGATTGATATCGAGTTTTCCAACACGGCGGCAAAATGCAAATCTATACTCGACGAAAAAGGCCCGCTCAATCGCCGGGATTGAGCGGGCCTTCGGTTTAATAAATCAGCGTAACGAATTACGGTTCAACGGGCTAAAAAATCTAAACATTCGCCCCACTTTTAATTACACTAGAATTACATTCCGGCCCCTACCTTCGGCCGCCACCTATCGAATCTCCTTTCTGCTTTGTCGACCAACTCGGTTGCGATCATACCGCAAATGGCAAATATCAGGACACCGACAAAAACCTTATCGGTCTGGAAGGTCGCGCCCGCTACCGTAATCATAAAACCAATGCCAGCGGTAGCAGCGTAAAGCTCACCCACCATGACGCCGATTAGCGCCCTTCCGATTGCCAGGCGCAACCCGGTGAGAATAAAGGGGACCGTCGAGGGAATCACGACACTTCTAAATATCTGCCACTCCGACGCGCCAAAGCTTCTGGCTGCGTTGAGGAGGTTGTGGGGCGTGGTCTTGACGCCGTCTCGCGTATTGATCAGGAGAGGAAATACCGCCCCGAGAAAAATAATGCCGACTTTGGAGAGAATGCCGATGCCCAACCAGATAATGACCAGCGGCAAAAGGGCGACGCGCGGCGTGGCGTTCATGGCGTTGACGAAAGGATCACAGGTGTAGGCAAACTTTTTGTACCAACCTATGGCGATCCCAAAAGGGACTCCGACAACGACAGACAGAAAATATCCCCAGGCGAATTCTATCCCGCTAACCCTCAGGTCATTCCAGATCTCACCCGAACCGAAGAGCTGCACCGCGGCTTTCCAAATAAGCGATGGTGCGCTCATAAACATCGGATTAACCAACTGAAACGTGTTTCCGACCAGTTCCCAGGCGAGAAGAAAAATAGCCACGGCGATGCTGCCGAGAAGCTTTTTTTCCTGGTTGAGGTAAAACTTATAGAGATTGGAAGCCTCGGCTACTCTGACGTCCAATAACAACTCTTCACCGGCCATGTTTTGGTCAGCCATGTCTTACCCTCCTATATGAGTGTTTTTTTGTTTCCACCTCTTCGTCTCTTTGAAAGCCGCCTCTTTTCTGCTTGAACGCTTCTTCTAAGGAATCCGCTTTTTAAACCACTCCGGTTATCGATGCTTATAACTTGAACAACTCCCCAAAAAATAAAAACCAGCTTCTCCATCGCAGGATAAGCTGGTTTGCCCGTTTGCGAGTCGCCCTGCGAGGGCTACTTCCTTACTGGCCTACCGCGGATTCGTGCAGATTAAAAAAGCCGACCCGGATGTCGTAATCCTAAAGTCGGCCTATGCCCCGACTGGCTTCCTACGGAAGCCCTTCGGTTCATCAACAAACTAGAGCGATGCTAGTAAGTAAAATTCGTTAAGTCAAGCATAAACTTCCGTGCCAATTGTGACAGCGTCAATCGGTCAGGTTAGCAGCGTAAAGGGGAAAATCTTATAGGGCACCTGAGTCGACATTATAACGGATATGTAACGCCTACCGCCAAACTTATTGTCGCCTACCGGTTTCTACGGAGGCGGCTCTGTGGTACGGTAATGAACATGGGAAATCAAACATACATGAAGCGTCAAAAAGAGATGGCGCGCCAGCAGAAACAGAAGGACAAAGCGGCACGCCGGATCCAGCGCAAATCGGAAAAGATCAAAGGGGGACCGCCACTAGAGACCTACAATCCCCTGATGCCAAATGACAATCCCGCGTCTGATGGCTTGGCTGACCGAGAGGCGCGCTAGCTACGACAGGTGTCATTCAGGGTATCTTGTTAGGCCAGTGCTGACTCGCCGTATTTACGCGCGGACTCAAATCAGATTGAGCGCGTCGTCGCCCCATGAGACCTCTTCGACTGTGTTTGTTATGAGCAGCGAGTCGCGCCTAGCGAATAGGCCCGCCGTGACTCTTCTCGTGCATCCTATTTTGTGATTTGCGTAAAGTGGTCCAGCGAGCGGCTGCGATTACGGAGTTTTTTCAACGCAACAGCCTCGATTTGGCGAATTCTTTCGCGCGTCATGTGAAAAACTTTCCCGGTTTCTTCAAGCGTGTAGTCCGACTTTTCTCTGATCCCGAAGCGCATCCGAATAATCTTTTCCTCTCTGGGGCTGAGCGTCGTCAAAATTTGGCGCAACTTTTCGTGGAGATTCAGATCGATGAGTTGCGACTCAGGGTCCGGTGAACGTTCGTCTTTTATGACGTCCCGCAGGCACGTGTCCGGTTCGTCGCCCAACTGCATATCAAGGGAGACCGGCTCCTTGACCAAGGTCAAAAGCATTTGGACCTTGCTTGGCGCTATCGACATATCTGCGGCGATTTCCTCGCCCGTCGGCGTTCGTCCTAACTGCCGGCTGAGATAAGCAACCGTCTGACTCAACTTGTTCGTCAGCTCGACCATGTGGACGGGAATGCGGATCGTGTGCGCATAATCCGAGAGCGAACGCGAAATAGCCTGGCGTATCCACCAGGTTGCGTAGGTCGCAAATCGGTATCCGAACCGGTAGTTGAATTTATCAACCGCCCGCATTAGACCGATGTTGCCTTCCTGGATCAGATCGAGATACGAGAGACCTCGGCCGCTGTATTTTTTTGCGATGATCGCGTCCAGCCGCAGGTTGGCCTGGACAAAATCATTCTTTGCCAGCGCCACTTCCGCTTTCTTGGCAAGAAGGCTTGCGAGCTTTCTCTCGACCTCCCGAAGAGACATGCCGATTTCCTTTTCGAACGCGCGCAATTCTTTCGCCCGCTTCGCTTGTCCTTGGGTTTTTTGTTTTTTGACCCGGTCGCAGATCGCTTGATGTTCATCGATGATCTGGTCGATATGCTGCTGGTTGAGGTCCAACGATTTGATAATCGTAGTGATCCTGTTGCGCTGCCGGGTGATCTTGTTGCCGATCTCGGCTCGACCTGAATCCGTCCTGGCTTTTTGCAGCAGCATCGTAGCCCGTTCATGACGTTTCGCCATGGTACGGAGTTTTCGGATAGCTATTCGAAAACGCGTCTTGAGCAATCCCTCGTCGACCTCAAGCTCACCCGATGCGCCGATGGGAAGTCTTACGACGTCGCGCACGTGCACTACGCCGGCGGCAATTTTTTCGCCCAACCGGAGAGTCCATGGCAGCGCAAGCTGCGAAGACAGAGCTTCGTCTATGATCTGGTCCTGTCCTTGTTCGATCTGCCGCGCCAGCATGAGCTCCCTTTCACGACCCAGGAGCGGAACGGAACGCACGTCCTGGAGATACAGCGCGGTCGGGTCTGCTGCGGTACCGAGAGCCGCGCTTTCGAAATCGTTGCCCGATTTCACTTCATCCGCGCCGACCCCCGGCGGATCGTCGTCGGTCATCGCAGCGTCTGGGGCAAGCCCATGATCAGAAGTCTGATAACCATCAGACAAATCTGCCGGAGTTTGCATGTCAGGCACATGTTTGTTCCGGCTTGAGTAGAAATGAGATTCCTCCGGGCCGGCGGGATTTGTATAGTCGCTCAAATGTTTATCTTGCTCCATAGTTTGCAACGTTTAAGGGCACGCGAGATTCGAGCCGCAAGTTTTGGCAAGCACGAGCGGGCTTCCTTTTCAGCACTCATCTCCGGATGATTCTGTTGATCCAGTCCAAACAAAGAATGCAGAATTCCGGGACCGGAACTTATGTCGATTCGGTAGGCCGCTTAAGATGAGCCGTCACACTAGGAGTATTAACTCGCTTTGTCAAGTTGCGAAATTCATTTAACCGGTGTACTTAACACAGCCGCTGGCCGCCCCATCGAAACAGTTCTGTAAAAATCGCTGAGGCGCGCCGAGATGAATGAACGACCCCGCAGCAAGCTGACGGGGTATCAGAACATAGCGGTGAGATTTTATCCCAACAGCGTCACCCCCGAATGTTTTAATCGGGGGTCCAGGTTCGGTCTCGCCTGGATTCCCGATAGAAGCATTCGGGAATGACGGACTCTAAGAGGTCTGGAATAGCTCATTACGCAGCAAGCTGCGGGGAATCAAACCCGCAGCG
>JBGPIK010000272.1:0-9390 GCA_041484845.1 Binatia bacterium | reverse complement strand
TTGTTTCGCAAATCAGCAAAGGAACCAGGGTCAACGTCGCAAGTTCTGCCGGCGATTGGTTGGAAGTGCGGTCGAAGCGCGGCAATCCTCCGGGATATGTGCGGTCCGACGATGCGCGGCAGGTCGGCAGAGCGAACTGAGAACAGTTTGTGGTTTTTCGCCAAGGGAAATCTGCCAATAGCCTTCGCGTCCTGACGAAAACAATAACTTGCCAGCCCCGAATTATTCACGCGAACGATCGAGAGGCGAGCCCTCCAGAGCGAGGCAATGGGCTTGTGCCTTGGAACGGCCCTTCGGCTGCGCTCAGGACAGGCCTGCAAACTGAGTTTCTGGAGCGAACGCCTGAGGAAAAGGCAAGCGCCGAGCCGAGCACCAAAGACGGTATTGAGCTGTTCGCCTCCGTGCCTCGCTCTTCCAGGCTCACCTCTCGATCGATAAGTGTGATCGGTTTTTTCTAACCGTGAATAACGCCGTCCAGATATCGCTAACGGGGCGGTCCGGAGACAAGAAAATCGGGCCAAGTGATGGACGCTATCTCAGCGCTTTCAGCCGCAGCCTGATTCCCTGGGGACGTGATAACCAACGGACGAAAGCGCGGATTGCGACGGCAAAACTCCAACAAAGCGCGCAATTCATTTAATTGAAACTTTCCCGTTTTAATCTCGATCGCCCAGTTGCCCCAGCTCCCTTCGCTTACGGCATCTACTTCCAACGGTTCCTCGCGCCAATAGGAGATACGTTGTCCGCTGTTGCAGGCGAAAGCCACGCAGGCATTCTCAACCCAAACGCCGAATCGAGCTGGTTCTTTATCCGGTTCTGGAGCACCCTGTGGGTGCGTCGCAGACAAAAGCGCATTGTTCAAGGGCACGAGTTTGGGAGGCGCGGCACGGCGGCGATGTTCCCGTATGCCAAATTTTTGTAACGGTGCAATTAAGTAAGCTTCTTCTATCAGCTCCAAATAATGGGCAATGGTTTCGAGTGATCCCCGGTCTTGAAGTTGCCCCTGAAGCTTTTGCAGCGAGATAATCTGGCATGGAGCATTTAAGGCGACGGCAAAGATCTGGCGCAGCAGGCCCGGCCGCCGCACAATTCCCAACGCCAGCACATCTTTTCCGATCGCGGGTTCGATAATCGCGTCGCGTACATAAGCCCGCCACCGAAGCTTATCGTCCCGAAACTGTACCGATCCAGGATATGATCCGAATTGGACAGCGAATAAAGCAGCGTCGGCGGGCGAAAAACCGAACTGCTCCTTCAGCGCAGAGGCCGACCAATGAGTCAAAGTTAGCCTCTCAAAGCGACCGGCCAGGCTTTCTCGGGAACCAGCGCCGAGCCGGAGCGCTGAAGACCCGCTAGCCACCACGTGCAAACGAATCCTTTTGCGCTTGATACGATCATATTGCGCCTTAAGGCGCGCCGCCCAATCCGCCAAATGTTGAATCTCGTCGAGCAGTAGAACGGCACGACCAGAGGCCGCTCGTGATTCGGCTTCTTCCCAAGTCCTCTCCCAAAAGCCGGGTAACGCGGCCATCGGGTCATCCATAGCGACATAATGACTCCCTTTTCCAAACCGCTTTGCCACGTCGAGCAGCAATGTGGTTTTTCCCACCTGGCGCGGCCCCGTAAGAAGCTGGATACGTCCCGGCGCCGGTTCGTTTAACCTTTGGGATAGGGCTTTACCGCATTCAACGTAATCTAGCTGGTACACGTTATCGGCCATACTCGAATAATTATTCGAGTATGATCAAGATTGCAATGAGCCAGTTTTCGAGCCGCCCTCGTATTCAGAATCGGGCGAGATTTCCCATGCCCTGTCTGGCGGCGTGGGATGATTGCTGATCAAACGGATCAATAGGTCAATGAGAGCAGCTGAGTTCGGCGTTGGATTCGAGCCGGGAGTCTATGAGACAACCCGGGCGACGGCGGTCTATGAAGGTTCTTCATCAGTTTCGCGCGTCGTTTCGCCGATCACCAGAGGAACCAGAATCAACGTCGTAAGTTCTGCCGGCGATTGGCTGGAAGTGCAGTCGAAGCGCGGCAATCCTCCGGGATATGCGCGATCCGACGATGCGCGGCTGATCGGTAGAGCGAACTGTGAAATACCCTGAGGGGGCCCGCGCGTATAGACGGGGGCTTTTATAACTCCACTGTCTTGATGCGCAGCATAGGGGGCAAAAGTAGAAAAGCCTCCCGACCCATTTTTATCCCTCACTCTTTAGTGGGGCATTGACTGGTGATGACGGTCTTCGATGATTTCAAGCAAATCCTTGCGCTCAGCATCGCTGAGCGGCGCGAGGATAAGCAGCTCGACCTGAGCCAGTTTGGTAAGGGTCTTTAAGAAGGTTTCTACCCTCTCAGGTCAGTGTGGCGAACCGCGGCGCTTTCTATTTCCTGCTGTAGAGTGCTTTCACGAAGCCGCTCTCTTCGATTCGCTTGAGAAAGCTCATGTCGTAAAACTCTTCGGGAGCTGCGGTTGCTGCCTTGGGTTGTTTGGCCGCAAGGAACTGCAGGACCGAGCGAACACCGCTTGGGGTGGCGTAAGGGATTTGAGGGTAGATCTCGACATAGTAGTCGTATCCCTCCTCAGCCCTGGCCCGGTCATTCATCCTTAAATATTTCATGATCACGGTGACACTCTTGTCTCGTTGTGTCTTCATGAAGTGGATCGATTCCACATAAGCTTTGAGAAAATTTTCGACCGTGGCCGGATGGCTTTTGATGTACGGACCCATGGCGGCGATGGAGCTGCCGGCGAATTCGATATCGAGACGGCGCAGATCGGCCAATTCGCGGAGCCCCAACTGCTTGGCCATGCCGGTGAATGGAGGCGAGAGGAGCGTGGCGGAGACAGCGCCCCTTTGAAGCGCGGTCAGCCTGCCCTGTTGGCTTTCAGCCACAGAGATAAAGATGACATCCTTGTCCGGCTCCAGTCCCCATTTCAGTAGAGCCAGGCGGAGCGCGCTGTCCGCGGACGCGCCGGGCCGCGTGCCGGTGACCGTCTTACCCTTAAGCTCCTCTATTTTGTGGATATCAGGAGAAGCGAAGAGGGTGTAGTCCAACCGGTTCGATTGGACGGCCAGCATGACGATGTCCGCCCCGCCTAACCGCGCGCTCACATTGGCGCTCGATCCAGCGGAGAGGAACTGGACTGAGCCTGAAGTGAGTGCCGCCAGAGAATTGACTCCGCCTCCCATATGTATCGCCTCAATTTCAAGGCCGTGCTTGGCGAAAATCCCTGCTTCCTTGCCAATCGGAATGGGGCTGGAATTGACCGTGACCGAACCCAAGGCGACACGGATCTTCTCCCTTGGCTGCGCATCAACAGAGCCACGAGCGAGCAGGACTGCTCCAAGCGCAAGTAAAAGCGTTACAGTGGTCGGGGGTCGTTTCGATCTCAGGTTCGGACGAGTACGTGAATTCATCATGATTCAATCCCAAGTTGTTTCGCAGGTTTCAGCACCCAATCTATATTTCCGAAGGTGTAGGCCATACCACCCGTTGCAAGTCGAGCATGACCGGCATTTCGTCATTGGCTTTATCCCACGCCGGCAGTTTTTGTCAAGAAAAGGCTTGGTTCTTAGCGCTCTGGACCGCCGGCGCAAGACGCGCTATGACCTGAGATCGTCATGACGTTGATTCGAGAGAGCTTTTCTCGGCGCAAAAACAGCAAGGAGGTTATTATATGAGCCTGACGCCGGGCCTTATCAATCTTTTTGAATTTGAGGCAGCCGCCAAGGAGCGCCTGCCGAAAGACGACTACGATTACATCGCCGGCGGTGCCACCGACGAGATCAGCGTCGATCGGAACCGCCGCGCGTTTCAATCTTGGGCTTTGCGCCCGCGGGTCTTGCGCGACGTGCATAGCGTCGATCTCTCAACCACCGTGCTCGGTACGAAGATCGACCTGCCGGTCTTGATCGCGCCCTGCGCCGGACACAAGAAGGCGCATGCTGACGGAGAACTCGCCACCGGCCGGGCCGCAGCGGCACGCGGGACAATATACGCGGTCAGCGCCAATGCGGCTGTTCCTTTTGAAGAATTGGCAAAGGCGGCCAGGGGCCATCTGTGGCTGCAGATGTATTTGTTCCGCGATCGGGAAATGACCAGGGAGTGGTTGCGGCGCGCGAAAGCGGCGGGATACGAGGCGGTTTGCGTCACGGTGGATTCGTAATTTCGGTCTAAGCGCGAGCGCAACATCCGTAACAATTATCGGAACGATCGCGGCGTGAACTTCCCACCGGTAGACCCGCAAACGGCGGCGAAGCGATCGGGGCGCCCGGGAGAGGGAGCCGATCCCGCAGCTACCTGGAAAGACTTGGAGTGGATTAAAGGGGCAACTGATTTGCCCATAATTGCCAAAGGCGTCATGACCGGCGAAGACGTTGAACAATGTGCAAAAGCCGGTGCTGATGCTGTCGTTATTTCCAATCACGGCGGCCGCCATATCGATAACACTTTGGCGACTATCGAGGTATTGCCGGAGGCCGTTGCTGCAGCGGATGGGAAGCTGGAAGTTTTGCTCGACGGTGGCATACGGCGGGGCGCGGATGTGGTGAAAGCCATAGCAGTGGGAGCCAAGGCGGTCTTCATCGGGCGTCCGCTGTTTTGGGGTCTGGCGGTGGACGGCGAGCAAGGAGTGATTCGTGTTTTGGACATTCTCCGCGAGGAGATCGAGATCACGATGGCTAAATGCGGCCGGACCGATATTGCGAGCATTGATTCCACCGTGGTGGTGAAGGCGCCGCCCCTGTAAGCGCCTCGTGCTCTGGAAAAGCTCGCGAATGATCGTTTGGGTCAATACAGTATTCGGATTAATGACCAATGGAGAATCTGTTTCGAATGGCGAGCTCAAGATGCGTACAACGTGGAGATCGTCGATTATCATTGAGGAGAGAGTTTATGCCCGTCAAAAAGCTAAAACCCATCCATCCCGGTGAAGTATTATTGGAGGAGTTTCTCAAACCAATGAATCTGAGCCAAAATCGCGTGGCTCTCGCCATTGGAGTTCCGCCGCGACGCATCAATGAAATCGTCCTTGGCAAGCGCAGCCTTACCATGGATACAGCTCTGCGGTTGGGCCGTTACTTCCGGGTCTCTGCGCAATTTTGGCTCGGGCTACAAATGGATTACGATCTGGACGTGGCTGGAGATAGTTTGGAGAAACGCTTAAAAAAGGAAGTGAAACCACGCGCGGCCGCTGGCTAGACTCTCTTGCTCTGGGGAAGCCGATGTGTTTCCTTATCGAAAATCGATGGCCGCCGCTGCGTTGGATCCGCATTATTTTATCTGGCTGAGGTTCCCTTTTAGTCAGGCCGGCGTTTTGTTCGAACCAAGCAAGATTGACGGGTCAGATGTGAAGTTGAATAGTTGACGCTCGTTTTAATCTCCGCAGTTAATCCTGTCGACCCTGGAGACCGGGTGAATTTACTCAACTCCAGACTTGGCCCGTCTACTAGCGGCCTGTGACTATAAGGTAAAGGACTGACCCCCATCTCTTTTTCCTTGAGCTCCTTGGCAAAGTACGCGGTTGCCTTTTTTAAAATGTCTCGCTCCTCCTTAACCCGCTCCAACTCCTGGCGCAGTCGACTCACCTCGTCGCTGCTCGCTCCCCCGCGTCCGTGTCCCGGGAAAGCTTGCTCGCCACGGCAGCTGAGTTGCTCTTTCCACTTGTAAAGTTGATTCCGACGAACCCCGAGCTCCCGGGCTAGATCGCTTGGAAGCTTCTTTGAGGTCTCTAGCAACCGAACCGCTTCGCGTTTGAACTCCCCGGTGAATCTCTTCCGCTTCGTCATCGAACACCTCCTCCATGGGCTTTTGACCCCTTTCTTGGTGTCCGTCAAACCCGGGCTGCCTCAAATCCTGACTTATGTATCTAGACGCACCAAAATCTAGATGTGATTCTACATCTCATCGAGCTATGCAGTTGTTTTCCCCCGTGGTTCTTGCGTCAAAACAGGTCGCCCGCTTCTAAGCGGTCGCTGAACTCTGTCGCCGGTAAAATCATAATTCCGTCTTCCGTGCGGCGGCTATTTCGCTCTCGGCAGACGATAATGCGCTGCTTGAGTCTCCTATGATCTTCCGCAACAGCGCGCAGGCCTCTTAGATGATCCGCGGTTACCTTTGCGGTTGCCTTGGCTTCGATCGCGAGTTCCATATCATTGACGACGAAATCGACCTCGATGCCGCTGGCCAAGCGCCAGTAACTCAGTCCGGCAAAAGCGCCGCTATAAGCGTTGTGGGCGCATAGCTCGTGAAAAACCCAATTCTCAAAGGCCTTACCATAAAGCTCAGAACCCGGCTGCAACTCCCCGCGCCGCGCGAGGTGATTGACGATTCCGACATCGGCAAAATAGAACTTTGGCGCCGCGATGACCCGGCGCTTGGGACGCTTCGTATATGCGGCAAGCCAGCGGCCAAGCAGCGTGTCTTCGAGAATCTGGAAATAGCCTTTAATAGTGGGGCTGGAAACACCGCAATCGCGGGCTATGGTTGAGAAGTTGACGAGTTCGGCGTCGGAAAGAGCAGCCACATTGAGAAACTCGGAATAGACCGGCAAGTTGCGCACCAGCCCCTCGGCTGCCACCTCCTCCTTTAAGTAATCGGCGACATAGCTGTTTAACAACGCCCGAGGATTGCTCGATTGGTAGATGGTAGGCAAGTATCCATGATTCAACATCCGGGTGAGATCGAAATCATGGGCGAGTTCGTGGCCGGTAAGGCCGTGCAATTCGTAACGCACCGCCCGTCCGCCGAGCAAGTTGGCCTGCCCGCGTTTGACCTTACGGGCACTTGAGCCGCACAGAGCAAACCGGATGCCGCGACGTTCGTGGAGCCAGTGGGCTTCATCAAGAAGCTGCGGCACCTTTTGCACTTCGTCGATAACCACTTGACGAACCGACATACGTGCCGCCAGTTCCGAGCGGAGAAGCTCAGGATTCTGCAGATAGCGGCGAAACTCATCAGCTTTGAGAAGATCAATCCACAGCGCATCCGGATACACCTGCCGGAGCAGAGTTGTCTTGCCGGTTTGCCGAGGCCCCCACAGAAAAAAAGTCTCGGTTCCTGCCTTTGGGAGAGATAAGTCCCGTTTAAACATGTACTTATAATTATCATGATTATTTAAAATGTCAATTTAGATTGTCTGACGCGGCCCGGAAGGCTGCACCGGCTGGCGTGTCGCTTCGGCAGCTCCCAAGTCACTGCCGAATAACCACCGATTCCGAACGAAATATGCCGACGTTCAGGCAAGGTCCGGTCGCAACACCACCTGGGGTGCGTCGCCAACGGTGGCTCGCCCAGCGAAGTTCCTTGCTAGCGAATCATCAATCGCTCCGCTCTACCGGAATAATTGATAAAGACGGTCTTGAGCTCGGTAAAGAAGTTGAGGCCTTCCTCGGCCATCTCGCGCTCGCCGACGCCCGTTGCCTTGCTGCCGCCGAAGGGGAGTTGCGCTTCGCCTCCGATCGTTGGTTCATTCACATGAACCATACCCGTCTCGACTTCTTCGACAAAATTCATGATCGTGTCGATGTTTTCGGAAAAAATGGAAGTCGTGAGCCCGTACTCGACACCGTTAGCGAAGGCGAGAGCTTCCTCTAAATTCTTGGCCGTGGAAATCGAAAGCACCGGGCCGAAAATCTCTTCCTTGAAGATACGCATATGGGGCGTGACATTATCGAAAATGGTCGGCTCGACAAAATAACCTTTGTTCAAGTGCGCCGGTTTGTTGCCGCCGAGCACCAGGCGGGCGCCTTCTTGCTGGCCGATCTTGATGTAGTCGAGATCGGTTTTAAATTGCTTTTCGTCCACCGCCGGTCCCATGTCGATGGTTTCATCGAGACCGGACCCGACCTTGATTTTCTTCGCACCCTCCACGAGCCGCTCGAGCAGCGCGTCCTTGATCGATGGCGCTGCGATGACTCGCGAGGTAGCGGTGCAGCGTTGACCGGTGGAACCGAAGGCGCCGCCGTGGATCGCAATCGCCGCTTTGTCGAGATCGGCGTCGGCCATGACGATCACCGCATTTTTTCCGCCCATCTCGCAGGTGACTTTGGCGCCGCGTTGCGCCGCCTTGGCGTAGAGAGCGCCGCCGACTTCATTCGAACCGGTGAAGGAAACCGCACGCAGCACCGGCGAATGAACCATCGCTTCGCCGACGACCGATCCGGAGCCGACCAGCATGTTGAAGACGCCCGGAGGAAGTCCCGCTTCATCGTAAATTTCGGTCAGCAGGGTGGCCGTCGCCGGCGTCAGCTCCGCTGGTTTAAATATGACCGCATTACCGGCAGCAAGCGCAGGCGCCGATTTCCACACGGGAATGGCCCAGGGAAAATTCCACGGCGCGATCAAGCCGACGACACCGAGGGGACGGCGGATGGTATAGGTAAAAGTGTCGCGCGCTTCTGACGGCAGCGTCTTGCCGTGCATGCGAAATCCCTCGCCGGCATAGAACTCCAGGAGCGAGATACCCTTCATCACTTCGCCTTTTGCTTCTTTCAACACTTTCCCTTCTTCGCGTGTGAGCGTGCGCGCAATCTCATCCGCGCGGCGGCGCGCGATATCCGCGGCACGCCAGAGAACGCGGCCGCGCTCCGGCCCCGGGGTCTTTTTCCAAACCCTGAATGCGGCCTGCGCCGCTTCGATGGCATGGTGAACGTCGTCGGCGCCGGCGGCAGGAAACTCGGCAATGACTTCGAAATCGGCGGGGTTGATATTGCGCACAAGCCGAGTGGATTTCGGCTGGATCCATTTGCCGTCTACATAAGAACCGGTTTGCATTGAATCTCTCCTAATTGAGCTTCTAAAGAAAGAATGCCAATTGATTACTCCAAGGCTGCGCCATTGTCCACCGTGGAATGCTTGTCCTGTCCAGGAATTCTAAATGCCGCTTGATTAAGCTCGATCGCAATAACCTGCGCTGGGAGCGCACGCGCATGACCGACTCGGGTCACGTGTGGAATTTTTTGATCGAGCTGCGCAGCGATCTTTACGCGAATGTTTACGCGAAAGCGAAGCGCTGGCCGAACGACGGCTGGGCCGACAAAAAACTTCAGGGGACCGATGAGACCCGAAAAATGGCCGGACAAATCATCGAGCGGTTGGTTAAACAGGGGAACTTGGTGCGACCCGAGTAGCGCAAGGCCCGGGTGGTTGAGCGGCAACCAAAACTCGGAAAACCGGGATTCACCACAGAGGCGCGGAGTACGCAGAGAAATGCGTTTGATAAAAAAATTATCCGAACTCTGCGTTCTCCGCGGTCGTGAGAAAAAATCCCCAATATTTGTCTTGACTAGTGATATAGCTATGTATATAATTTCTCACTATGGGATACCTTACCAAAGTCCAGGTCATCGAGCGAGCCAACCAGAGGCGGCAATACTATTTGATCTG
>JBGPIK010000271.1:0-9499 GCA_041484845.1 Binatia bacterium | reverse complement strand
GATATTGCGTGGGCGTTAGACATCGTCGGCATCGGCGCAGGACCGGTAGATCTTTCCGAGCGGGCGCGCGAATACCTTTACGGCAATAAATGAGCGAACTGGTTTTCGTAGACGCTTCCGCGTGGATAGCGATCACCAACCGCAAGGACCGCAATCGCGGAGAAGCGGCTAAAATATTTCAGCGCCTGCTCGGCACGCCCACAGCGCTGGTGACGACGAATTGGACGGCCTACGAAGCTTTAACTGTCGTTAAATCCCGCCTCGGATTCAGCCAAGCCGAGCGGCTCTGGCAGCGCATAACATCGCGGACTGTTGTGGAGCTTGTAGAGGTCGACCAACAAATCGAAAGTGACGCGCTGCGGCTTTTCTGGCGGTATCAAGACAAAACATGGGGCGTGGTCGACTGTAGCGGTCTGGTCGTCATGGATGCCGTCGGTTGCCGGCATGTTTTTGCTTACGCCGCGCATTTCATTGAAGCCAGCCGCCAATTCGGATTTACGGTTATTAAGGAGTAACTTTGGTATCTGAGCCCTAGCGATTTAAGCCCGGCCCAGTGAGGTTTTGAACCTGGACCTTTGAATCGCCGAAAGGCATTGAACGCAGCGAACCGCTCGAACGTTTGGAACGACTGGAACGGTGGATCTCTTGTTAGGGTTGACCACGGATCGCGAGGAGCCCCCGGTTTATTGCGGAAATGTAACAAAGGTGGAACACGGCATCATGCAAGAAATCAACCAAGCAGAGATTTACCAACTTAGCATTATTCTCATCGACATCAGCCCTCCTATCTGGCGCAGGATACTGGTCCCAAGCGACATGACGCTCGAACGGCTGCACCGGGTGATTCAAAAAGCCCTGAGCTGGTACGATTCGCCGCTGCATGCATTCGTTATTCAAGAGACGCACTACGGCATACCGGGCTCGGACTGGCTTTACGACGTTCAGGATGAGGCGGCTGTGAAGCTGAATCAGGTTGTCACCGGACCCGGGATGGTCTTCGAGTATGACTTCGACTATGACGAGGAGAACGATTGGCGGCACGAGATCGTCGTCGAGGAAGTTCGACAGCCCCAGGCCGGCGTACAATACCCTGTCTGCATCGGCGGAGCGCGCTCGCGTCCACCCAAGGATTGCGGCGGATGGATGGAATACATGAAACTTTTGGAGCGCATCGCCCGCCCCGGGTTCTTTACCCCCGAAGAAATACTTGACGCGGTCGGCGAGGGATTCGATTCGGAGGCATTCGACATGGACGCTGTAAACCTCAGCCTGAGACGGATCACGTAAGTCGTTTGAGCGCCAGCCCGGTCCCCGTTTCTAATTGAAGGCAAACGTAGCGAAGCGATTGAATGATTTGAATGACTGGAACGACGATCCGGGATTGGACCTTGAACCTGGAACCCGTTCGCCAGGCTCAGGGCAGGCTTTGAACTGCCGCGAGGCATTGAACGTCTTGAACGGAGCGCAGCGGTTGAACTATTTGAACGTCTGGAACTGTAATTTTCTTGCTGATCGTGACCTCGGATGTCAAAAAACATAAAAAACAGTGACCTGATCTGTCACACCTCCATGTTAAAAACACACCTATGTCTAAAGATTCGCCGACCTCGACTCCTATAGCCCATGTCTCTGAAGACGGGCGAATTCATCCACTGATCGACCATCTCAGAGAGGTTGGGAGGCTTGCTGGTCAGTTCGCGAATGTTTTCGGCTCGTCGTCATGGGCAGAACTCGCTGGACTTTGGCATGACCTTGGTAAATATTCAAAAGCATTTCAAGACATGATTCGTTCGGCGTCGGGGCTGGATGCTCACATCGAAACTGCGCCTGGGCGAGTGGACCATTCCACCGCTGGCGCCTTACACGCCGTCCAGAAGCTTGGTCCGTACGGCAACATACTCGCCTATTTGATCGCTGGGCATCATGCGGGCTTGCCAGATTGGAACAGTGAGGAAGAAGGCAGAGCCTCTCTTTACCAGCGCCTCCAGAAGCCAGAGTTGTTAGAGACCGTGCTCAAACAGTTACCGCCCAAGGAACTGCTGGAACAAGAAAAGCCGAGCAGTAAACCGCCCGGTGGGGCGCCGGCCTTGTGGATTCGCATGTTGTTCTCATGTCTGACCGATGGCGACTTCCTCGACACGGAAGCGTTCATGGATCCCGGGAAAGCCAAGGCGCGATCCAATTACCCAGCGCTGGCTGAACTAGCCACACGTTTCGACGTGCACATTAAGCGACTGGTAGCGACCGCCGATCCGACACCAGTCAATCGCCTTCGCGCGGAAATACTTAGAGAGTGCGAAGACAAATCACACCACTCACCCGCGATCCTCTCTCTTACGGTCCCGACTGGCGGCGGAAAAACCCTCTCGTCGCTGGCATTCGCGCTCAGACACGCTATCAAATATGGCAAGCGACGGGTTATCTATGTCATCCCTTACACAAGTATCATCGAGCAAACGGCCGACATCTTCCGGGAAATTTTCGGCGATGCCGTGATCGAGCACCACAGTAACCTGGATCCTGAAAAAGAGACTCCGCAAAGCCGTTTGGCCTGCGAAAACTGGGACGCTCCCGTTGTCGTGACCACCTCGGTTCAGTTTTTCGAATCGTTGTTCGCTTCGAGGACCAGCCGAACCCGAAAACTCCATAACATTGTCGATAGTGTGGTTATATTGGATGAAGCACAGCTTCTCCCGCCCGAGTTTTTGAAGCCAGTCGTGGAGGTGATGAGAGATCTCCAACGGTTCTATGGGGTCACCTTCGTCCTAAGTACGGCCACGCAGCCCGCATTGACAGAAAGAAAGGGCTTCGACTTTCATTTTCCCGGGTTTCCGGAAGTCGTCGAGATCATCGATGATCCCGTCAAGTTGCACGGTGACCTGAAACGCGTGGAAGTCGTGATACCGAACGATCTCAACACTCCGCGAACTTGGGAAGACATTGCCACTGAACTACGGTACTATCCTTCTGCTCTCTGCATAGTTAACCGTCGAGATGACTGTCGTGATCTCTTTCGGTTAATGCCGTCTGGTACCATCCACCTGTCAGCGTTGATGTGTGGAGAACACCGATCCGCCGTGATTTCCAACATAAGGTACCGTCTCAAGCGGCACGAGTCTCTGAGAGTGGTTAGCACGCAGCTAGTGGAAGCGGGGGTGGACCTCGATTTTCCCGTTGTCTACCGAGCGCTTGCCGGTCTAGATTCCATCGCTCAAGCTGCGGGACGGTGTAACCGGGAAGGTCTCTTGGATCGGGGTAAGGTCGTCATCTTTGTCCCTCCTAAGCCCGCGCCTGTCGGGACGCTCCGACAAGCGGAAGGTTGCGGACGGCAGTTGTTGCAGCAGCGGGTAAACGATCCGTTAGCACCCGAGCGTTTCGAAGAATACTTCCGCCAGCTGTATTGGCTCAAGGGCGAGAATCTCGACAAGCACCGCATCTTGGAAGATCTCAAGGCTAACGACCAGCTTCATATCAGGTTTCGCTCGGCGGCAAAGAAATTCCGGATCATCGACGACACCGTCCAACAATCGATTATCGTGCGCTATGGGCAGAGCGTGTCCTTAATCGAGCAGCTAGGTCGAGACGGACCGGAACGATGGCTTATGCGTAAATTGCAACGGTACGTAGTCAACATACCTAAGGTTGTTCATCAGCGGCTAGTGTCGGATGGAGACGTGATTGAAATCCGTCCAGGAATTTTTGCGCAAGCCCATGATCGCCTTTACCATCCAGAGTTAGGATTTCTCGCTAACGATCCGACATATCGGGACCCGGAAACTTTGATCGTGTGAAGAGGTGTAACCCATGAGTGAATACCAAAACCGAGTTCGACTTCGTGTGTGGGGCGACTACGCGTGTTTCACCCGCCCCGAGATGAAAGTGGAGAGGGTGTCTTATGATGTTATGACGCCCTCAAGTGCTCGCGGGGTTTTGGAGGCGATCCTTTGGAAGCCGGCGATACGGTGGCAAATCGACTGC
Source organism: Binatia bacterium (assembly GCA_041484845.1). Classification (GTDB taxonomy): domain Bacteria; phylum Desulfobacterota; class Binatia; order UBA9968; family UBA9968; genus JBGPIK01. The sequence goes on along the minus strand of JBGPIK010000271.1, from coordinate 5,521 downwards.
ATCGATGTCTTAAAGCCAATCCTATGGACATCCGTAAGACGCAACGAAGTGGGCACGGTTGTGTCAACGCGCAACGCGACTATAGCCATGGAAAAGGGCAGCGGCCAGCTTGGGCTTTACGTTGAAGAAGAAAGACAACAGCGCGCTGGGCTATTTTTGAGAGACGTTGATTACGTGATCCACGGGTGGTTCTCGATGACTGAAAAGGCAGGTCCAGAAGACACACCGGTAAAGTTCGCTGAAATGTTTCGTCGTCGCGCGGAGAAAGGGCAGTGCTTTAACCAACCGTATCTTGGCTGCCGTGAGTTCTCGGCTCATTTTGCGTGGGTCGGCCCCGAGACAGAACAACCACAGCCAATCAACGAAAGCCGAGACCTTGGCTATATGCTCTACGATATGAACTATGCCGGCGAAGTCCCTACGGCACTTTTTTTCAGGGCGAAGTTGGATAACGGTCACATGTTAGTCCCGGCTTTTGACAGCGAGGAGGTACGTGGATGATCCTGCAAGCTCTGACGAACTACTACTATCGTAAGAGGGATACTGGTGAAGGTGCGCTAGCTCCACCCGGATTCGAAAAGAAGGAAATCCCTTTTCTTATCGTCTTGAATACGAAAGGTGGCTTTGTCGACTTGGAAGATACTCGTGATGGCGAGGGAAAAAAGAGGATTGGTAGGGTCTTTACCGTACCGCAGGGGGTAAAACGGTCCTCTGGTATCGACGCAAACTCACTCTGGGACAATACCGCCTATGTGTTGGGTATTCCTTCACAGAATGAGAAAGATCGGGAAGAGCAGCGACGCAAAAAACTACTGCGCGCGGTGGAACAACACTCTAATTTTACGATTAAAGTGCGAGCATTATTTGAGCTGACTAAGGATCCGGGCGTGAGTGCCGTCGCGGCTTTTCTAGAGCGGGCAAACTACGACGATCTTTTGAAGCATCCTATTTGGCAAGATCTATCGAAATCCACTGGGAACGTGAGTTTTCGCCTTGACGGAGAAACAGATCTTGTCTGTCAACGACCGGCGTTACGCCAAGTGTTGGAAGCTCGGTCTGATTCAAGCTCCGAACAAGGCCGGTGCTTGATCACTGGTGAAATGGATGTGATCGAGAGACTTCATCCGTCTATTAAGGGAGTTTGGGGCGGGCAACCCAGCGGGGGCAATATCGTAGCTGTGAACACGTTAGAAAGCCCAGCCTTTGGATCTTACGGTAAGGAGCAAGGTTTCAATTCGCCTATTGGAAAACGAGCAGCCTTTGCCTATACGACGGCGCTCAATAGCTTGCTCACCAAAGGTTCCCGCCAAAGAATTCAGGTAGGCGATGCGTCAACGGTGTTTTGGGCGGACAAGACTCATCCGCTTGAGAGCTTGTTAGCTGATCTCTTTGACGAACCTCCAAAAGATGATCCTGATAGAAACACCGAAGCTGTCAAGACTCTCTACGCGGCCCCTAAAGCGGGGATGATTCCGTTTGGAGAGGATGCGACTCGGTTTTTTGTGCTTGGGTTGTCTCCCAATGCGTCCCGCATTTCAATTCGGTTCTGGCACGCTGGACCGGTCAGCGACATTGCCGGAAATATCCGGCAGCATTTCGAAGACATCCGAATAGTTCATCCGAGCTTCAAGCCGGAAACTCCGTCTTTGTTCCGGCTTCTTGTCTCTCTAGCTGCTCAAGAGAAATCAGACAATATCCCACCGAATCTTGCCGGCGACGTTATGAAGGCGATTCTAGAAGGCACTCTTTACCCAACAACCTTACTTCAATCCGCCGTCGCACGAATACGTGCGGAGCAATCGCAAAAGGAAGTTACGTATGAAAGGGCGAGCTTGATCAAAGCTGTTTTGGTCCGTGAGGCCCGCTATTACAACAAGAAAGCAAAGGAGGTTGCCGTGTCACTTGACGAAACAAACAGTAACATCGGTTATCGGCTAGGCCGTTTATTCGCCGTCCTTGAGCGCGCACAAGAGGCGGCAAGCCCGGATATCAACGCGACCATTCGCGATCGCTTCTATGGGGCCGCCTCATCTACCCCGGTTACGGTCTTTCCGCAACTCATGAAACTAAAGAATCATCACATTGCGAAGTTGGACAACCGCGGACAGGCGGTGAACTTGGAAAAGCAACTTGGACAAATCATGGAAGCGATCAGCGAGTTTCCAGCGCATTTAAGTCTTCCCGAACAGGGCCGCTTCGCAGTAGGTTACTATCATCAGCGCCAGGCATTTTTTACACCAAGAAAAGAATCAAACAAGGAAGGAGAATAACAATGGCTCAGGGCATTCAGAATAGATATGATTTTCTACTGCTATTTGACGTGGAGGATGGAAACCCAAACGGCGACCCCGACGCAGGAAATCTTCCAAGGATCGACGCACAAACCGGGCATGGACTAGTGACGGACGTGTGTCTCAAGCGAAAAGTGCGCAACTATGTCGGGCTGGTTAAAGAGGAAAAGCCGCCTCACGAAATCTACGTGAAGGAAAAGGCTATTCTCAACCGGCAACATGAGCGGGCGTACAAGGCGTTGGGTGTCGATCTTTCCGCTTCGGACGCAAAGCGCAAAGGCGGTGACCGTATAGACGACGCTCGCAAGTGGATGTGCCAGAACTTCTATGATGTGCGGACCTTTGGCGCTGTCATGTCCACCGGCATTAACTGCGGTCAGGTTCGAGGTCCGGTGCAGCTTACCTTCGCGCGGAGCGTCGATCCGATAGTGTCGCTTGAACATAGTATCACCCGTATGGCCGTTGCCACTGAAGCGGAGGCGGAGAAACAACAGGGCGACAATCGAACTATGGGACGGAAATTTACCGTGCCCTACGGTATTTACTGTGCCCGTGGCTATATTTCCGCTCATCTTGCCCAACAGACGGGCTTCTCCGACGACGATCTGGCGTTGTTTTGGGAGGCGCTGCAAAACATGTTTGAGCATGATCGGTCGGCGGCGCGAGGGCAGATGTCGACTCGCGGCTTATATGTTTTTAAGCATGGAACAGCTTTGGGTAATGCCGCTGCTCATTCGCTCTTCGATAGAATATCTGTGCGGAAGAAAGATAGCGTGGACGCGCCGCGACATTTCTCAGACTACGCAGTGATGGTGGACGAAAAGTTGCCAGAGAATGTTACCTTACAAAGACTCGTGGGCTAGATCATGAGCGACTCTTTCACCCGGGAATGGGGCGAAGACGATCTCGTCATGATCTCCGCCCTGGAGCACTACAGCTACTGCCCGCGGCAGTGTGCGCTCATCCACGTTGAGCAGACTTTTGACGAGAACCTGTACACGTTGCGCGGGCGTGCTGCGCACGAGCGGGTCGATCAACCGGTCGGTGAATTTCAGGAAGGCGTGCGCATCGAGCGCGCGTTGCCTCTCTGGTCGAAACGGCTGGGTCTGATCGGCAAGGCGGATGTCGTTGAGTTTCACGGCGTGACTCCCTATCCCGTCGAATACAAGCATGGGGCGAAACGGGAACGAGCGCATGACGATCTCCAGCTTTGTGCGCAGGCAATTTGCCTTGAGGAAATGACGGGGAAGACCGTTCCCCGAGGGGCGATTTATTACCACAGTTCACGTCGGAGGCGAGAAGTCGAGTTCACCGAAACACTCCGAGCAGAAGTTGAAGCAGCTACAAACGAGATACGAACGATGCTGAGCCAAAAGACACTCCCGCTGCCCGTTAACGACAACCGCTGCCGACACTGTTCGCTTCAAGAATCCTGTATGCCCGGCGCGATCGGAGAGAAACAGCGAGCGGCCGAATTGCTGCGAACTTTGTTTGTCGCGGATTAGTTCAGGACTGGAGGATATCGATGCACCAACTCCTCAACACGCTCTACGTTAACACGGAAGGATCTTACCTAAACCTGGATCACGACACTTTGAAGATCAGTGTCGAAAAGGAAATGAAGCTGCAGATTCCGCTGCATCATCTTGGCGGGGTGGTCTGCTTCGGCGATGTCTTACTTAGCCCGGCTCTCATGCGGCGTTGCGGCGAGGATGGTCGCGCGCTTGTGCTGCTCGACCGGAATGGAAGATTCAAGGCGCGCGTGGAAGGCCCCGTCTCGGGTAACGTGTTACTGAGGCGCGCGCAACACGAAGCATCGTGCGATAAAGACAAACCTCTTTCCATCGCGAAGAAGATCGTTGCCGGCAAAATCCAAAACTGCCGGCAGGTTCTTATGCGCGCGGCACGGGAAGCCGAAGAGTCTGAGGATGAGAAGCCTTTGAGAGAGGCGAGTGAAACGCTGGCCAGTGCGCTCGCACGTATTCCTCGTTGCGATGACTTGGATCAGCTGCGTGGAATAGAAGGAGAATCCGCTCGCGCCTATTTCAGTTGCTTTGACCGAATGGTGCGCGAAGACCGCGAGTCCTTTCGTCTCGATGGTAGAAATCGCCGACCGCCGCGCGATCCGATGAATGCCCTGCTCTCCTTTCTCTACGCCATGCTGACCAACGATTGTGTGGCTGCGGCGGAGGGTGTGGGCTTAGACCCGCAAGTCGGTTTTCTTCATGCTCTGAGACCCGGCCGCGCGGCTTTAGCTCTGGATTTGATGGAAGAGCTAAGACCGATTCTGGCTGACCGTTTAGCTTTGACATTGGTGAATCGAAAGCAGGTGACCGCAGCGAATTTCGACGATCGGCCCGGTGGGGCTGTGTATCTGGGTGAGGAGGGCAGAAAGACAGTTGTCGTTGCGTATCAGAACCGTAAACAGGAAGAGATTCTGCATCCTTTGCTGGAGCAGAAAGTTCCGTTGGGCTTGGTGCCTCATGTCCAAGCACGCTTGTTGGCGCGGGTCCTTCGGGGGGACATGGAAGACTACGTTCCGTTTCTTTACCGTTAGGATAATCCAGTGCTGATATTAGTAACCTATGACGTTTCGACAAAAACGCCTGAAGGCGAAGGGCGGCTGCGACGAGTCGCGCAGGTGTGTAAGGACTTTGGCCAACGGGTTCAGAAATCGGTCTTCGAATGTTCGGTGGATCAGGCCCAATACGAAGATCTGGTGCGGACGCTTCGCAGGTGTATCGAAGAGGATGAAGATAGTATTCGATTCTATAGGCTCGTCGAGCCGAGAGAACGCTACATGAAAGTATATGGCGTGAACCGCGATGTCGATTTCGAAGCGCCTCTTATTTTTTGACCGGCGGAACGCGGACCATGAGCTGTGGGGAAAAGACGGGAGTATCGCGGTGGTAAAAAGACGGGACAAAGCAAGGGTATTCTTGAGTGAGGCGGGTCCAAACTTTATTACCGCGGTGTCGTTTAAGTGTGTTTCGCGTTTTAAAGGAAAAAAGACAAAAGGAATTAATAACTTAGATTATGTACTGTTGCGCTCCTCTTTCGAGAGGAGCGAGGATTGAAACGGCGTGCTCGAGTCGGGCATCAAACACTTGCCCGGTTGCGCTCCTCTTTCGAGAGGAGCGAGGATTGAAACTCTTTGCAAAGCCACCAATCGCGAGCTTCTGGACGGTTGCGCTCCTCTTTCGAGAGGAGCGAGGATTGAAACCTCGCGG
>JBGPIK010000270.1:0-9554 GCA_041484845.1 Binatia bacterium | reverse complement strand
GGCTCATTTTGGTCCCATAGCCACTGGACGCGTCGAATTCAGTATTGATGCGGCACAGTATCGCTGGATGCGCGAGCATGGCACGCTCCACGTTCCCGACGTCCGCGCACAGAACGATTTCCCAATGTTGGGTTCCGTCGGTGGCTGGCGCACCCACTTGTCCGTTCCCCTTCGTCAGCAAGGGGAACTCGTTGGATTACTGAACTCACGCCGCACCGAGGTACGCCCCTTCACCCCGGCGCAGATCAAGCTCTTAGAAACCTTCGCCGATCAGGCGGTGATCGCCATCGAAAACGTCCGGCTCTTTCAAGAACTCAAGGAGGCGTTAGAGCAACAGACTGCTACCAGCGAAATACTAAGCGTCATTGCCAGCTCGCCGACGGATATTCAGCCGGTACTGGATGTGGTGGCGGAAAACGCCGCGAGACTGTGCGATTCAATCGATACTCAAATCTTTCGAGTGGACGGCGATGTTTACAGACTCGCAGCATCTTTCGGTCCAATTCCACATCAAACTAGCGGCGATGGAGGCATCTCATTTGATCGGGGCTCGGTCGTTGGTCGAACTCTGATTGACAGGCAGACCCTCCACATTCATGATCTCTTGTCTGAACCAGAATCCGAGTATCCGAAAGGACGGGATCTCGCCCAGCGGCATGGCAATAGAACCACGCTTGCAACCCCGTTGCTGCGAGAGGGTATTCCCATCGGGGCTATATTGATTCGCCGATTGGAGGTCCGCCCCTTTTCCGACAAGCAAATCACCCTCCTTAAGACCTTCGCCGACCAAGCCGTGATTGCCATCGAGAACGTGCGGTTATTTAACGAACTCGATGCCCGCAACCGTGATCTGACTGAAGCATTGGAGCAGCAGACGGCGACGAGCGAGATCCTGCGCGTGATCGCCAGCTCGCCGACTGATATCCAGCCGGTGCTAGATGTAGTTGCCGAAAGCGCCGCACGGTTGTGTGATTCAATTGATGCCCAGATCTACCGGGTAGAAGGCGACAAGATGCGGAGGGTGGCTAAATACGGTTCGGTTCCTATTCCGGAAGCCATTGTCGATGCAGTGATAATTGAGCGGGGGTGGTCTGGGGGCAGGGCCGTCCTTAACCGAGAAACCGTGCATGTGCACGATATGGCAGTTGAGCCAGAAAACGAGTTTCACACTTACGGGCGGAGCCTTGGTATTCATACGGTCCTTGCTACACCTTTGTTGCGAGAGGGAAATCCCATTGGGGCCATTCTTATTCGCCGTATGGAGGTTCGCCCCTTCACCGACAAACAGATCGCTCTCCTCAAAACGTTCGCCGACCAAGCAGTCATCGCCATCGAGAACGTACGGTTGTTCCAAGAACTCGAAGCCCGGACGCGCGAGCTGATGCAATCGGTCGGAGAACTCAAAGCCCTGGGAGAAGTCGGCCAGGCAGTGAGTTCCACTCTTGATCTTCAGACAGTGCTCAGCACGATCGTTGGTCATGCTGTCCAGCTCTCCGGAACTAGTGGCGGCGTGATCTACGAGTACGATGAAACTGCGCAAGAGTTTCACCTCAGGGCCAGTTACCGCATGGAGGAAGAGATAGTCCAAGCACTTCAAGCGACACCGGTCCGTCCGGGGCAAGGAGCGACGGGGCAAACGGCAACCGTTCGCGCGCCAGTGCAAATGCCGGACATTCTAGACGAGCGGGAATATAGTGGTACTCGCGTGCGGCCGATACTTGCGCGCCTCGGGTATCGATCTGTTCTAGCGGTTCCGCTTCTCCGCGAAGAGCGGATCATGGGCGCCTTGACGGTCTGGCGCAAGGAGGCCGGCGACTTTTCTCCGGAGGTCGTCCACCTGCTGCAGACCTTCGCGACGCAATCCGCCCTCGCGATTCAAAACGCGCGGCTCTTCAGAGAGCTCGAAGACAAGGGCCGCCAGCTTGAAGTCGCGAGCCGCCACAAGTCGGAGTTTCTCGCCAACATGTCCCATGAGTTGCGCACGCCGCTCAACGCCATTATCGGTTTCTCGGAAGTCTTGGGGGAGAGAATGTTCGGCGAGTTGAATGAGAAACAAGCCGAGTACACCGAGGATATCCTTTCCTCCGGCCGGCACCTGCTCTCTCTCATCAACGACATTCTGGATCTCTCCAAGATCGAAGCTGGGCGTATGGAGCTGGAAGTGACGACGTTCCATCTGCCGGATGCGATCGAGAATGCGCTTACCCTTATTCGCGAGCGCGCCAGCCGTCATCGGATCAAACTGGACCGCGTTATTGACGATCGGCTTGGCGAGTTCACCGGCGATGAACGCAAGATCAAACAGATCTTGGTCAACCTGCTTTCGAATGCCGTGAAATTCACTCCCGAAGGCGGACAGATTCGGGTTGAGGCGAGTTTGGGTGACAGCGCAGTGATCGTTTCGGTGATCGACACCGGCATCGGCATCGCCAAGGAAGATCAAGAAGCGATCTTCGAAGAATTCCGACAGGTGGGGAGCAACTATGCGCAAAAGCGCGAGGGCACGGGACTCGGACTGACGCTGACTAGGAAATTCGTCGAAATGCACGGCGGCAAAATCTGGGTGGAAAGCGAAGTAGGCAAAGGCTCGACTTTTACCTTTACATTACCAATGAAATAATCTTGGATTCTGGCGTGTTACTTTGATTGGTGACTTCACGAGACGCGCGGATTTCGTTCCCGACGTCATTCCCGTGAAAACGGGAATCCAGTGCTTCGATGGCAAAACAGCCGGCGGTTTACATCCTGGCCAGTAAGCGAAACGGCACGCTTTACATCGGCGTCACAAGTGACCTACGAAAGCGTGTTGGGGAACACAAGAACGATCTGGTCGAGGGGTTCACGAGGAAATACGGGGTTCACCGGCTTGTCTATTACGAGTTACACGATGAGATGATGTCAGCGATACAAAGGGAGAAGCAGATGAAAAAGTGGAACCGGGCTTGGAAGCTGGAACTGATCGAGAAGCAGAATCCGAGCTGGACGGATCTGTGGGAAGGGATTATTTAAGAGGGGGATGAATAACTGGATTCCCGCGTGCGCGGGAATGACGGGTCATTTAAAAGTGTTAGGGAAGTGGTTTACTTCTATTAGTACGATGGTCAGGATCCAAAGAAGCTATGGCTGGCGAATTGATTCTAATAATTGAAGACAACGAGAAAAACCGGAAGCTCGTCCGGGATGTGCTCCAGGTCAAGGGCTATCAAACCATAGAATCTGAAACGGCCGAAGAAGGGATCACGCTCGCGCTGGAGAAATCTCCGGCTCTTATTCTCATGGATATTCAGCTCCCGGGCATAGATGGAATTACAGCTCTGAAACAGCTCCGGGCCGACCCAAGAACAAGGAGCATCGCCGCCATTGCTGTCACGGCGTCGGCCATGACTCACAACAGGGCAACCATGTTGGCTGAAGGATTTGACGGTTACCAGACCAAGCCGATCAGCTTAAAGGATTTTCTTGGTGAAGTGGAAAGAGTGCTCGCCGCAAACAGATAAATTCGAAGCACGAATTCCGAAATTCGAAACAAATTCAAATGTTCAAAAAGGGACAGCAAATAGCAAGCTTCAGTCAAATGGCAATTTTTTGGCCTTAAGCATATTATCGAAACTTGAGTCTTTCGCACTGCTCGTCTGTTTTTGGATTTCGTGCCTTGAATTGGAAGCAACCGCGATCAGTTATGCAAACGATAAAATCTGACGTAGAAGAGACACGGGAGCCAAAACAGTATGATCTGGAAGATCGAACGTTCAATTTCGCAAAGAACGTTAGAACCTTCGCCAGACAGATGCCGAGAACAATAGCGAACATCGAAGATACAAAACAGGTCGTCAGATCATCTGGCTCCGTTGGTGCGAACTACATTGAAGCAAATGAATCTCTTGGCAAGAAGGATTTCTTAATGAGAATTAGAATTTGCCGTAAGGAGGCCAAGGAAAGCGGTTACTGGTTGCGGTTGATTGATGCTGGAGACAATTCGATGCTTGAGAAGAATAGGATCGATCTTATCAAAGAAGCAAGGGAGCTAACCAATATCTTTGCAGCGATACTGCGAAAGAGCGAATAGAATTGTGACTAACGTTTGAAATTCAAAATTCCAAGATTGAAATCCTAAATTCGAAGCACATTCAAATGATTGAACAACACAATTTCTCAAACGAGATCGACTCGGCCTCGGAATTTTGGAATTGGAATATGCGATTTCCGATGTTTTTGAATTTCAAGATCTGAATTGTTTCGGATTTCGATATTCGGATTTCGAGTTTGTTAGAGTGAGCAGTCCACCTAAAATTCTTGTCGTCGATGACACTCCGAGAAACGTAAAACTTCTCGCCGACGTGCTGACCGTCAAAGGTTACAGCGTCGTTACCGCGGCGTCGGGACGCGAGGCGCTGGCGCAAATAGAAACCGATCCTCCGGATCTCGTTCTGTTAGACATCGTGATGCCCGAGATGAGTGGTTACGAAGTCTGCCGCGACATTCGCGGGAATCCGGCGACGGCGATGCTTCCTGTGGTTATGGTGACGGCGCTTGATCCGGGCGAAGAGCGAATAAAAGGGATCGAAGCTGGAGCTGATGACTTTCTTACAAAACCGATCAATCAAGCTGAGCTTCTCGCGCGAGTTCGCTCGCTGCTGAGGATCAAAGAGCTTCATGACCGGGTTCAGACTCAAGCTGCTGAGCTTTCGGAGTGGAATAAAACTTTGGAGCAACGTGTTCAGGATCAGGTTGGTCAGCTCGAACGTTTAGGCAGGCTGAAGCGTTTCTTTTCGCCTCAACTCGCGGAGCTGATTGTGACCGGGGGCGCCGCTGACCCCCTCAAAACCCACAGACAGGAGATAACGGTCGTCTTTCTCGATCTCCGGGGTTTTACCAGTTTCGCGGAGACCGCTGAGCCCGAGGAAGTTATGGGCGTACTCCGCGAGTATCATGCGGAGATGGGCAAGCTGGTCTTGGCGCATGAAGGGACTCTGGAACGATTCACCGGCGATGGAATGATGATTTTCTTTAACGATCCAGTGCCAGTGCCGAACCCGGCCGAGCGGGCAATTAGAATGGCGCTGGCGATGAGGGAAAGAGTGGTAGAGCTGATCGCTCAATGGCGCAAACTGGGTCACGAGCTCGACTTCGGCGTTGGCATCGCACAGGGCTACGCCACCATCGGCGGTATCGGCTTCGAGGGGCGGTGGGACTATGGAGCCATTGGGACGGTCACGAATCTCGCTTCGCGTCTCTGCGGGGACGCCAGACACAGTCAGATTTTGGTTTCTCAACGCTTGCTGGGTGCTGTGGAAGAGTTGATTGATGTTGAAGCCGTCGGTGAACTCAGTCTCAAGGGATTTCATCGTCCGGTCACTGCATACAATATTCTGCGCATGAAGCGTTAGATCGCTTGTCGAGTAACTTCCGCGAGTTGCGAGTTTGGCTCTTTAACGCTCACAATATGATCGTGAGGCGCAGGGGATTGCCGATTGATTGTTTTGATGTGCGCCTCGATGTTAAATAATCAGTTCGTACTGATCCGTTAAGCAAGGGAAGGAAACAATGAAATCGATTATCTCAATGCTGCTCATCTTGTTCGGCAGTCAAATGCACGTTTGGGCTCAAGGAAAACCTGTTTCGATCAATGAATTAGCATCCTACAATAAACCGGACCGCGAGAAGGTCCTTTTCGAAGGGGCAAAAAAAGAAGGCAAGTTGATGTGGTACACCTCGCTCACCGGGGGCCCCAACCAAGACGTGCCGAAAGCCTTCGAAGCAAAATATCCGGGGATAAAGGTCGATGTGTATCGCGGCTCGAGCGACGATCTTGCCGCCAGAATCTTGCAGGAAGCGCAAGCGAAGCGTTTTATCGTCGATTCGATCGAAACGACGTTCCCGGTGTTGAAGGTGATGCAGGATTACAAGTTTCTTATGCCGTACTTTTCTTCATACCTTGGCAAATATCCTGACGAGACCAAAGAAAAGGCGGACAAGGGCGCGGTTTATTGGGCGACGGATCGCGAGTCTTACATCGGTCTCGCCTATAATACTAACGTCATTCCCGCCGGTGCGGTCCCCAAGAGTTTTGACGATCTGCTCAAGCCCGAGCTGAAAGGAAGAATTGGTTTCGCGACCAGCGATACGGGAAATCGAGTCATCGGCGCGATGCTGGCAACTAAAGGAGTTCAGTATCTCTCGAAGCTGAAATCGCAAGATATCACCCTGCACGCAGTTTCCGGCAGGGCTATACTCGACATGGTCATTTCCGGGGAGCTTGGAGCCTCGCCGACTGTTTTTCTGAGTCATTCGCGCGTTTCGATCTCCAAGGGCGCGCCGATCAAATGGGTCGGCCTGGACGTTGTTCCGACCAATGCCGGCGGCGTTGCGCTCCCGCTCAACGCTCCGCATCCCCATGGCGCACTGTTGTTCGCCGACTATCTGCTCAGTCCCGAGGGGCAGAAGTTACTCGGGAAGTTCGGCCTCGATAGCGCTATGAACCGACCGGCGTTCAAGCGTTGGTATGCCGAAGCGGGGATGACCGTCGATCAGTACGATAAAGAAAACGAGAAATGGGAGAAGTTGCTGCGCGATGTTGGAAAAAAATAGATCGTCTGATGATTTGCCGGCGTCTTCCTTATCGATAGACTCTTGTACATGACTCGGCCGCGTTTTGCTTCAACGGTTGTTCTTCCTCGCCCCGATGCGAACGGCGGGTTTGAAATTTTGCTCACACGCCGGCCGCCGCAGATGCGTTTTATGGGTGGCTTTTATGTTTTCCCCGGCGGGACGGTAGTCGAAAATGACTATTCGCTGAAAGTGCTCGAGCGGTGCCGCGGGCTTTCCGCCGATCAGGCGCGACAAGTCCTCGGCAACCGTCATTCGCCCGAGGTGGCGCTGGGTCATTGGGTCGCCGTCGTGCGCGAGCTATACGAGGAGGTGGGCATTCTTCTTTGCGCGGTGGACTCCGGCGGCCCCATTGACCTCCGAGTCGAAGAAACGAAAGCGAGATTAGAGCTAAAACGTCAAGCGATCGTCAGAGAAGAATTGAGTTTCGGCGAGTTTCTGGAGTCGGAAAAACTTCATTGTGACCTTTCCCGCATGGTGTATTTTTTTCACCGCGTAACTCCGGATTTCTACCCCATGCGATTCGATACGCGCTTTTATCTTGCGATGCTGCCGCTGCACCAGGTGGCGCTGCAGCGCTCGGAAGAAGTGACGGAAAGTTTATGGATTTCCCCTGAGGAGGCCCTGTCGCGTGGGTACCGAGATGATTTTCCTATACTTCCCCCCACGACCACGGTTTTAGCCGATCTGGCGCAATTGCAGACTTGGGATCGGCTGCGAAGCGTTTATCGCCTCCCCTAATCAACTCCGTTAGCGTCATGCGCCACACTTCAGTCGCCGACGTTGCATAGCCGATGCCCTTGTCGATGGACCAAGATCGTTGCAAGCTACGACGAAAAGCTAGCATAAGTGAGGAGGAAAATATTATGAGCAAAAGCTTAGCGGGCACTAAGAGCCTGGAGAATTTGAAAAAGGCATTTGCGCTCGAGTCCCAGGCCAACAGGCGGTATCTTTACTTCGCGCGCGTCGCGGATATCGAAGGATATCCAGACGTAGGAGGGTTGTTCCGTGACACATCTGAGGCGGAGACCGGGCATGCTTTCGGCCATCTCGATTTTCTCAAAGAAATCGGCGATCCGTGCACGGGCGCGCCGACCGGCAGCACGGAAACCAATCTTAAATCGGCTATCGCAGGAGAAACATACGAATATACCGAAATGTATCCCGGCTTTGCCAAAACCGCTCGCGACGAGGGCTTGACTGAGCTTGCCGAGTGGTTTGAAACTCTCGCCAAAGCTGAAAAGTCTCATGCAAATCGTTTTGCCAAAGGATTGGAAAAAATCGCCGGCAGGGAACCGGCGGAAGCCGTGAGCTAGCGAATCATCGCAAGATTATGGAGGGCGGTCTCGATGGTCCAGGTGGCTATAGCTCCTGAGCAGGCCTGGTGTTTGATGTCGTTTTGCCACATTGAAAAACCGCCACCAGTACTATATCAATATGAAGTGATCGGAAACCAATAAAAACAAAGAAGAGGAGGAGAAAACAGATGATCGAAGTTGGAAAACAAGCTCCCGATTTCGAACTGGCCAGCCACTTGGGTGGAACCAAGTTCACGTTGAGCCAGTTCAAGGGGCAGAAAAACGTCATGTTGGTGTTCTATCCTCTGGATTGGACACCCACCTGAAGCAAGGAAGTGCCTGGGCTGGAATCGCTAAAAGACCAGTTCAAGGCCTGTGACACCCAAGTTTTGGGTGTGAGCGTCGACAGTAGATTCTCCCACGATAACTGGGCGAAATCGCTGGGCGGTATTTCATTTCCGCTGCTTCAGGATTTTCATCCGAAGGGGGAAATGGCCAAGAAATATGGTGTTTTCCTGGAGGATAAAGGCATCACGGACCGAGCAACCGTGATTATCAATAAGCAGGGTGTTGTCCGCTATGGGGTCTCCGTAACTCCGGCGGGCGAGCGCGACCCGAAAGCGCTCCTGGCCGAATGCCAAAAAATCAATAAGGGATGATATGTCCCTGGAACTTTATTTCTACAACGAGTGCGGTTTTTCACGCAGCGTGCTCAATTGCATGACCAATCTTCATTGCGAGGAGCAGATCATCAAGAAAAATATTCGGGAAAACCCCGAATATGAAAAGGAATTGACTGCGCTCACGGGTGCCAAAACGGTTCCGGTGCTGGTGATTGACGGCAAGCCGCTGTGCGGCTCTGAGGAAATTAACCAATTTCTTGTAGGAAAGTTTCTTTAGCAGGGTTGCAACAACCGAAAAAGGGGACGAAGATAATTCGTCCCCTTTTTTTTCTCCAATAAAGCCGATAATCAGCCGGCCTTGGGAAGAACTTCGATCAATTTTTCGACGACAATGTCGAGCTCTTCGTGGCTGATGGTGAGTGGCGGTAGGAAGCGCAATACCGTGGCTCCGGCCGGCATCGCCAGCACGCCGCGCGCCATCAATTTCACCAGATAAGGTTGGCCTCTCTCTTTCAATTCGATGCCGACCATGAGTCCTAGATGGCGGATCTCACGCACGTTGGCAAAGTTCTGCTGTCTCAATTTGCCGACGAAATAGTCGCCTTTTTCGCGTGCTTGCTCCGCGAGCCCGCTGGCGACCATGAAGTCGATAGCGGCTATTCCCGCGGCGCAAGCGAGTGGATTGCCGCCGAATGTGCTGCCGTGTTTACCCATTGGCGGCTGGATCTTTTCCGAGCAAACGATAGCTCCCATCGGAACGCCGCCGGCCATGGCTTTGGCCACGCACAAGATATCCGGTTCTAAATCGAAATAGTTGCAGGCGAACATTTTGCCCGTGCGGCAAAAGCCAGTTTGCACTTCGTCGATGATTAGCAAGAGATTCTTCTCGTCGCAGAGCTGTCGAATTTGCGTGAAGTAATCTCGGCTGCCGACGTGAACGCCGCCCTCGCCCTGGACGATCTCGAGAATAATGCCGGCGGTATCGTCGCTGACGGTCTCTTTAAGTTTTTCGAAATTGTTGAACGGG
>JBGPIK010000269.1:0-9598 GCA_041484845.1 Binatia bacterium | reverse complement strand
CTAGAAAGATAGAGGAAGGTAGCAATGCAAAGTAATCTTGGATCTTGCGGCAGTGCTTAAAGAGGTCGTAGGGACGTCAGAAACCTGAGTCGATGATTCCGCAATTCTACGCATATCTCGGCGCGGTGATTTTATTGATGACCGTGGGCCGGATTTTGTGGCGCCGAAGCCCGAGGAAAATTGATTGGGAGCTGATTGTAGCGTTTGTCCGTTTGGAGTTTCCACCCGACCAAAGAGACATCGCGCAGAAGATCGCGGCCGGGCTGGCCGAAATCGTCGGCGTAAAAATTAAACAGCTCAGTCCGGAGAACACGCTTACTGAAATCGTGAATTGGGCCGAGGAACAAATCTATACGCGGGACTTGATCAAAGTATTCAATGTGGCCTACGGGGTGACCTGCGAGCCGGAAACGACTTTCCGGCTATTAGTGGAGAAAATTGCAGACAAACAGCAACAGAGTAAGTCTAGCGTGTCGACCTAGCGCGGCTGAGGCACAACCACAACCCGGAATGTGGGCGTACGCCGCGACAACTCTCAAGGCCAGCGGCATCAAACATCGCCATCTGAGCGGCGGAAGGTTTGACTTTTTGTGAAGACGCTTAAAGCAAACATCTGTGTATTTACAGGATCGCGTCAGGGAGCGAGACCTGAGTACGCGGCTGCGGCGCGCCAAATCGGCCGTGAACTGGAGGCGCGTGGCTACGGTCTTGTGTACGGCGGCGGCAATGTCGGTCTGATGGGGATCATCGCGGATGCCGTGCTGGAACAGCAGGGCCATGTTATCGGCGTGATTCCAGCGGCGTTTGTCGAAAAAGAAGTGGCGCACCAAGGCCTGTCGGAGTTGTGCATTGTGCAGTCCATGCACGAGCGCAAAGCGATGATGGCGGAGTTGTCCCACGGATTTATCGCGATGCCGGGCGGCATCGGCACCATGGAAGAATTCTTCGAGGTCCTGAGTTGGGCTCAGCTCGGCCTCCATGACAAGCCTTGCGGCCTGCTCAACGTCTGCGGTTATTATCGCCGTCTCGTGGAATTTATGGATTTTGCGGTCGAGCAGGATTTCCTTAAGCGCAAACATCGTGAGCTGCTGGTTGTCGAAAGCGAACCGGGCGCATTGCTTGATCGCTTCGATCAATGGATCGTCACTCGCGCGCCCAAGCGATTCGATCCGAGCCAAACCTAAACGCTTGCGGATAACGGAAAGGCATGCGGTCGTCGGACGCTGCCTCAACTTTGTCTCAATTGAAAATGGTTTTGTTTAACTGCGGCCGAAATCCGTTTTGTTACTGGGATCTCTACGGGGCGCCTTTTAGACACTGCAAATTCATGTCAAAATAAAATATTAACATCTCGATCTGCTTTATCTTCGGCAATCTCGATCGGAACCGGGGGGCCATTCGACGCCGAGAGCGGCGCCCAAGTGTTCTTTGCGCTGAACCGATTACTACATTCATTTCAAAGCTTGTGTAATGACAGGCGCCGGCCAATAGACGGATGACCATTGTAGCGTAACTCCTGTTGATGATTCATACGGCGAGCTAATGGCGAAGACGCTCGATCTCTTGATCACCGGTGGAACCGGTTACATCGGCGCAGCTTTGATTCCGCGGTTGCTGGCCCGTGGTCATCGGGTTCGGGTGCTGGCGCGTGCAGCGTCGCTGGCGCGTGTGCCGGCGGGAGCGGCGACCATATTGGGCGATGCCCTCGACCCCGAAGCGATCGCCGGAGCGCTCCGGGCCAACGACACGCTCGTTCATTTGGTTGGAACACCGCATCCTAATCCGTCCAAGGCGGGAGAGTTTCAACGCGTGGATCTGCCCAGCATACGCGCCAGTGTGACGGCAGCGCGGCGTGTCGGCATCGCCCATTTTATCTACGTGAGTGTGGCGCAGCCTGCGCCGGTCATGCGGGCTTTTGTCGCAGCGCGCGCACAGGGGGAGGCGATCATTCGAGAAGCAGGGTTCGCGGCGATAATCTTGAGGCCGTGGTATGTCCTGGGTCCCGGTCATCGCTGGGCGACGGCGCTCATTCCGCTCTACAAATTGGCCGAACGGTGGCCACCGACCCGCGAGAGCGCCCGCCGACTCGGCCTGGTGACAATCACTCAAATGGTTAATGCGCTTGTCGCCGCGATCGAAGATCCGGCACCAAAAGGACAAGTCCGTATTGTCGATGTTCCGGCGATTAAGCGTTCCGGAGAAAACTTCGCTAAAAGCCCTTAGGCAAGGGCGGCCCGGCTATGAGACGCGAAACAACCGCCTGCCCGGCCAGCCGCCGCGCCAATTGAAATGACCGGCGCGCGCATTCTTGTCTATGGTTTTGGGCCGTATCGCCAGTTCAAAGACAACGTCACGGCAAAAGTTCTCCGCGAGGTTCCCAATCGACGCTGGCTTAAGAAAGCGGTCTTCCTGGTCAAATTTCAGCGCAGCCAATTCATCCAAGCCGTGGAGAAATTTACCCCTGATGTGATTCTTGGCATGGGTCAATGTTCGCGGGGCCGGCTTTTGCGAATCGAGACCCGAGCGATCAACAAGCGGCGCAGCAGCAAAAAAGAAAAAGCCCGGCAGATCGTCCCGCGCGGCGCGCCTAAACTCATTAGCAATTGTAGACTTCAGTTGAAGGGTCATGCGAGGCGGTCATGCAACGCGGGGGACTATGTCTGCAATTACTCCATGTACGTCATTCTCGATTTCCTGAAGCGGCGACAGTTGCCAATCCGCTTTGGATTTGTTCATATCCCAAGCCGGTACGATGTGATGAAGGCGGCTCGGCTCCTAGAAAAAACTATCGGGCATATCAGACGGAGTGACTGATCATTTTCCTGATCCACTTTTGACTCACTTTGCGTGTGTGAGAACCGGACCTAAATTAGCTTGCATTGCGCGCATGAAAATGGGTAAGTGAGCCAAAATTCAATGGAGGAACCACAAATGTCGAGCCAATCTTCCAAGCTACGATTGTCCTCAGTTAGCGGCTTCTTCATTCTGATCATCATGATGATGGCTGTTTCTGCTTTTTCGGCTCCAGGAACGGAAGAAGAGTTGGTGAAAACCTTAGTCGGTAAATGGGAGGGGATCTTACTAGTGCGCGAAGGATACCGTACGCTTGTCATTCAGCCGGTCAAGCGAGACGGAGATCAATGGATCGCTCGCGGCAGATTCGGTGTTACTGGAAAAAAAGGATTCCCGGTCGGAATCAAGGTCACGGTCGATGGCGGTAATGTCACTATTGATTTCGATGTTCCGCTCGGCCCCGCCCGTTCGCTTGGCCCCGCCCGTTTGAAGCTGGAAGGGGACAACGAGCTAAACGGGTATGTTCGGCGTGTCCGCCCCGAGGGGGCAAGCTATAAGATCACACGGCTGACTCTAAAAAAAGTCGAATAGAGCGAATCTCGCGTCGTGATTCCGGTGCCACAGGGGTAGTATGGCCATCGGCTCAAGCGAGCTGCAGTCGGACGTCGAGTTCCATCTAATAGCGGACCTCCTACGCAGCCCCGTAAACCTTTACCCGGCTCGTTGTCTGAGTCGTAAACCCCACAGCGCGATAAAAAATATAACTGTTGACCCTAAAGGCGCGACGACAAAAAGTCCGCCAATGCCGGTGAAGGCGGCAATGATGCCGCCGGCGCTTGGACCTATGATGTTGCCCAAATCACCCGCCGCGTTGTAAATTCCGGAAGCCACGCCGCGCTGAACCTTTGTCTCATCGATATCCTCGACCAAGCCAATGGCATTGCTGACGACTGCAACGGCGCGCATAAATCCGGAACCGGTTGAGACCGCGAGCACGGTGGCGAAGTTACTACAAAAGGGCACCAGTAACATCAACGCCGATTGCAGTCCCAACCCACCCTGCGAAAGTCGACGGTGACCGAAGCGAGTTACGACCAACCCGCTGAGCGGGCGTGTAACTGCGTTGCACAGGGTGTAACTCCCGCGAATCACTCCAATCTGAGTTAAGGTCAATCCGATGGCGAGTCCGTAAAGGGGAAGAAAAACGCCGATAACTTGATTAAGAATATTTAGAAACAACGCTACGATCAGCACCTCCGCCATACTCGGATCTAAGATCGCCTTGAGAGAATCGCTAAATCTCAAACGTCCCGGTGGAGCTTTCGTTGTTCTCGCTGTCTTCGGGACCGGCGAACCCCCAAGCGCCCATATGAAGGCGAGGGCCACCAACGACAAAAGAGCAGCCACAGAAAACGCTACCCCATAGCCAAACTCATCGGCAAGGTAGCCCGCCAAGAAATTTCCCGTAGAATATCCGACGGCCAGGCTTCCCACGTAGTAGCCCATGGCATGACTGCGATTCTCGCCAGCGGCGAGCGAATCGATGAAATAGGCCATATAGAGCGTGGTCGCCGCGCCATACGCAAATCCGTTAATTCCATGAACGAGAGCAAAGGTCAGAGAATTGTCGGCAAAACTGTAAAGAAAACTGCACAGGCCCATGACGATGACGGCAAGTGTGATCAAGGTTCGGGCACGGTTTTGTTTGTAAGCGACGCCTGCTGGAATGCGCGAGACTAGCGACAGTAACGGGCTCAGCGCGATCAGGGAACCGATCGCGGCTACGGGAAAGTCGAGGTGCTGAAGATACGGAGAAATGAGCAACCAGGACGCATTGTTCTGCACGGTGATGGCGATCACCGGGAGACAAAGTTTCAAAGTGGTTGCCTTCATGCGGAGAGAGAAGCGGAACGACCTGGCCTACCGGCGCGCGAGATTAACAACCCCGCCGTCCGCACGCCGCTGCACATCTAATCAGCAGTTTCAGCCGCTGCTTTCACCCGCCGCTCGCGCACGGCGTCCGCCAACGTCTCGAGCAATCCGAGGCTATGCTCCCAGCCGACGCAGGCATCGGTAATGCTCAGGCCGTAGATGAGTTCCTTCCCGAGCAGTAGATCTTGCCGGCCCGCCTTAAGATGACTCTCAACCATAACGCCGAAAATCCGCTCATCACCGGCAGCGATCTGAGCGGCGACTTCATGTCCGACCATGACTTGTTTCTGGGGGTCCTTGGCGCTGTTGCCGTGACTACAGTCGATCATAATTCGTGCTGGAATTCCGGCCTCGGCAAGATGTTTAGCGGCGGTGGAGACGTTCTCCGCGTCGTAATTAGGATTCTTGCCGCCGCGTAAAATCACATGGCAATCTTCATTTCCAGTGGTGGATACAATGGCTGAATGGCCATCTTTGGTTACCGACAGAAAATTGTGGGGTGCTTGGGCGGCGCGGATGGCATCGATGGCGATACGAACGTTGCCATCCGTACCGTTCTTGAACCCGACAGGGCATGATAAGCCCGAAGCGAGCTCACGGTGAACTTGGCTCTCGGTGGTTCGCGCACCGATCGCACCCCAGGAGACCAGGTCGGCGACGTATTGCGGCGTGATCATATCCAGAAATTCGCATCCCGCCGGCATTCCATTCTCGTTGAGCTCTAGCAGCAGTTGCCGCCCGATCCGCAGTCCATCATTGATACGGAAGGTGCCATCCAGATGGGGATCATTAATCAGTCCCTTCCATCCGACCGTCGTGCGCGGTTTTTCAAAGTAAACGCGCATAACGACCAGTAAATCGGCGGCGAGACGGTTTTTGGCCTCTTTAAGCTTTGCCGAATATTCCTTAGCGGCTTTTACATCATGAATCGAGCACGGCCCCATGATAACCAACACTCGGTCGTCCGCGCCGTGCAGGATGCGGTGAACGGCCTGGCGTGTCTCATACACGGTTTGCGCCGCTTGTTGGCTAATTGGAAATTCACGCAGCACGTGCGCCGGCGACAGTAACTCCTTGATTTCTTTAATTCTCAGATCATCAGTTCTATATTTCATGTTCGTTCACGAAAGGTGCAAATAATCGCATTATAAACGAAAATTTGCGTAAGTCTAAACCGCAGCCAAGCGCCGCGCCCGGGGCGGCGCCGGACTAAAGCGAGGCTTGTAAAAATTCGCATCGGTGGGAGAGAAACTCCGTGACACCCCGGCCTGGCAAAACGACGCCAGCGCGCGCGTCGACTGCTCGGCTAATGCTCAAGCCTGTCAACTCATTTAAGAATGTAACCCAAGAGTAAGTTGTTGCATCATTAGAAATGTGGATGTTCAGGCTTTCCTCTGGTTAACCCGGGCAATGCTATTTCAGCGCAAGGACTCGGAGATTGCACCGCGGAGGCGCGTCCCTCGACGGGCTCGGGATGTGGTGAGCCCGCCGAACCACGGAGGGCGCGGAGTAAAGAGTTTTTGATTAAGAAATACTCCGAACTCTGCGTACTCCGTGTCTCAGTGGTGAATACTCCTTCACAGTAAACCCGGAAGGGCCCAATCGTTATGGCTTCTGCAAGCCCAGAGGGATATGTGTCCCTACATCGGAACTTGACAGGAGAATTATAGGATGTCCCAAAAGTACGGCTATCCCCGGAATTGCTCTAATGAGCTAAAAGCGGACCCTCTTTTCCTCCTATATCGCAAAATCTTGCGCGCGCTTATTAAGTGACGTCGCTATTCTGCTTGATTCCAGACGTGACTTCATGTGGACTTCTATTCACCTATACAAGCCTGACCTATCATGCTCTCCCTTTTTCCGTCTCCGATGCCGTGAAACAACCGTTCGCGAAAGTTAACAACACGGCGAAGCTATTTGGCCTCATGTGCCTTCGTCTATTTCCCACTGTTCAGTTGGCGCACGAAGCGATCATCGCAGAATTGTGCCGGCGTGGCTTTTTTAGCTTCCGGCACGGTTTCCGACAGAAAATCCAGAATACCTCGAATCCCCGGCTCGGAAATGGTCATCTCGCGCCGAAAACCTGCCTTTCGATAGAACTCGTAAGTTCGCTCGATCACGTCAGGATCGGTGTCTTTGGTGTATTTGGGTATGACTTTCAACGCGAACGCTTTGTCATTGTAGTAGCGGTCGATGCCGGCTCGAACCGAGCGTAACAATGGCACGAGGCGGGGAGCTAATTCATCCATGCGGCTGCGCCGGACGACGAGGCCGACATTTTGATAGGGCTGATTCAAGGTAGAGGTTATCGAACGAAATCCAGCGCGCTCGATCTGAAAACTGATCGGCGGCGCCGCATTGCCTGCGGCAATTTGGCCGGCTTGCAGCGCCGCAGCGACCTGTATGGTGCCGCCAAAGGGTCTGAGCTGAACATCCTTTGGCGTGAGGCCCAAATTACGCAGCGCAATCAGAGTGCCGTACGCACCCGGGCTGGCCGGTCGCTCCGTGCCGACGATTTTCCCTCTCAATTGTTCGGCGTTCTTGATGTCCGGCCTGGCATACAAATCCCAGATCATCGTGTTAAGCATTCCCGCGATGAAAACGACATCGAAGCCGCGCAGCGATGCAGTCAGCACGGGCACCGCGGAGACTTGGATCACGTCGACCTCGTTGGCGATCAGCGCCGGAAGGGCGAGAGTCGAAGGCATGGAAATCATTTCGACGTCCAAACCTTCTTTGGCGAAACCGCCGGTCTCCTTAGCCATCCAGAGCGATGCCATGGTCCCCGAGGTGAACAAGTACGCGATGCGTAGCGGTCGTGAAGCCGCCGCGTCAGTTTCGTTCGGCGCCGCTATCGAAAGCATCAAGACGAAAAACATCGATGTGGTACGCCGCAGGAATCCATCGACCAGCGCGACGGCGAAACGTCGTGGAGAATCAAGCTTGTTCTTTAGCGCTAAGAACATGTGGGTTTGAGAAAGAATAGGACGCATAACGTCTAGCCTTTTATCCCCAAAGCCTGGAAGCAATCAAGCGCAAGGCTGATCCTGCCAGGAGCAACGCCCCAGGCAAATCTCGCAGGATTGAGTCGTAGGAGAAAAAGATTCGCTCTCAACTTGCTGAAAAAAGGCGGCCCGACGTGTACCGCGGGATGATATGATATGAGATGGAATTTACTTGATCGTGCAACTCGGGTTGATGAACAAGAGCAGAACCAAGACATCCGGGGCTTGGTGACTTAGCTGAATCAGAAATTCCCCGGGCTTACTTTTTGCCGGCTTTTTTCGCCGCCCAGTAAGCCTTCAATTTAGCCGACATCTGCGCTCTGGCTGCCGGACTCATGGTCTTGTTCTGGGCCGTCGCAGCGGGTTTGACTGAAAGCGCCGCTGATTTAGCTCGACGAAGGTTCGCCCACCTTGCTTTTTGCGCAGCGGCAATCTTCCTTTTTACCGCAGCGCTCATGGCCCCGCTTGTCTCTGGCGCAGCTCCCGATGTAGCTGGCGCACTGAGGATAGCGCGGAGTTCTTTGGCGAGAGCCTCGATTTGTTCTTTAATTGCGGCAGCCTGTTTGAGTTGGGTAATTGTAAGGTCAAATAAATTCATGGGGGCACTTATTAACATCCAAAGACGGAAGAAATCAAGCACGGCCAGGTATTACTTGCCGGAGATGATGCCTTTCGCCGTCATTCAAATAATTCCTCTACCGCTGATCGCCTCGCGACGCCACATGATACAACGCGCTAGCAAATTCCAAGCGAAGAGGTCGTAGCATCGCGACCATTAGCCCCGGGGAGGCTATAAGGTAAAGGACTGACCCCGGACATTCACTATGGCAAGTTTTTTGACCAGACTGTCGATGCAACGCCCATCGACGAAATGAAACTCATCAACCTGTTTTGCAAGTTGGCCGACTCATGAGCCTCGGCATAAACGTGGGTGCCACCGCCGGTTTGACCGTGATGCATTGTTATCTTCATTTAATTCCGCGGAGAACGGGTGACAGCGTCAATCCGCGCGGGGGTGTGCGCGGCGTGGTCGCGGGCAAGGCCGATTATTCGGGAGGCGGTTAAACCCGGCGAATAAGAAAACCGATTAAAGCGCAAATTCTCGAAATGTCGGCTGTGATTCCCGAGTCGTCTAAAGCTTGATTCATTTATACAAGCCTGACTCTAGATTCTCTTCCTTTTTCATCTCCTTCAGTTTTCTATTCCGTCCGCGGCAGTGTACAAGGAGGGTATGCTCGTCTAGGATGAAGGCTATGCTAGACAACTTCCTGCAGATTCTTCCAGAGGTCATTTTCGACGCCGCCGAGAAATTGGGCGGGCGTTGCACGGGCCGTTTCTACGCGCTCAATGCGCTGGAAAACCGCGTGTACGACATCGAGATGGAAGAAGGCCCGCACGTCATCATCAAATTTTACCGCCCCGGCCGCTGGTGCCGCGCCACGATTCAGGCCGAGCACGTTTTTCTGAAGGCCCTCGAAGAAAACGAAATTCCCGTCGTCTGCCCGCTCACGGACGACAAGGGACAAAGTATTTTCGAAATTAGCGAAGTGATGTTCACAATCTTCCCAAAGCGTCCGGGGCGACTCGAGCCGGAACTGACTACGGAACAGCTCACGCGCCTGGGAAGGTTCATGGCTCGCCTTCATAACGTCGGGGCGACGGTAAAAGCCGCCCCCCGGTTACGGCTTGATCCTCACACTTATGGGCGAGACCCTTTGAAGTTTTTAAAAGACGGAAACTTCGTTCCGCTGGAACTCGCAAGTCGCTTCGAAACGATCGTAACGCAAATTTGCGACGCCATTACTCCTCGCTTCGAGGGCGTCCAGTACGTTCTGCTCCACGGGGATTGCCATTCCGGAAATATTTTG
>JBGPIK010000268.1:0-9673 GCA_041484845.1 Binatia bacterium | reverse complement strand
GGAAATGTGAAGAAAACGATCAAGACCTTTCTCGATGTTGTCGTAGAAAGATTCGGGGATGCCGCCGCGGGTTTCGTCATTCTGTTTTTTAGTCTCTCGTTGGTGAAGCGCTACGTTACGTATGTTCATTTTGTCTGCGTGGCTTTGATCCTTGTGTGGATCACGCTCATCCGGTTTATACGAATCGGCGATTCGGAGACCTTAGTTGACGGCTTCGTACAGCGATCATCAGAGTAAGGATCGGTGGTAATCAACCGGGCGAAACGATCTTTAAAACACTAGGGGATGAAACCGCGCGGCTATTTGCCGGGAACTCCGAAACAGAAGAGTCGCGGACCATTTTGGATGACTCATCATGACGATGATTGTTTTTGCTTGATGTGACATGTTATGTATCTCCCCTTGGATTGATGAAAGATTGATGAAAGATAGCACCACAGAGGGTCACGCGAACACGGTCGAGAAGAATGGCTTCGGGGGAAGCATTAGCCGCCGGCTAAGTCTTGTTTTCGGTTCTGTCTTCTGTTTGGTCCTGTTGGTGGGAGGGACTTCTCTCTATCTCGCAGGTTTTCTTCTTTACCGGTCACAACAACTATCACAGGAGGGCAAGCAGGTCCATTCTGTCCAGCAGATTCACATCAGTCTGCACCATTTCTTCTCCGCTCTACAGAGAGCCGAACTAAAAGGAACACCCATTCCAGCTAGAATAGTACAGTCTTACGTAACGGGATTTAATTCGCAATTGGCAGTTTACGAGCAAGCCGGCGCGGAAAAACGCGACTTAGAACAGATGAAGAGCCTCGTCGCTAATGCCATAGACCTCTCAGAGAGGATCCAAAGAGAAATCAAAGCCGGCCCCCGCGGGCCACGCAGCGCCTCTAACCTGCAACATCTGGCAGCCCTGGAGACGACCGAGGACACCGTGCAGGCTTTTACCCACGAGCTAAGTGGGGAACTCGAGCTTCATGAAAGGGCAGACGTTCTGGAGTCCCAACGAATAATAAGAACCGCAGGACTCTGGAACGTGGCTTTCATACTTCTGGGCGCCCTTTTTATGATAGGCTCGAGTGCCTACTTTTATCGGGCGATTGCTTTGCCTTTACGCAGGCTGGCTGACGCCGCCAATGAAATTGCTGACCGGAACCTTCACAAGGAGCTTCCGGTTACGTCGAGAGATGAGATTGGCGCGTTAAGCCACGCCTTTAACACAATGGTTCAGAAGCTTAAAGAGCATGAAGAGAGATTGAGGGGGGTGGCAGCCATTGAAGAGAGAGGAAGGATAGCCCAAGAATTGCACGACAGCATCGCACAAGACCTCGGTGTGTTGCACTTTCAACTTGTCGATACGCAAAGGAGTCTATCTTCACGACGGTCGGCGGAAACGCAGGATCTCTTGCGAGCGATGCAGCAGACTGTCGATCGGGCTCACAAGGATGTGCGGCAAGCCTTATTTGGTTTAACGATCATGGTCTCAAAGGGTCTGGGTTTGATCCCCAGCCTTACTGAGTACCTACATGAATTTAGCGAGATGCAAAAAATCCCAATTGATCTTGTCGTCCATGATGCTGAGGGTATTTTGCTCTCGCCGAAGGCGGAGCCCCAACTCATCCGCATCATCCACGAGGCGCTGACTAACGTCTTCAAACACGCGCAAGCGACGAAGGGGATTGTTACGTTCGCGCGCGACGGCGACTTTGCCAGGGTCACCATCGAAGACGATGGCAAGGGGTTTATTAGGGGCCAGGTGACAGGGCTCCACTTCGGCCTTCAAACCATGCAAGAACGGGCGGAAGGGGCCGGCGGGAAGCTTACCATTGAGAGTATTCCCGGCAAGGGAACGAAAGTGATCGCCCTTTTACCTTTAATAAAGGAAGATTCTGATGAAACCCATTCGAGTCCTGTTAGCGGATGACCACTCCCTGTTCCGGAAAGGGTTGGCAGGGCTATTGGGAAGGGAAAAACGATTTCAGATCGTCGGCGAAGCCGAAGATGGCGTAGAAGCGTTGACGAAGGCTAAGGAGCTAAAGCCGGATATCGTACTGATGGATATTTCCATGCCCGGCGGCAACGGTATCGAGGCTACCCGGCGGATTCGGCAGGCCCTTCCGTCCACTCGGGTCGTGATCCTTACGTTTCTGGAGGAAGACAAGAGACTTTTTGATGCGATTAAAGCCGGCGCCCACGGATACCTCCTAAAAAACGTTCGGCCTGAAGCGCTCTTTAAAACCCTTATCGGGATCATGCGCGGGGAAGCAGCGATCTCCAGAAATACGGCTGCGAAGATTTTACATGAATTCGCCGAGCAATCGCTGCAACGTTACACGGAGCCCGACCACGAACCGTTGAGCGAAAGAGAGTTGGAGGTGCTGCGCCTCGTAACGGCCGGGACGACCAACAAACAGATCAGCCATAAGCTGCACATTGCAGAGAATACTGTCAAAAACCATCTCAAAGCTATTCTCAATAAACTCCACGTTGAAAACCGTGTACAAGCAGCCACCTTCGCCCTCGACAAAGGCATAGTCGCCAAGAAATCCCAAGGCGAATAACCACTCGCTCGACGTTCTGTCTCTCCTTCACTGATAGCCATTAGGGGCCATTCAGCCGTAGCCCTTTATACCTGCAAAAATAGCTCTTTTTCCGTTTGGGATTCAGAGCCTCGACGAATAGCATCGCGTCAAGTGAACATGCGGAGCGTATTCATCCTATACGAGAATTCTCTTTTCGCCCGCGGCCTGGAAGGGTTGCTGCGACAAGAGGGCATAAAGGTAATCGGCATGGCAGTTAATGATAAACAGGCTCTCGACCAGATTAAGAAGTTCGGCCCGGACTTGATCATCGTCGAGGCCAAGACCGGGAAATGCGAACCGCCGATCGCTCTCTGCCAGTTCCTGATTGAGGAAAAGCCATGGCGGGTGCTGCGGTTAAGCCTGGAAGACAACGCCGCTTCCCTTTACACCTGTCGCCGCTGGACGGCCAATACAGCGGAAGAATTAGTCACTGGAATTGCTGGCGCAATCTGTGGTTCGAAGCAGGCTCGCAAGGTTGTCCACGCGTAAAATGACAGCTGACTGAGCACTAATGAAATACAGCAACGGATTTATGAGACGAAAATATCGACAAAGGAGAAGAAAATGCGGGTAGTAAATTTTTTATCGGGAATGGTTCTGGTCGTGGTGTGGGTTGGAATTTTTGTGGTAACCCTGTGGGTTGCAACCGCGCCGGCCGCAAGCGCCGGCGATCCGGGCAAAGGAAAAGAGATTTACACGAAATCTTGTGCAACCTGCCACGGGCCAGCGGGCAAGGGAGACGGCGCAGCGGCAGCAGCCTTGACTCCTAAGCCAACAAACCTGGCGGACAAGGCCACGATGTCAAAGTTGGACGATGCCGCGCTGACTAACGTTGTCACCAAAGGCGGAGCCGCCGTGGGAAAGTCTCCACTCATGCCGCCATTCAACGGGCAACTGAAAGACCCGGATATCAAAGACGTGATCGCGTACATCCGGAGTCTGGCGAAGTGAGGAACCCATCCGAAATAATTTTTTTCCCGATCCAGTTCCCTCTCCCGCGTGCGGGAGAGGCCTGTCCTGAGCGAAGTCGAAGGAGTGAGGGACAGGTGAGAAAAAGAGAGGCCATTATGCAACGAACCGCACACAATAAAGTAGGCTGGCTCACAGTTATTGCACTCCTCCTCGCCATCGCAGGCTGCGCCACGGTCCAGAAACCACAGGGTCCCGAGCGCCTGGTCTGGCCGCCACCGCCGCTCGCCGCGCGGATCGAGTTCGTGCGCAGCGTTATAAGCGACGAGGATCTAGGTCGGGACACGACCTTCTCCGAAAGTTTTCTCGATTTTCTTGCTGGTGAGAAGCCCAAGGCCAATCGAATTGTTGAGCCAATGGGACTGGCAGTTTCCGATAATGGTGAGCGCCTGTACGTCTCCGACTATGCTCAACTGGCAGTGTTCGTTTTCGACTTCGGGAAGAAAACCTTTACGAAGATCGGGGAACAGGAGAAGCTCGCCCGTCCAGTAGGGATTGCCCTGGATTCTCAAGAAAACCTCTACGTTGTCGAACAGGAGAAAAAAGGGATAACCGTTTTCGACCAGCAGGGAAAGAAGCTCCGGTTCATTACTGACCCCAGCCTCGAGCGCCCCGCCGGCATCGCAATCGATCGTACACGCGGGAAAATCTATCTTGCCGACACCGGGCATACAAAGTCCGCAGAACATACCATCAAGATCTTCAACATGGCCGGAGAGCTAACGGGAAAAATCGGCCACGAGAAAGGTGACGGGCCCGCCCAGTTTCTTTTTCCGACCTATCTCTCGCTTGATGATAAAGGCAGCCTCTATGTAACGGATACGCTTAACTCCCGGGTCCAGATGTTCGACCCGGAAGGTAAATACGCGAAGAGCTTTGGCCAGCGGGGCAACGCTTGGGGGATGTTCGACAAACCCAAAGGTGTTGCCATCGACAGTTTCGGCAACGTTTACGTTGCAGACTCGGGCTGGAGCAACGTCCAGATCTTCAACCACAAAGGACAGGTCCTGCTCTTTTTTGGCGGCCGTGGTCCCATTCCTGGGATGCTGAAGAACCCAACAGCCATTGCCATCGACCAGAAGAATCACATCTACGTGGCAGATTACCTAAACCATCGCGTCGAGGAGTACCGGCTCGTGAACACGGCTGCAGACGATAGCTTCATGAGCCCGACGGCGCAGACAAGAGGAGGTGACACAGGAGAAAAGACGGAAAAAAGAAATCAGCAGAACGCAAAAAAATAATAACGAAAGGAGATGGTGCAATAGAAGAGAATGAAATGCTGATTAGTAGCTTGCAGAAGAATAACAACAAAAGGAGATGAAACAGCAATGAAAGTAATAAGATTCATTATTTTTCTGGCGATCATGGCGCTGTGGCCAACAATCGCGCGGGCAGGCGCCGGCGACGGACTCCTTGGCACTGCCCACGACTTCTCAGGAACGAGCGTGACCGCAGGCAATGGAGAGACGATGACCACGGGGTTGTGTACCTTCTGTCACACACCACACAAGGCGCTCTCGACGCTCCTGTTGTGGAACCACACATTGTCTACGAATACTTTCTCGTGGGACGTGTCCTCGACCACGGCTGGCACGACATTCCCGACGTTTGCAGGTGACACCTACAAGGGTCCCACGGCAAAGTGCCTGAGCTGCCATGACGGCAGCGTGGCGATCGGAGACGTCGCCTGGTTTGGCGAGGGGGCTGCTAACCTCGACACAAGAAAGATGTCGGACCCGGCGCGCCAATCTCACCAGATAGGTCCTTCTGGCGCGATGAAAGGTAACCATCCCGTCGCCATGCCGTACCCGTACCTTAACGCCGCGAACACCTACAACGGAGTCACAACCGGTGGCGGAGCCGTCCTCACGGAATGGCAGGCCACTCCCCTCAGCCCGATTCGCGTCTTCAGCGACGACGGCACGGGGAACATTACCGGAGGGGTCGCTGTAGCAGCGAAGACCGGAATCGAGTGCTCGTCTTGTCACGATCCCCATAATAAGGCGTCTGTGGACGACATGTTCCTGCGCGGGACAATTGGCGGGAGCGCCGCAGGCACAGGAGCAAATTATCTCTGTCTGAAATGCCACGTCAAGTAAGACGGGTTTGAGTAAAAAGACCTGGTTACGAGGACTTTAAAACCAGGTCTTTTTTTTGGACGGATTTACCAGACTGGAGTGATCACTTTGCTCTGGAAAGTCAGAGGAACTGTTGGAGTGAAAGCGCAATTAGATGAGACATCGAGCTACGAAATTTTGCGTGCGCTCCGTTGGCCAAATGGGATTGTCTGCCCCTATTGCGAGCAGATGCGCGTCACCACGCATACAAAATCAATTCGAACACCTCGACGGCGTTATCTCTGTATCGGCTGCCGGCGGACATTCACTGATTTGACGGGCACTCCCTTTGCTCACACAAATCTTCCGCTGAGCGTGTGGCTCCTTTCCCTTCGGCTGATCGGAGAAGGGGTAGCGACATCCGAGCTTGCGAAAGCGCTTGATGTGAAATGGGACACGGCGGTCCATTTGCAGCGGCGGCTTGCGATGCCTCTCAGCCGACCGGGGCTGATCCGCCGCCTCATAGAGGCGTTATAGATGAATGCACTGGAATAGTGTCGATTATGCTGCATCGAAAGAGCACGATCTTTTTTCACATCATAGCTACCTGCCTCGTTGCGATGGTCATAGCCGCATGCAGTTCGGAGACCCGGCAAAAGATTCTGTCTACTTTTTTTGATGGTACGGATACCGCTCCGCCTCCAACGACGCGGGTCCGCAGGGATCTCGAACGTGAAATCGAGGAGCTGAAGCGGAAGCTTACAGAGACCCAGCAAGAGGCGACTGCAGCGAAAGAAGCCGCCAAAGGCAAAAGCGAAGGAACTGCGCCTCCTATAGAGAAAGCTCAGAGCTGGGACGAAGCAGAAAAAATTCTGCCGAAAGACAAGGCAGGGAAAGTAGACTGGGTTCAAGCACTCAAGGCTCGTGTGATTGCCCCTCGCCCGAGCCCTAATCCAGCAGATCCAGAACAAGCCGTGCTGGATCTGGATATAGAACTGGCATCTTCGGCAAACAAGCTTTTTAGAGTGACCTATCCTCACAGCGCCCACACACAATGGCTCGCGTGCGCGAACTGTCACCCTGCCATTTTTCCCTTGCGGCAGGCAAAGCCAACCGTGATCACAATGGCTAAAATAAGAGCCGGCGAGTATTGCGGGGTGTGCCATGGTAAGGTGGCATTCGGCGTGGCAAACGAGTGCCACCGCTGCCATACAAGTTCTCAGCCTAGTGTCGAATATCATCCTCCCGAGCCGCGCAAGCCTATTGAAAAAGCACAAAACTGGGATGAGGCCGCAAAGCTTTTACCAGTGACTCTAGGCGTCCCTGACTGGGTCAAGGCCTTAACCGAAGGTGTGATCGCACCCAGAGCGGGCATTGATCCTAAGACAGAAGACCAGGCCGTGCTTCCACTCGACGTCGAGCTTGTCCCCGCCGCCGGCGACATGTTCAAGGTAATTTTTCCACACAAGTCGCATACCGAATGGCTGGGCTGTCCCAATTGCCATACCGCGATTTTTCAAATGGCGAAGGGAGCCGACCCCATCACGATGGAAAAAATCAACGCGGGACAATATTGCGGCGTCTGTCACGGCAAGGTTGCCTTTCCGGCAACAACCTGCGGCCGCTGCCATCCGGCATTGGCGGGAGGAAAATGATGAAGACGGAAAAGAACGACAACGGACAACGGACGACGGACAATGCAGAACGGACAAGCGTCCACACTCTGCAGTCCGTGGTCCGGGGTCTGTGGTCTGTGGTCAATGCTTTGCGCTCACCAGTCTGCAATCTTCAGTCGTTTTTACCCGTGCTCGCGTCGCTTATCCTAACAGTTTTTCTTTTCAGCGTAGCGTTCGCCGTTGACGGCGACATAGTTTTCAAACGGCAAGGCGGAGAAGGCGGAGTGCCTACGAGCACTTTTCCGCACTGGTTTCATCGGATCAGGTACAAATGTTACGCCTGCCATCCAACTCTATTTGAGATGAAGGCAGGCGCCAATAAAATCACTATGGATGCGATACAAGAAGGAAAGTTCTGCGGCACTTGTCATAATGGCAAGGTCGCTTGGGCCGCAAGCTTTGAGACGTGCAATCGGTGCCATGTGGAAAAATGACGCGGTGCCTTCGTCGTTGGTTCCGGGCAGGAACAATCGCGGCAGTGATCATGCTCATTTTTGCTGACGTTTGCCCGGCGCAAATGTTTCGCCTTGGCGAGTGGGGAGGGGAGTACGAAAGCGGGAACGAATACGAGCGTCAGGTCACGGGTACAGGCGGTTCCGAGAGCAGCCGTTTCCAAAACGTGCTGTCACAGAATCGGCTTACTGTGCGAAATACGGGAGCGTATATTTACGACCCTCGACTGATCAATTTCTCTGTCGGAGGGACTCTCGGACTCTCTCAGAGCTGGCAGTATACAAATGATAGCCATAACTCTCAGTCGGGTCTGCTGTGGGGATACGATTTCTTTGCAAATATTCTCCCTGAAAAGCCTTTTTCGCTCAACCTTTTTGCCAATCGCAACCAATCCACTGTGTCGGGGGACCTGGCGGGACGGATCGACGTGACCGCCGAGAATCGCGGAGCAACTCTATTCGCTAGAAGATTATACATTCCTTCGACACTCACTTTCCGCCAGGAGATCCAGGACCAGGAATCCCAGAGCGCCGGCCTTGTCAGCCGTACCAGCGAGCGGCGAAATGTCCTGACCTATGATGGCGCGCGCGGTTGGCTCGATAGCGAAATGAATGTTCGCTATGAGCTTGTCGATCTAACGGATCAAATCCTTCCGAACCTCAGCTATCGAAGCCACGACGCGAGCGTGTATTACAGCCTCGATTTTGGTCCGGAGTTGAACCGGCGTTGGGACTCCAGAATCCATTTCTTAACGCGCGCAGGCGTTGCCAATCTTACGAGTCTCAATGTCGATGAGTCACTACGCATTGATCACACGGACCGGCTGGAGACCGACTACAGGTATTTCCTTGTGCGCATCGATACCACAGGCGGTGAGACGACCACGCACACGGGAACATTCCATCTGCGCCATCGGCTCTATGACAGCTTAACCACAAACTTAAATCTAGGGGGCACTTTCCAGATGCTTCCCAACGGGGAACGCGATCAATATCGCGGCCGTCTCGATTTCGATTACACCAAACGGCTCCCTTACGATGGTCGGTTGAACG
This sequence comes from Binatia bacterium, assembly GCA_041484845.1. GTDB lineage: Bacteria > Desulfobacterota > Binatia > UBA9968 > UBA9968 > JBGPIK01. Next base: position 893 of record JBGPIK010000268.1, on the reverse strand, counting down.
TTAGCCTGGGCGGCGGATTGCAATTCGATACGAATCGATTCCGCAGTACGGAAAGCTTCGTTCCGCAGGAAACGCACACAGCGGGAACGCCTTTTGCCTTGCCTATAGACCTGACAAATCCGTTTGTCACGCCGGGGAGCGTGGTTGTCACCAAGACCGCCACAGGACCTTTGCCGGCCGGCTGTTTTCCTGCGCCAGGACCTCCCACTCCGCTGGTTCTCGGCCAAGACTATACACTCCAGGTTTTCGGCGATATTACGCAAATCGTCCCAATCCCATGCAGTGGAATCACGCCCGGCATCAACCCTGGCGACACCATTGCCGTGGACTACGGATTCAGCGTCTCCCCTTCTCTCAGTTTCCTGACAATGCCTTGGCATTTAAACGTCAGCGTTGACTACCGCTGGATTCGGCCCTATTTCATACACGAGCAAACAGACCAAAAGCTGATCTCGGGTCAGGACGGGCGTTTTCTGGATAACCAACGCTCCGACACCCTCGGGACCGAGTTACGTTACGAGGGCCAGAGGTTGCGCGCGAGCATTCTTGGTGAAGGACGTAACTTCAATTCCCACCGCTCCGCTTACAATATGCTTCGTTCAAACCAGTTCCTCGCTTATACGATCATGCCCGATTTGTTGCTTACGCTGACCGGCAGCGAGTATTTCTCCTTTTTTTCCCGCCCCCAGGAGCGAGAAACCAAGAGCTTGGACGGGCGCGTGACGCTGAGCTACGCGTTGGGTGGCACTCTTTTCGCCGACGCGTTCGCGGGGGAACGGGCCCTTATGCAGACGGCGCAGCCCAATGAGCGGATTACCGAAGCGGGGCTCCGTGTCAGATGGATGTACCGGAAAGTCGAGATCCTTCCTTCTATCATGTTTACCGACCGCCAG
>JBGPIK010000267.1:0-9695 GCA_041484845.1 Binatia bacterium | reverse complement strand
GTTTCGCGACCGAAGTACTCTTGTAAGGATCGGGTGTTGATCTTAATGCTGCCCTTGCCTTGTCTGAGAAACACGCGAGCTACCGAGGTCTTTCTTCTTCCTGTTGCGGTTATAACCTTTTCAGCCATCGATTCTTGACTCCTACGCCTCAATCGCCAGAGGCTGAGGCTTCTGTGCATCGTGCGGATGTACGGGACCTGCATAAACCTTCAGCTTGGTCACCAGTTTTCTGCTTAAGCGGTTCTTGGGCAGCATGCCCTTTACAGCTAGTCGAATTACGTCCTCCGGCTTTTCCGCTAGCATCTTAGCCGCAGATCGTTCGCGAATCCCACCCGGATAGTCCGTGTGCCGGTAGTAAATTTTTTTCTCTAGCTTTTTACCGGTAAGTCGAACTCCGCGCGCATTGACAACTATCACGAAATCACCAACATCCGCGTTAGGAGTAAAGATTGGCTTATTTTTACCGCGCAGAATCTTGGCGATCTCGCTTGCCATGCGGCCTAATACCATTCCCTGGGCATCGATAATAAACCATTGTCGTTGCGCAAGAGCGTCTTCAGTTTTCATTTTGAATGTCCCCTAAAATTAATCTTTCTTACACTCTTAACCAGGGGAAGTGGCGGGGCCGACGAGACTCGAACTCGCGACCTCCGGCGTGACAGGCCGGCGTTCTATCCAACTGAACTACGACCCCGACATCAGCAAACAACGCTATTGGTGGGCGGTACAGGATTTGAACCTGTGGCCCCCGGCTTGTAAGGCCGATGCTCTCCCGCTGAGCTAACCGCCCTTCGCCTGAAAAAGTCAAGCCCTGAACCCTGGCGGGACCAATGCCGGTTCCCGTTTCGGGGGCTGAGCTTCGCAATAACTCGGATACGATCAGCTGAGGGAATCTTTTAAGGTTTTCCCGGCCTTGAACTTCGCGGCTCGAGACGGAGCAATCTCGATAGCCGCTCCGGTTTTTGGATTTCTGCCGACACGTCCTTTGCGCTGTGAAACTGAAAACGTACCAAAACCGGATATATTGACCTTATCTCCGTTTTTTAACGCGAGAACAATGTCGTCGAATAATCCATTCACCAACTCTTCCGCCCTCGGTCGGGAAAGCTCACTTCGTTTAACAAATGAATCGATTAATTCCGCTTTGGTCATTGTCCCCTCATCCTCTTGCCCCACCACTCGACAGGGCAAAGCGGTTTTATAACAGCCGGAATGCCGGCTGTCAAACAACCGGCTGGGTCACATCAGTTTGAATCCTATTGAGGCAAAATCTCAGGACCAGGCGTTTCTTCATCCTTATTCGCAAAAGGAGTTCCTTCCACTTTGGATTCAGGCTGGATATAATTGTTGAACAGGTGATCGGGATCTCCCGTAACTAACGCTTTCTTCAATACCTCATCCATGTGCGAGACCAATACCAACTCGACCGTCTTTAAAACCGTGACGGGAATTTCTTCTATATCTTTTTCATTTTCCGACGGAATCAGGACTCTTTTGATGCCAGCTCGATGCGCCGCCAATACTTTTTCTTTCAGCCCACCGATCGGCAGCACCGTGCCTCGCAAGGTAATTTCACCGGTCATGGCCAAATCGTTATGAACGGGAGTTTTGATTAGCGCCGACACCAGTGATGTTGCCATGGTAATGCCCGCAGAAGGCCCATCCTTAGGTATGGCGCCTTCGGGAACGTGAATATGGATATCCAGTTTCTGATAGAAATCTTTTTCTAAGCCCAGCTCAGCCGCACGCGACCGAACATAGCTCATGGCCGCGCGCGCCGATTCCTGCATGACATCACCGAGCTTTCCGGTAATGATCAGTTGCCCCTTTCCCGGCATGACTGTAACTTCTGTTGCCAGAAGCTCGCCACCGAGTTCGGTCCAGGCTAGACCGGTCGCGACGCCAATCTTTTGTTCACCATCCACTTTCCCGTACCGGTACTTAATCGATCCCAAATATTTGTGCAGACTCTTAGTGCCTACCTGAATATGGGTATTTCGATCCTTTTTAACCACTTCCACCGCAACCTTGCGGCACACGGCGGCTATTTCCCGCTCAAGGTTGCGGACGCCAGCCTCCTTTGTGTAATGGCGGATGAGCCCCAAAAGAGCATTGTCTGTAAAGGCAACGTTCTCAGGCGTCAAGCCGTTTGCTTCCTTTTGTTTCTCGAGTAGATACTTTTTCGCAATGCTCAGCTTCTCCAGCTCCGTGTAACCGGCGATTCGGATGATCTCCATGCGATCCTGGAGCGGGCGCGGAATCCTGTCCAACGTATTCGCCGTGGTAATAAACATAACCTTCGAAAGGTCATAATCTAAGTCCAAATAATGATCATTGAACGCGGTGTTTTGCTCGGGATCCAGCACTTCGAGAAGCGCAGATGAGGGATCGCCGCGAAAATCCGTAGACATTTTATCGATTTCGTCCATTAAAAAGACCGGATTGCTGGAGCCCACTTTTTTCATCGATTGAATGATTTTTCCCGGCAACGCCCCGATGTATGTCCGCCGATGACCGCGAATCTCCGCCTCATCCCGAACGCCTCCCAGCGATACGCGCACGAACTTTCTTCCCGTGGCTCGAGCGATGGAACGGCCCAACGACGTCTTACCCACGCCGGGAGGGCCGACCAAACAAAGAATGGGCCCCTTGATTTTACCCACAAGACTTTGGACCGCGAGATACTCGAGAATCCTTTCCTTCACTTTTTCCAGTCCGTAATGGTCTTCTTCCAGAATTCTCTCGGCTTCGTTGATGTCCAGTTTGTCATCGGTAAATTCATTCCACGGCAGACTGAGAATCCAATCGATGTAATTTCGCACAACCGTCGCTTCGGCCGACATCGGCGACATCATCTTGAGCTTCTTGAGTTCTTTTTCTACTTTTTCCCGCGCTTCAGCCGAAAGCTTTTTTTGTTTTATCTTTTCTTCAATCTCCTGAATTTCATTTTTGAACTCATCTTTTTCGCCGAGTTCTTTCTGAATGGCGCGCATCTGCTCGTTGAGATAGTACTCTTTCTGGGAACGCTCCATTTGTTTTTTTACGCGCGAACGAATGCGCCTTTCAACCTCAAGGATTTCGATCTCGGCCCGCATGTGCCCTAGAACTTTTTCCAGTCGCTCATTGGCGTTAAAAGTCTCCAAAAGATTTTGGCGGTCCTCAATCTTAATGCCGAGATGCGCGACGATGGTGTCCGCCAACCGACCGGGATCGTCGATGGCGGAGACCGACATGACCATTTCCGGCGGTATCTTTTTCTTCAGTTTCACATAATTCTCGAAGGTGGCGTGAACCTCGCGCGTGAGCGCCTCCACTTCCGTGTTACGTTCCACAATCTCCTGAGCTTCGTCCACGTCGACCAGGAAAAAATCGGGGTTGCTGACGAAATTGACAATTTTCGCCCGCTTCTTGCCTTCGATGAGGACCTTCACGGTCCCGTCGGGGAGTTTCAGCATCTGGACAACCGTACCCAACGTTCCGGTCTTGTAAATATCCTCTTCCGTAGGTTCATTCGTTTTCGCGTCCTTTTGTGACGACAGAAAAATCGGGCTTTGCTTTTGCGTCGCCTCTTCCAAAGCCTTGATCGAGCGTTGCCGCCCGACAAACAGCGGCACCACCATGTGAGGAAAAACGATGATATCCCTCAAAGGCAACAGCGGCACTCGCGACGCGCCACCTTGCTCCCTATCGTCTCGCTTCTCGTTACGAAATAACATAGCTTTCCCTCCCTAAGCACTCTCCGCCGCTTTGGTGTAGACCACAATGGGTGGTTCGTTTTTGTTGACCACGTCCTCGGAGATGACCACCTCTTTGATATTGGGCTGGGAAGGCATGTCGTACATGATCTCCAGCATGATATTTTCCATGATCGCTCTTAGCCCCCGTGCACCCGATTTTCGCTTCATGGCCTCGCGAGCGATCGCGCGAAGGGCCTCTTCGGTAAATTTGAGGTGTACGGTTTCCATATCGAAGAGCTTTGAATATTGTTTCGTTAAGGCGTTCTTGGGCTCTTTGAGAATACGCACAAGAGCCGATTCGTCCAATTCATCAAGGGTAGCGATTACCGGCAAGCGCCCGATAAATTCCGGTATCAGACCAAACTTTAATAGATCCTCCGGCTGAACGTCGTGCAGCAACTCGGTGGTTCGTCTGCCGTCCTTATCTTCAAGCTGCCCCCCGAATCCCATTCGCTTATGTCCGGTTCTTTTCCGAATAATGTCCTCGAGCCCAACGAAAGCGCCGCCGCAGATAAAAAGGATATTCGTCGTATCCACCTGAAGGAATTCCTGTTGCGGATGTTTTCTTCCCCCTTTTGGCGGAACGCTTGCCATGGTTCCCTCTATAATCTTTAATAACGCCTGCTGCACGCCTTCACCCGAAACATCGCGCGTAATCGACGGGTTGTCGGATTTTCTCGAGATTTTATCGATCTCATCGATATACACGATGCCACGTTGAGCTTTTTCAACGTCGTAGTCAGCGGCTTGAAGCAAGTTGAGAATAATGTTCTCGACATCCTCACCAACGTAACCCGCCTCCGTTAAACTCGTGGCGTCGGCAATGGTGAATGGCACTTGAAGAAAACGGGCCAGCGTCTGAGCGAGGAGGGTCTTTCCAGAACCCGTCGGTCCTAAAAGGAGAATATTGCTCTTCTGCAGTTCCACGTCTCCTGTCACCATTTGGCTATCGATGCGTTTGTAATGGTTATGCACCGCCACGGCGAGAATTTTCTTTGCCCTTTCCTGGCCGATCACGTACTGATCGAGAACGCGCTTGATCTCGGCGGGTTTCGGCACGTTCGAAGAGGAGGTCAAATTCTCATCGTGATCGCATTCTTCGGCAATAATATCGTTGCAAAGATCAATGCACTCGTCACAGATGTAGACGGTCGGCCCAGCGATGAGCTTCCTGACCTCGTCCTGGCTCTTTCCACAAAACGAGCAGACGAGATTTCCTGACCCGTGTTCACCGTGCTTTGGCATAGAACCCCCGCTTGACCAAAATTCCGTTACTTCTTCAAGTTGCCTTCGGGCCGCGCCGCGATAACCTCGTCGACCAACCCGTATTCCTGAGCCTGTTTCCCGGTCATAAAAAAATCTCGATCGGTGTCCTTTTCAATGCGTTTAAGGCTCTGCCCCGTATGCCGCACCAGGATATTGTTCAACTCTTCGCGCATCCGAAGAATTTCACGCGCCTGAATATCGACGTCCGTCGCCTGCCCTTGAAATCCACCTAAAGGCTGATGGATCATGATGCGCGAATGAGGCAAAGCGAAACGCTTGCCTTTGCTGCCCGCCGCCAAAAGTAATGCTCCCATACTGGCCGCCTGTCCGACGCAAACAGTTGAAATTTGCGGCCTCACATATTGCATGGTGTCATAGATCGCCAAACCCGCAGTAACCGAGCCGCCTGGGCTATTGATGTAACAGAAAATATCGCGTTCAGGATCTTCGGACTCAAGGAAGAGAAGCTGGGCCGCGATGAGATTGGCAACGTCGTCTGTAACAACCGACCCGAGAAAAACGATGCGGTCTCTTAAAAGCCGCGAGTAGATGTCATATGCGCGCTCGCCACGGCCCGTCTGTTCGACGACAATCGGGATGAAGTTCATTGTCAGGGAGACTCCTCGATCACGACTCGCATTCTAGCGTTTTTCACCGTGCTCATCAACCTTGGAGATCGCCGGATCGATCTCCTTGATCTGCGCGCGTTCGAGTAAAAACTCCAGAGTGCGGTTAAACATAATTTGTCCGCGCAATTCCTCGCGCGCATCCGAACGGGAATAGAATTCCCGCACGGGTTTTGCCCTCTCGCCCGCGGCTCTGGCCAAGTTGTCAATTCGCTCCTGTATCTCCTTGTCAGAGATCTCAATGTTTTCAGCCTGGGCGACTTTCTCAACCAATAAAGTCGCTTGGACCTGGCGCACCGCCCGAGTTTCCAGGTTTTTGCGGGTTTCTTCGTTCGAAGGTGCCGATTCCGTTTCTTCTGAGCGCTTTTCCCCTGAGGTCCGGTTGTGAGATCGTTCGATGAGATATCTCGTTTGCCGCTCCACCATTGACGGTGGCGGAGTAAAAGAATTTTTTTCAATCAAGCGATTCACGAGTTGTTCCTTTAACGCTTCGTTTTGAATCTGTTGCAGCTCATTTTCAAGCCGGGTGCGGATGGCCGCGCGCAACTGGTTGAGAGAGGCGCATTCGCCATGGTCTTTGGCAAAATCGTCATCGAGCGGCGGCATCACCTTACTCTTGATGTCTCGGACAACGACCATAAAATCAACGGTTTTGCCGGCAATCTCACGATTAGGGTAGGATTCAGGATACTTCACCTGGACCGCCTGGCGCTCGCCGATCCTGAAGCCAACGATGGCATCTTCGAAGTCGGGCAACGCCTGTTTACCACCTATTTCCAAGAGATAATTTTCGCCTTTACCACCGGCAAACGCTTTTCCCGCGATGGAACCGTCAAAATCCAGAGTAACGAAATCAGCGCGTTCTACGGTATCCCGATTTTCCATCGGCTCCAGCCGCGCATGGCTCTCGCGCAGACGTTCAAGCGCTTCCTCGATTTGCTCATCGGTGATCGCCAGTTTGACCTTCTCTACCTCAATGCCCACGTAGTCTCTCACGTCAATATGCGGCTTCACTTCAAAAATGGCTGAAAACGAAAAAGTGCGCCCCTCTTCTAATTCATTAGCTTCGATTTCCGGTCGCGATACGATTTGCAGGCCTCGCTCCTTAATGACCTCACTTAACGAGCCTTCCACCAGCTGCGACCGTACCTGTCCCTTTATTTCTTCTCCGTAAATTCCTTGGAGAACGCTGCGCGGAGCTTTGCCGGCGCGAAAGCCCTTGACGCGCACCCTTTGTCCTAAATTGTAATAAGCCTTGGTAAATTCGCCAGCGACCGTCTCCGGAGTGAGCTCGACACTAATTTTTCGCTGCACGGAATTTATTTCATCAAGATCGAATTTCATATTTTCCTTACATTAGATAAACGGTTTCCCCGGTGCTTAGCTTTGATCCCAACAATTGTATCAGGCGACGTTTATCTCATAGTCAAATCCTTCGTGCTTGCGGAAATCAAATTGAAACCCGAAGCTCTCTTTGTTTGGTGCGAGAGGGGGGATTCGAACCCCCATGGTTGCCCGCTAGATCCTAAGTCTAGTGCGTCTGCCAGTTCCGCCACTCTCGCACCTCAGTCCTAATTGACGCGAAAACCATCTCAACCCTTCTAATTAGAGAAGGAGAGTAAGAAACACGACTAGCTAAGTCAAGCGCTCTGAGCGCTGATTACGGATTTCGGTTGCTCCTGCATCCCCTTCCGCAATCGGCATGTATCGGGCGTGGATCTGAGGATTCGAGATTGAACTCACCGCAGAGCGATCAGCGTCGGGCGACCGCCCGACAGAAATTCAGCCGGTGACCAAGGAATCGCCGCCGGAGAAGGATGCGGTTCGCCGGACCCAAGACAAAAACTAACGAACTCCCATTGAGTGAAGCCAAGAAGGAGACGTGCATCACAGCGTGATGCGCGACGGACTTCATCACGTCGGATTCGGAGACTGTTTGTCACACGCAGCGCACGGGCAAAGCGCTCTCAAATAATCAAAGCTGTAAATTCCTGTGCTGTGGCCACCGTGCCACCTAAACTCTATGGCGTAGTTGCCCACAGCCCGAATTTCTTGGATTTGCGCTTGCGGTACAGAAATAAAGCTCCTCTCAGTTCCGTGTCCTTGACACAACGCGCAGGGACAGAATCCCCTTAGGTATTGCGGCGTATACTCCCCGATGTGGCCATCGTTCCAGGAAATTCGAACTACTCCGCTCGCCTTATTGTAATTTATTTCAGTTGGGAATTGTAACGCCGCCATAATTCTCAAAGCTCAACCAGGTTTTCATTTAAAGCCGTTATGAACCCAATTTTTGTCCGGTTCACAAGATAAGTGCGAGAGTCCTTCTCAGGGCGATCGAGCAACGTCGCTTCCGTCACCGGGACGAAGCGCGCCCTTGCCATCAACAAGTCGTGAAGCGCTCCGCCCGGAAGTATGTGGATGTTGCCCTGAAGCCAATACGGGCCAATACTCAGCAAAGCTCTGCTGCTTTCTTTTTTGACAAACAAATTCTCGACACCGAAACGTTCAGCTTGCGGGCTGAGGTCGGCAATGAGAAATATCTCTTGCATGTATATCAGATATTCGTCTGAACCGGCGGCAATCGTAGTCCTATCGAGTCTTTCCAGACTAGCGGCCCGAAGGATGAAAACCTCGTCGCCTTCGCGCAAAATCAGATGACTGCTGAGGCGATTTTGATTGGTCTCTAAGACGCCTCGGATCACGGCCGCTTGAAGATAAACTTCCAATGGCATTTTGTACGTTAAGCCCTCGGCCATCATCTTGCCTCCGCCTAGTCGAACTAAACCCTCTGAAGATACTGAATTATCTCATTATGGCGTTGGCTTAACAAGAAAATCTTTGAATCGAGAACCCTATAATAAGGTCGCGTCCTTATGGCGTTCGGGCTCGTTAACGCCGGTCATGGATCAGAAGCGGTCATGGCGCTATTGCCGCAGTTGGAATAAGTGCCGGAAGCTTTCACTCCTCACGAGACGCTCCGTGGCGCTGCCGCAACCCCACGGCATTTCGGCGCTGGCTAATTGTTTCTGGCACGAGCGGGCTCATCTGAACGGGGAGCGCTCTCAGAGAGTAGTTCGACCTGCACAAGAGCCGTTCCAGTGTCGACAATGCCCAATTTTTCGGCGGCCGCCTTAGACAGATCTATAATGCGTCCTTCCACAAAAGGGCCACGGTCCCTAATTTCCACTTCCACTGAATTCCCGTTCTTCAGGTTGGTCACCTTTGCTGTGCTGCCTAGCGGAAAGGTCTTGTGTGCGGCAATCAGTTTCGTCTGATCAAAGTTATCTCCGCTGGCTGTTTTTTTCCACTGTAAGCCTGGTCCGTACCATGACGCTTTGCCGCGTTGGATTATTATTATAGTTTGCTTGGGTGAAGTTTCTTACTTGCTCGGCGCAATGTCCCCGCGCGAATTCACTTCCGAAAGGGTTGCACAACTTTGGGTCACGAAGGCCAGAAATAATAGAGTGACGCCGCAACCAACGAGGCTAATATAATGTCTGCATTGGAATTGCAGCTTGGCCATCGTTCCTCCTTGATCGTAACAAATGGGGCAAAATGGCCCTGACATGCGCAAAAGCTGTGCCTTGGTCCACTAATCCTTATGGAGGCATTGTTTCTGCGGAAGATTGAGCTCCGGTCGTGCAAAGGAACAGTTGAAACGCAGGGAATGCCCTACAAAGGAAGACATTTCAAACAAATCTTGGAGGTAAAACAGAGCTAGAAAAGCAAAATCGAGCCCAGCTCTTATGCTGGAAAGGACCATCCCATAAAAATCAGAGATCTACGCGACGTGACACGATAATCTAGCGCGAAATGAGGCGACCGAATGGATTATCGGAAGGTTCGAGAAGATCTGGTGGGCCGCCGGAGACTCGAACTCCGGACCCGCTGATTAAGAGTCAGCTGCTCTACCAACTGAGCTAGCGGCCCGCACCTGATGCTGATCAAGGATCGAAAATCGAGGATTGCCATTTAATATGCGCCAAGTTCGATCCTCCATCATCTATCTTCCATATAAACATTGGGGTGAGTGAAGGGACTTGAACCCTCAACCCCTGGAGCC